>JBBWZJ010000087.1:0-29446 GCA_039648985.1 Acidobacteriota bacterium | reverse complement strand
ATGACATCGCCCGACGCCGAGCCGCTGCCGGCCGCGGCCCCTGCGCCCGGCTCCGGCCCCGCCGCCTGACTGCCGCCGCCCGCCCCGGCGCTCGCCGACCGATAGAGCACTTCCGCGACCTTGTGCTGCGCGGTGTTCAGCGCGTCCATCGTCCGCTTCATCTCCGCGACGTCGTTCTTCTCGATCGCCGCCTTCAGAGCCGCGATGCCCGATTCGACAGGCGCCTTGTCGGTGGCGGACAGCTTGTCGCCCGCGTCCTTCAACATCTTCTCAGCCTGGTACGCCGCCTGGTCCGCATGGTTGCGCGTCTCGATCTCTTCCTTGCGCTTGCGGTCCTCCTCGGCGTGCGACTCGGCCTCCTTCATCATCTTGTCGACCTCGTCCTTCGACAGGCCGCTGGACGACGTGATCGTGATCTTCTGCTCTTTCTGCGTCGCCATGTCCTTGGCGGACACGTTGACGATGCCATTCGCGTCGATGTCGAACGTGACCTCGATCTGCGGCACCCCGCGCGGCGCGGGCGGCAGGCCGGTCAGGTGGAACTTGCCGAGCGGCCGATTGTCGCGTGCCATCGGACGTTCGCCCTGCAGCACGTGCACCTCGACGCTCGTCTGATTGTCCGCGGCCGTCGAGAACGTTTCGCTCTTGCGCGTCGGAATGGTCGTGTTGCGCTGAATCAGCGGCGTCATCACTCCGCCGAGCGTTTCGATCCCGAGCGACAGCGGCGTGACGTCGAGCAGCAGGAGGTCCTTCACCTCGCCGGCCAGGACACCCGCCTGGATCGCGGCGCCGATCGCGACGACCTCGTCAGGGTTCACGCCCTTGTGCGGCTCCTTGCCGAACAGCTCCTTGACGATCGCCTGCACGCGGGGGATCCGGGTCGACCCGCCCACCAGGACGACTTCGTCGATCTTCGACGAGTCGACACCCGCGTCGGCGAGTGCCTGCTTCGTCGGCCCGACGGTCTTCTGCAGCAGGTCCTCCACGATCTGCTCGAACTTCGACCGCGTGAGCTTCATCGTGAGGTGCTTCGGGCCGGTCTGGTCCGCCGTGATGAACGGCAGATTGATGTCCGTCTCGAGCACGGTCGAGAGCTCCATCTTCGCCTTCTCGGCCGCCTCGCGCAGCCGCTGCAGCGCCATGCGGTCCTTCGAGAGGTCGATGCCCTCTGTCTTCTTGAACTCGGTCACGATCCAGTCGATGATCCGCTGGTCGAGATTGTCGCCGCCGAGGTGCGTGTCGCCATTGGTCGCCTTGACCTCGACGACCCCTTCCCCGACCTCCAGGATCGAAATGTCGAACGTGCCGCCGCCGAAGTCGTACACGGCAATCGTCTCGTCCTTCTTCTTGTCGAGCCCGTACGCCAGCGCCGCCGCCGTCGGTTCGTTGACGATGCGCATGACCTCGAGGCCGGCGATCTGGCCGGCGTCCTTGGTGGCCTGACGCTGCGCGTCGTTGAAGTACGCGGGCACGGTGATCACGGCCTTAGTGACGGTCTGGCCGAGATACTCCTCCGCGGCCTGCTTGAGCTTCTGCAGGATCATGCCGGAGACTTCGGGCGGGGAGAACTCCTTGCCGGAGGCGCTGATGCGCACGTCGCCGTTCGATGCGCGGACCACCGAGTACGGCACCATCTTCATCTCTTCGTTGACTTCGTCGAAGCGCCGGCCCATGAAGCGCTTGATCGAAAACACGGTGTTTTCGGGATTCGTGACCGCCTGGCGCTTCGCGACCTGGCCGACGAGCCGCTCGCCGGACTTCGTGAAGCCCACCACGGACGGCGTAATGCGGCTGCCCTCCGGGTTGGTGATGACGACCGGCTCGCCGCCTTCCATCACCGCCACCACCGAGTTGGTCGTGCCCAGGTCGATTCCAATAATCTTGCTCATGACTTGTTTGTCCTCGCGTCCCGCCGCCGATGCGGCTAAATCTTTATAACGATGACAGTATAAAATCTGAGCACATACAAGTCAAGCTGTAGCACTGGAATTTACGTAAGGTAATGCCTATAATCAGGTTGCCACCCTGCCGACCGCGACCCCGGCGGCTCGACGCCCGGCACGCTCGCCGCTGATGAGCCTGCCGGCTGTCGTCCCCCCGGGTTGAGAGGTCTTTATGTCCTGCCGCCTTGCTCGTCTCGTCTGCGCGATCACGCTTGCGTTCGCTGCGCCGGTTCGTGCGCAGGAGCCCTCGTCCGAGCCGCCCGCCCATGTCTCGTATGTCGATGGCGGGGCCGTGCTCGAACGTGACGGCCAGCCCGACGCCTCGCCCGAGAACATGCCGATACTCGCCGGAGACCGGCTCCGGACCGATTCGGGCCGGCTCGAAGTTCTATTCGCCGACGGCGCCACACTGCATCTCGATGCCGGGACCACGGTGGACTTCGAGTCCGACGACCTCGTCCGATTGCTTGCGGGCCGCATCCGGCTCTCGATCCCGGGCCCGGACCGGCGCGTAAGTTACCGCGTGGATGCGCCAGCGGCGTCGGTGAACATCGACGCGCCGGGTGAGTACCGGATCTCGGTCGAGGGGGCGGGGTCGGATCCGGAAGTCGAGCTCGAGGTGCTGCGCGGTGCGGCCGAGCTCGTGAACGATCGCGGACGCACGCCGCTGCGGGCAGGACAACGCGCCGCGGCGCGCGGTGATCTGGCGCCGTCCTACGCCTCCCCCTTCAACTCGGCGTCCTGGGATGCGTTCGATCGCTGGTCGGAGGCTCGGCGCGACCAGCGGCTCGGTATCTCGACGCAGTACCTGCCGGACGAGATCCGGCCCTACGCCGCCGCATTCGATCGGGATGGGGCGTGGAGGTACGAGGCATCGTACGGGTATGTGTGGTATCCGGCGGTGTCCGTCGGCTGGCGTCCCTACCGCAACGGGCGTTGGGTGAGTCTCCGTCCCTACGGATGGACGTGGGTCGGTGCGGATGTGTGGGACTGGCCCACGCATCACTACGGGCGCTGGGGCTTGTCGGCCGGCGCGTGGTTCTGGATTCCGGGCCGCACCTGGGCCCCTGCGTGGGTGTCCTGGGCATATGCGCCGGGGTACGTCAGCTGGTGTCCACTCGGCTGGAACAACCGCCCCGTCATACAACTCGCGACCTTCTCCGGCCGCGGCTACGATCCGTGGCGCGCCTGGACCGCGGTTCCGGATCGGCATTTCGGACGTGGTTACGTGCGCGATGTGCCCGGGCGCGACCTCCGGTTGGGGCCGTCGCGCCGGTTTGTGACGGCCGAAGCGGCGCCCGACATTCGCGGGTACGCCGTCCCCCGCTCATCGGCGCCGATCCGGATTGCCGGAACCGCCGCCGGACGCCGCGCTGACTCACCGGTCTATACGAACCTCGAGCCCGCTGGCTCGAGAGTGCCCGGCGGCCGTTCGCGGACAATGGTGGGTGCGCCGCGCGCAACCCCGGTCCGTCCGGGACCTGATCACAGTGTGGATGCAGCGGACCGCGCCCGCGCCGTCCCGCGAGAGTCCGTCGGGACGACGAATGGCAGTCCGTATCGTGCGGGGACGAGAGATGGCAGCGGCGCGAATCAATCGGACGGCGCGACGAACGGGGCGTCGTCTCGGTTGCGCGCGGGGGACGGCAACGCCTCGAGTCGCAACGGAGGCATCACCGCACCATCGACTCGAAGCAGCGGCATGATCCGCGAGCGGGTTCCCGGCGCTGCCGCAGGGGGCACCGCGGTTCCACGCGCCGACAATCGGACCCCTGAGCCGAATGGCGTTCGGGCGGATCAGGACCGCGCGCGTGTCAGCACCGTGAACCCGACGCAGCCTGCCCCCGGGGCACGCGCGTACCCCGCGCCCTATCCGCAGTACGGTGCGCAACCGCGGGCCACACCCGCTGACAACCCGGTGTACAGGCCAATGCCCTCACCCTCTGGCCGCACGACTGACAACGTGCGCGCACCTGCGCCGATCCAGCCGGGGGGCGACACGCGCCCGCCGGATCGACCGGTAGGCTACGGACGCCCGGGACCCGAAATGCGCACGCCGGATCACGCGTCAGAAGGTGGACGCGCAGTGCCGCGCGCGGAACCCCGGACAGAACGCCCGGCGCCCGAGGCACGCCAGGGCGCTGGCGTACAGCGTGCCGCTCCGCCACCGCAGCCCTCCGGCGCACCGCCGCCAGCGCAGCCCGCCGGGGCCGCGTCGTCAGGCCAGGGCCACGCCCGATCGGGAGGGAGGGGGCGATAAGAGGTGCCGGGAGTGCCAGGGTGCCAAGGGTGCCACGGTGCCACACGTCGGGACTCGGGATCCGGGATCCGGGATCCGAAGGCGCCAAACGCGGGACTCGGGATTCGGGATCCGGGATCCGAAGGCAAAGCGGGATTCGGCACTCGGGATTCGGGATTCGAACTCGAAGCCGGTAGCTGGAAGCCGGGAGCCAAACGTCGGGACTCGGGATCCGGGATCCGAAGGCAAAAGCGGGACTCGGGATTCGGGATTCGAACTGGAAGCCGGGAGCTGGAAGCCGGAAGCTGGAAGCGGGAAGCTGGTAGCCCGTAGCTGATAGCTGTTTGCTGACAGCTGATGTTGACCTCTGACTGATCGCTGAACTATGGCCAAGTACGTCGTGCGCGTCGCCCGCAGCGCGGGCCTGATCGTCCTGTTCATCATCGCCGCCCTGCTCGGGATCGCGACGGGCGTGATCTTCGCGTACGCGGGGGACCTGCCTCAGATCTCGGCGCTGGACGACTACGCGCCGAGCACGATCTCGCGCGTGTACGGATCCCGCGGCGAAGTGGTCGGGGAATTCGCCATTCAGCGCCGGGAGGTCATCCCCTACGAGGCCATCTCCCCGAAGTTGAAGCAGGCAATCATGGCCGCCGAGGACTCGGAATTCGAGCAGCACTTCGGCCTGAGCATCCCGCGCATCGTGACGACGCTCCTCAAGGACATCATCGAACGCCGCAAGGCGGCCGGGGCGAGCACGCTCACGCAGCAGCTCGCGCGCAAGCTGTTCCTCACGGACGAAAAAACGTGGGAACGCAAGATCAAGGAAGCACTCCTCGCAATCCAGATCGAGAAGCGGTACACCAAGCACGAGATCTTCACCCTCTACTGCAATCAGATGTACTTCGGGCATGGCGTCTACGGCGTCCAGGCTGCCTCGCAGCTGTACTTCGGGAAGCCGGCGAAGGACCTGACGCTCGAGGAGGCGGCGCTCATCGCCGGTATCCTCCAGGGCAACGTGCGGCAGAGCCCGTACGTCAACATGGATGCCGCCCTTCGGCGTCGCAACTACACGCTCGGCCGGATGGCGGAGGTCGGCTTCATCACCGCCGCCGAGGCAGACGAAGCGAAGAAGAAGCCGATCACGCTTCGCGGCGAGCCGACAGCGCCCCCGTCGGTGTCCCCCTACTTCCTGGAGGAAGTACGCAAGGAGCTCGAGGGGCGGTACGGCGCGAAACGGCTGTACGAGAACGGCCTGTCGATCCAGACCGCCCTCGACGTCGAGCTGCAGGAGGCCGCGAACCATGCGCTCGACGAAGGGCTGCGCCGCATCGATCGACGCCGCGGCTTCCGCAAGGCACGGCGGAACGTCGTTGCCGAGGGCCATGCAATCGAGACGTTCCGGCATCCGCGCTGGGATCACCCGATGAAAGCGTCGGACATCGTTCCGGCTGTCGTGACGGGTGCCGACGGTACGACGATGGCGCTGCGGGCGGGTCCGCTCCAGATCACGATCGATCGCAAAGGCTATGCGTGGACGGGCAAGACGTCCGCGACGCAGCTGGTCTCGCCTGGCGATCTCGTCGAGGCGCGGCTGGTGACGCTGGACGAGGCGGCCCACGCGGCAACCGGCACACTCGAACAGCCACCGCTCGTCGAAGGCGCGGTCCTCGCGATCGACAACCGCACGGGACAGATCAAGACCATGGTCGGGGGGTTCAGCTTCGAGCGGAGCAAGTTCAACCGCGCGACCCAGGCGTCGCGCCAGGTCGGATCCGCATTCAAACCGATCGTCTACACGGCAGCCATCGACCGCGGGTATACCCCGACGACGACGATCATGGATGTGCCGACGAGCTTTCCGGGCGCCGCGGGCTCCCCCACTTACACGCCCCTCAATTACGATCACAAGTTCGAAGGCCCGATCACGTTGCGGCACGCGCTTGAGGAGTCACGCAACGTCCCCGCCGTGCGGGTGATGGAGCAGCTCGGGCCGCAGCAGGTGATCTCGTACGCGCGGAGGCTCGGCCTCGAATCCCCCATCCCGCCGTATCTCGCGGTGGCGCTCGGCGCGGCAGAGGCAACGCTTACTGAAATGACGAGCGCCTACTCGGCGTTTCCGAACCAGGGCGTCCGCATGCGGCCGTACTCGATACTCAAGGTCGCCGATCGCGAGGGCAATCTCCTCGAGGAGAACCGGCCGGAGCCCAAGGACGCCATCCGCTCGGACACGGCATTCGTGATGACCACCCTGCTGCGGGGTGTGGTACAGCGCGGCACGGCAGCGAAGGCCGCCTCCCTCAACTGGCCAATCGGCGGCAAGACTGGGACGACAGACGACTACACGGACGCATGGTTCATCGGGTTCGACCCGGACATCACGCTCGGCGTGTGGGTGGGTCTCGACCAGAAGAAGCCGATCGGGCACAACCAGACCGGGGCGGAAGCCGCGCTTCCGATCTGGATGGACATCATGAAGGCCTGGATTGGCGACCGGAAGGAGCCGCCCACCTTCGAGGCGCCGGGCAATATCGTGTTCGTCTCGATCGACAAGGGCTCCGGCGACGTGGCCGCGCCGGGGACGCCGGGGGCGATCTCCGAGGCCTTCATCGCCGGCACGCAGCCCGGGTCGATGAAGCAGTAGGGCTGAAGGCAGTCCGTCCCGCGCGACTGTTCCGCTAGTCTTCGTCCGGCACCGCTTGACCGAGAGTGCCGGCGGCCTTCCGCATCAAGTACGTCTTGATGAATCCGTCGATATCGCCGTCGAGCACCCGGTTGACGTCGCCGACCTCTTCCTTCGTGCGGTGATCCTTGATCAGTTGGTACGGGTGCAGCACGTAGCTCCGAATCTGGCTGCCAAAGGCGATGTCCTTCTTCTCGCCGCCAAGCTGATCGAGCTTCGCCTGCTGCTCCTTCAGCTTCAGATCGTAGAGACGCGACTTCAGTACCTTCATCGCGGAATCACGATTCCGGTGCTGGGATCGCTCGTTCTGTGACGATACGACGATGTTCGTCGGGAGGTGTGTGATCCGGACCGCGGAGTCGGTCACGTTCACGTGCTGACCGCCGGCCCCGCTCGACCGATAGGTGTCGATGCGCAGGTCCTTCTCGTCGATCTCGACGTCCACATCCTCGGGCAGCTCAGGCCAGACGAAGACGGACGCGAACGACGTATGCCGGCGCGACGCCTGGTCGAACGGCGAGATGCGCACGAGCCGATGGACGCCGGCCTCGGCCAGCATCATGCCGTACGCATAGTCGCCCACAATCGTCATCGTCGCGCCCTTGATGCCGGCCTCGTCGCCGGGCTGCAGATCGATGACGTCCCGCTTGAAATTGCGGCGCTCGGTCCACCGCAGATACATCCGCAGCAGCATCTCGGCCCAGTCCTGCGACTCGGTGCCGCCGGCGCCGGGGTGAATCGTGACGATCGCATTCTTCCGATCGTGCTCGCCGCCGAGCATCTTCTTGGTCTCGCCGGCGTCGACTTGCGCCGACAGCTCGTCGAGCCCGCGAACCAGGTCCTCGAGCACCGGCTCGCCCGCTTCGAGCCACTCGACGAGCACGGCGAGATCCTCAGTGCGGCGCCGCAGTGAGTCCGAGAGGTCACGATCCTCCTCGAGCCTGCGGCGGCGCTGCAGCAGCTTCTGCGCGCCCGCCTGGTCCTTCCAGAAATCGGGATCCGAGACGCGCTGCTCTATCGTTGCGAGCTCTTGTGCCGGGCGGGAAGCGTCAAAGATAGCTCCGCAGATCGGCGGCGCGGCGCGCCAGTTCCTGATACCTGCGAAGCTGTTCATCGAGTTGGAGGGCCATGGTGTTGAATCTTATCGTGCCAGAGTGCCAGAGTGCCAGGGGTGCCAGGGTGCGTCCACGTGCGCACGTGGCACGTGGCACGTTTCAGCGTGCAGCGCGGCGCGTCGCCACCAGCGCGGCGAGAGTGACCACGAGCGACGCCCAGGCGACGATGTCGCCGATGCGGTTGTAGACGGTGCGGTCCGTCAGGAAGCGAACGTCCTGCACCAGGATGGCGGGCTCGAAGAGATCAGTCTTCTGCAGGATGCGCCCATAAGGATCCACGAACCCGCTGATCCCGGTATTCGCCGCCCTCGCAAGATACCGGCCTTGTTCGATTGCCCGCATGGATGCCTGATCCCAGTGCTGATAGGCGGCCGACGATCGGCCGTACCACGCGTCGTTCGTGATGGTCGTCAGCAACTCGCTGCCGTCCTGCACGAAGCGGCGAATCAGGTTCGGAAAGATCACTTCGTAACAGATGGCGGTGCTGGCGGTGTGCGTTCCGATCGGCAACAGGACAGGATCCGCACCAGGCGTGAAGTCGGAGACGGCCTCCACGATCGGGCCTACGAAGAACAACAGCGTCTTGAGCGGAACGTACTCGCCGAACGGCACCAGCTGCATCTTGCGATAGACCGCTCCGGTTGATCCGTCGGGCTTCACCAGGAACGCCGCATTGTAGTAGCGCGACTGCGGCGCCGCGACGTCGCTGCTGCTTCTGACCGGCTCGATCTGATCGCTTCCGATGAGAAGCGTGGCGCCACTTTCGATCGCCAGGCGCCGAACCGCCGCGCCGCCGACGATGTCTTGTTCGAAAAAGACCGGATAAGACGACTCGGGCCAGATGATGAACGTGGCGCCCTGCGCCAGCGCTCGCCTCGTCATCCCCAGATAGAGCTCGGTGATGGGACCCCGGCGGGCGGGATCCCATTTCACTTCCTGGGCGACATTGCCCTGGAGCACCCCGACCCGGGCAGGCTGCCCGCGAGTGAGAAGGACCGAGCCGTTCAGCCGCGCGTGGCCCCAGACCAACGCGCCCGCCAGCATCAACGCGACGACAGCTGCGTATCGCCAGCGCATCCGCCCGCGATCCAGGACCAGAAGGGCCGCGGCCGTCGAGACCGCCGCAAGGACGGCGGAGAGCCCGTACACGCCGACGAGTGACGCGAGCTGGGCGACGGGCAGCACGGTGACCTGGCTGTAGCCGAGGAGGATCCAGGGGAACCCGACCCACACGTACTGGCGCCCGAGCTCGGTCGTGACCCACACCGCGGGCGCCAGCAGGATCGCACGTTGTCCGAACGTGCTGCACAGCCGCGCGAGGATGACGGCGAAGGCTGCCGGGAAGAGCGCCAGGTACGCCACCAGCACGCCCGCGACGAGCACGCCGACAGCGGGGGCCTGCCCACCGAACGTCGAGACGGTGTCGGCGAGCCAGTACAACGTGCACGCGAAGTAGACGGCACCCGTGAGAAGGCCGAGGAGGAAGGCGCGTGACGCGGGGCGGCCCGCCGCGCGCGCGCTCGCGATGACGAGCGGGGTCAGCGCGATCCAGGCGAATGCCGGGTGGCCGAACTTCGGGAAGCTGAGGGCGAGCAGCGCCCCCGAGAGGAGGGCTAGCGCAAAATCCAGGACTGGAACTGTTCTTCCTTCTTGATACGGACCGAGACCTGCTCCGCCTCGGACCGATCGCGATACCGCCCGACCTGCACCTTGTAGAAGGGCTGCGGCGCTCCGGCGACAGGATTGACGAGGAAGGCCGGGTATCCCTTGGACGTCAGCTTCCTGACGACCGAGTTCGCCACGGCCTGATCGCGGGTCGCGATGACCTGCACGAGCCACGTGCCGGGCTGCGCGGCGGACAGGGCGGCAGGCGTCGCGGCAGGAACGGGAGCGGGCGCCGGCGACCTGGCTGGCGCAGCGGCGGGCGTCTCGGGCTTCGCCACCGTCTCTCTCGCGGTCTCTTTCGGAGCGACAGGGGCCGGAGGAGGCGCCTTTGGCGTTTCGGCGGGTGCCTTCAACGATTCCGGCGCGGGCGCCTGGTCCGTCAGGCGCTTGGTGTAATCCAGTTTGCCCGCTGGAGCCTCGTCGACTGGGACTGGCGCCTCGAGCGCCGGCGGTCCGCTACCAGCAGCGGGGGACGGGGCAGGCTCGGACGATGTGACAGGTGCCGCCTCGTCCGCCTTTGGATCGCGCGCGCCGCGGCCGACGAGCACCCCGAACAGAAAGACACCCACGACGACGCTCGTCGTCACGATGAACAGGAAGACAAGTTGCTTCCCGCTCAACTGGATTTCGTGGAAGCCGTCTTCGGCCGTGTCGTGTGAAAGCTCGGGCACGCCTTACGCCTTATTTCCGGCCGACGAGGACGTTCATCAGCTCAATCGGCAGCGGGAAGATGATGGTCGAGTTTTTCTCGGACGCGATTTCGGTGAGCGTCTGGAGGTACCGGAGCGTGATCGTGACGGGCTCCCTGGCGATGACAGTGGCCGCCATGGCCAGCTTCTCGGAAGCTTCCAGCTCACCGGCCGCGTGGACGATTTTAGCACGCTTCTCCCGCTCGGCTTCCGCCTGCTTGGCCATCGCGCGCTGCATGTCCGGCGGCAGGTCCACCTGCTTCACCTCCACAGACGACACCTTCACGCCCCAGGGATCGGTGTGCTGATCGAGGATCTGCTGCAGCTTGTGATTGAGCTGCTCCCGCTGCGACAGCAGGTCGTCGAGCTCAACCTGGCCGAGCACGCTCCGCAGCGTGGTCTGCGCCAGCTGGGACGTCGCGTAGTGATAGCTTTCGACTTCGACGATGGCGCGCCGTGGATCCATGACCCGGAAATAGACGACAGCATTCACCTTGACCGACACATTGTCGCGGGTGATCACGTCCTGCGGCGGCACGTCCATCACGATGGTGCGCAGACTGACCCGGACCATCCGGTCGAGCGGGGCGAAGACGAAGATGACACCGGGGCCTTTCGGGTCCTTGAGCAGCTTCCCGAGCCGGAAGACAACGGCCCGCTCGTATTCATTGAGGATTTTGATCGAGCTCAGGAGATAGAACACGAGAATCGCGACGACAATCAGGACCGGGGGAATGAGCACTCAGTGCCTCCGCGGGGAATCATACAGGGGTTCCGGGTTCGGGGTTGCGGGTTCGGGGTTCAGGTTCCGGGTTCCGGGTTCCGGGTTCCGGGTTCCGGGTTCCGGGTTCCGGGTTCCGGGTTCCGGGTTCCGGGTTCCGGGTTCCGGGTTCCGGTTCGGGGTTCGGGTTCAGGGTTCGGGGCTCAGGGTCAGCGGGCCGCGGCTCTGCGTGGGTTCGGCCGAATCGGCGCGAACATGAAGAGTGAGTCCCGTCATGCCTGTGATGCGCACCTGCCGTCCGGGTTCGAGGCGATCGTCGGCCGTCGCGCTCCAGATTTCGCCATGCGTGCGCACGCTGCCGGGACGGCCGGGCTCGATCGCGATCAGCACCTCCGCCGCTTCCCCGATCATCCCCGAGACACCGGTGACCGGCCGTTCCCGCTGCGAGCGGACCGCGAGCCGAACCAGGAACAGCAGCACGCAGGCGAGGCCGAGCGTAATCGGGACGATCAGCCGCAGGCCCACCTGCAGCTCGGGGAGCGGAGAATCAATCAGCATCATCGAGCCGAAGAGCAGCGAGACGATGCCGCCGACCGCGAGCAACCCGAAGCTGGCGACCTTGACCTCCAGCACGAGCAGGGCGAGTCCGAAGAGGATGAGAAGCACGCCCGCATAGCTGACGGGCAACACCTGGAAGGCGAAGAACGCGAGCAACAGGCAGATGCCGCCCGCGATCCCCGGGAGAACGGCGCCGGGGCTCCACAACTCAATCGTCAGACCGAGCGTGCCGAGGGTCAGGAGCAGATACGCCACCTGGGGATGCGCAACGCCGCTCAGCAGCCGCTGTGCCCATGTCATGGGCACGAACCTCGTTGTCGCGCCGGCTGTGTGCAGCGTATCGGTGCGGCCGTCGAAGCGGGTCACGACGCGGCCGTCCAGTTTCCGAATCAGATCCGGCACGTCGGTCGCGATCAAATCGATGAGCGGGGGGGCGGCGCCGAGCGCCTCCTGCTCCGTGAACGAACGGCTGTCCATCACCGCCTGTTCGACGAGCGCGACGTTGCGCTTTCGCTGGGTCGCCAGCGTCCGAGCGTAGGCGGCGACGTCGGACGCCATCTTCCGCGCCATCGTGTCGTCCACTTTCTCGCCGTTCCCCGCGACCGGGTGCGCCGCGCCGATGTGGGTTCCCGGCGCCATGGCGGCGATGTCCGCCGCCATCGTGATGAGGAACCCGGCCGATGCCGCGCGGGTGCCCGAGGGGCCGACGAACACGGCCACGGGCGTCCGGGCCGCGATGATCGCGCTGTTGATGTCGCGGGTGGAATCGACGAGGCCTCCCGGTGTGCGAAGCGTCAGCACGACGAGCGCGGCCCCGGCGGCATCGGCGCGCCTGATGGTCTCGGCGACATACTCCGCGACCACCGGGTGGATGATCCCGTCGATCTCCGCCGTATACACATCGCGGCCGTGCTGCGCCTGGGCCTGGGCCCCGATCCGTGCGGGTCCGGCGAGTACGAGAAAGAGAGCGGGAATGAGCGCGAGAGAGGCGCCGGCGAACTTCGGCATGATGCTTCCCTTCCGGCTGAAGCCGGAAGCCACAAGGGCAGAAGCCCGGCGTTCCGAACCTACTTGATCGTTCCGAGTATACGCTTTGCTTCGGACGAGGCGGGATCGAGCGTGAGGGCGCGGTCGAGCTCCGCGCGCGCGGACGGCGCATTGTGGAGCTTGAGATAGGTTTCCGCCAGCGCGATCCGGGCGGCTGCGGAATCGGCGCTCCAGATCGAAATCTTCAATGCGTCCAGCGCCTCCTTCGGCCGGCCGGCCCGGAGCAGAATCCGGCCAATCAGCAGGTGTGCCTGCGCATCGTACGGAGACAGATAGACGGCGCGCCGGAGCTCGGTGAGCGCCTCGCGATCCTCCTCGCGCTCATACAGCCGGCGGCCGCGATCGAGATGGAACGCCGCCAGCTCCCGCTGGTCGCGCTGCGCGGTGTTGACGATCACGGGGTCGGGCCGTACACCGGCGGATGGATCGGGCTCAGCCCGCACCCGCTCCAGCCCGCGGGGCACCGGCAGGCGATCAGCGGCGGTCCTTTTTTCCAGCTCCTCGTACCGGGAAGACAGTTGCCGCGCCAGTTCCTTCTCCCGGTCGGCCTCGACGGCGCTTCCTGACGCCTGCAGCGCGGCGGCGAGGACGTAGTGCGCGTCAGCATCCGCGGGATCCCGCCGGACGGCTTCCCGTAACCAGTACACGGCTCCCTGGTAGTTGCGATCGAGCATGTACGCGTAGCCGAGATTGAAGAGATAGTCGGAATCTCCAGGGTCGGCGTCGGCGGCCTTCGTCAGATAGAACGCCGCAGTTCCGCTCTGCGGCGTTGCGCCGCGACGGATCACCAGCACGCCGAGGTTGTTGTAGGCCGCGCCGCCCGGCTTGAGACCGGTCCCGAGCGGCGGGACCGGAGCTTCATCAATCAGCGTCTTGAACAGGTCGAACGCCTCGTCGTAACGCTTCAGGCTGAGGAGCGACACGCCCGAGAGGAAGCGGGCACGCGCGGCGAGCGCCGTTCCAGGCGTGACGGCGCGGGCCGCCGCCAGAGCCGCCGCATGGTCACCCTGATCAGTTCGGACGTCCCACAAGGCGAGCTCGGCCCGGTCGTACCCCGGGAACAGCCGCACGGCTGTCTCGAGAAACGTCGCCTGTGCGGCGGGGCTCTCGGCAATGAGCCCTTTGATGTAGTTCTCGAACGCGCCAAGCGGGGGGCGCGGGGCGCGAGGGCGGACAGCCGCCTGCGCGTCCCCCGCCAGGCGGCCTCCGAGCCGATCGAACGTCGTGAACAGCTCGTTGAGTGGCGCCTGCTCGACGACGTCGGGCTGAAGCCGGCCGACGTCGATGCGAATCGCGTGCGCACTCACCTTCAACGTGTCCCGCTCCAGCGCGTACGCACCGACGATGACCTGGGACGCGCCGACGAGCTCTCCGACCTTGATGAGCGTAGCCCGGCTCAGTGACGCCGAGAGCGGCAGGTGCAACCGCTCGAAGGCGCGAACGCGCTCGACTCTCGTGATCGCGCCCACGCCGCGCGCCTGCAGTTCGTCAGCCAGGAGAACGGCGGACGCTTCCGACAGCCAATACACCGCGGGTTCGTGCTGCCTGTTGTCGAAGGGGACGACAAGTACACGTTCACCGCCGCTCCGGGGCTGGGCCAGGCACGGTGCGCTGCAGAGGACGAGAACGGCGAGGAAACCGCACGCCCCCGGCAGCGGCGAACGGCCGCGCACCCGGGAGCGCATGCGGAGTCGTTCGGGGCCGCCCCGTTCCGCCGGTGTGTGCTCCATGCTTTGAACCTGCCCGGCGGGCTGCCTACGCGGCCGCCTGCTCGTCGACGGGCGCAGGACCGCCGGTGACGACAACCGAGAGCAGGCATCCCTTTCTCGCGCCGCCGGCCCGGCATTCGGTCACGCTCGCGTCCGCACGCAGCTCGAACAGCTCCATCACCCGCCGGATCGCCGACGCATAGAAGCCGCAGAGCGGCAGGATCGAGGTCTCGCGAACTTCGCAGAAGAGCGATCCTCTCAGATCGATTGACGCGGTCCCCTTCCTCATCCGAACGATGGCGCGGGAGCCCGGATACGTGCTGCGCACGAGCATGCGGCCGACCCGCAGGGCTGCCCTCGCCCGCAGCGACGACGGCAGGCGCGAGATGAAGCGGCGTTCGAACGGTGACAGCGTGTTGACGGTCCAGTCGCCGGCATACTCCCCCGCCCGAGCGGTGATTGTCGAGTAGGCCGCGCCTTCAGTGCGCAGGAAGCTCAGAACGGCCGAGAGCGGCGCGAGGCCGATGGTGCCTTCGCGCAGCCCGTTGACGTTGATCCAGTTCTCGTAGAATTCCAGGCGCGTGGGAAGCAGGTCCCCGATCGCCTGGTGCAGACTCGCCACGAGCACACGGCCGATGCGCGGTTCGCTCATGCCTCTGGACCGGCCGCCGCCGACGCCCGCCCGCCGCGCTTCGATCTTGTGTGTGTTCTCGGGCGGCTGGTAAAGTGGCAGATTCTGGAATGATGCATACGAGCACGCTGGCTGCGGCGATCCTCGCGGGCGGCAGGGCCACGCGCCTCGGCGGCGTCAACAAGGGCGGACTCGCGCTCGGCGCCGGAGACATCGTCGATCGGCAGCTGCGTTCGCTCGGTACGGTCGCGACGCACATCTTCGTCGTCGGTGGTGAATCCGACGTGTGGGCCTCGCGCCATCTGCCTGTTGTCGCGGACGTCGTGCCGGGCGCGGGCGCGCTCGGCGGCATTTACACGGCGGTCGTGCGGTCGCCCAGCGAGCGCACGCTCGTGCTCGCGTGCGACATGCCGTTCGTGTCCGCCGCATTCCTGCGGCGGCTGGCCGATGAGCACGCCGATGTCGTGATGCCGCGAAGCCATCGAGGGTTGGAGCCGCTCTGTGCCGTCTACTCGCGGGCGTGTGCGCCGGAAATGCTGGCGCGCATCACACGAGGCGAACTGCAGGCATCCACGGCGCCGCAGGGGGTTCGCGTCGTCGAGATCGGGCCGGATATCATCGCGATGTACGACCCGGACGACCGGCTGTTCATGAACGTCAACACGCCGCATGATTACGCGCGCGCCAAGGGATTGGTATCGACGGAAGATCCTATCACGACTGACCGTTCGCACACCTAGCTGCCAGAGGACAGACCACTCACGACATGATCCTGCCGATCCATCGACTCGTCCGCGCGCGGATGGCTGACGCCGTCACGCGCCTTTATGCCGTCCCTGCGGACGACCCGGTGCTGGCCGCCATCCCTGTCGAAGCGGCGCCGCGGCGAGCCCTTGGAGATCTGGCGGTGCCGCTCGCCTTCGAGCTGGCGCGGCGGCTCCGCAAGGCGCCTCGGGCGATCGCGCAGGAGATCGCAGCGGCGATCGGCGAGGTTCCGGGCTTCTCCCGCATCGAGGCCGCGCCGAACGGCTATGTCAACTTCTTTCTCGATCGCCCGGCGATGGCGGTCCAGTGGCTCGAGGCCCGGGGTGTCTCGCCGGAGCGGCACGGTGAGAAGGCCATCGTCGAGCACACCGCGATCAATCCGAACAAGGCCGCGCACATCGGCCATCTGCGGAACGCGGCGCTCGGAGACGCATTCGGCCGGCTGCTCCGGTTCCTGGGCCGGCAGGTCGAGATTCAGAACTACATCGACGACACAGGCGTGCAGGTGGCGGACGTCGCCGTGGGATTTCGCGAGCTCGAGAACAAGACCCTCGACCAGGTGCGGGCCATCGCCGACGCGGGCCGCTTCGACTATTACTGCTGGGATTTGTACGCACGCGTGACCGAGTGGTACGAAGGAAGCAAGGAGCGGCTCGCGATTCGCTCCGCCGCCCTCCACGATATCGAGCGCGGCGGCACCGACACGGCGGCTCTCGCGGCGTTCATCGCGGACCGGATTGTCCGCGCTCATTTGAAGACCATGGCGCGGATGAATATCGGCTACGACCTTCTCACGTGGGAAGGCGACATCCTCCGGCTGCACTTCTGGACGCACGCGTTCGAGTTTCTCAAGAAGACGGGCGCTGTGTTCCTCCAGGAGGAGGGGAAGCTGAAAGGCTGCTGGGTCATGCGCATCGACGAGAATCCCGACGGGACCGCGGACGATGCCGAGCGGCCGCAACCCGAATCGGACATCGTGGATGCTGAAGCCGCCGAGGAGCCCCGGGAGAAGGTCATCGTGCGATCCGATGGCACGGTTACCTACGTCGGGAAGGACATGGCCTATCAGTTGTGGAAGTTCGGGCTTCTCGGCAAGGATTTTCACTACCGTCTCTTCACCGAAGGGAACCCTCCGCTCTGGTCGACCAGCTCGACGCCCGAGGCCTCAGGGCTCGATATTCCGGCGTTCGGCCGTGCATCCTGGGTGTGCAACGTCATCGACACACGCCAGTCATACCTGCAGAAGCTCCTGAAGCAGGCGCTGGCGGCCCTCGGGTATCACGAACAGGCGGCGCACTCGATTCACTATTCCTACGAAATGGTGGCCCTGTCGCACGCCACCGCGCGCGAGCTCGGGTACGACACGGCGGCTGACGCCGACCGTCCCTTCGTCGAGGTGTCCGGGCGAAAAGGACAGGGGGTGAAGGCCGACGACCTCCTCGACCGGCTGATTGACAAAGCCGCGGCGGAGGTGGCCAAGCGCAACGCGGAGCTGACGGCCGACGAGACGCGCGCGATTGCGGCGTCGATCGCGACGGCCGCCGTTCGCTACTTCATGGTCAAGTTCTCGCGCGGAAAAATCATCGTGTTCGACATCGACGAGGCGTTGAGCTTCGAAGGCGAGAGCGGTCCGTACCTCCAGTACGCGGTCGTCCGCGCGAACAACATCTTCCACAAGCTGCAGGAGCGCTACGGCGTGACCGAAGCCGCCGTCGTGCTGAGTGTCGCGCACACGTCAACAGCCGTGCTGACCGGCGACAGCGACGAGGCGCACGACCTGTGGGGGCTGATCCTCGAAGCGGCACGACTCGACGAGGTCGTCGAACAGTCGGTCCGCACGCTGGAGCTCTCCGTGCTCGCGAAGTATGCGTTCGGCCTCGCACAGGCGTTCAACGGCTTCTACCACAAGTACTCCATCCTCAACGAGGAGCGCGAGGACGCGCGGACCTGGCGCGCCGCCGCTGTCGCGTATTACAGGTCACAGCTGACGAAGGCACTCGAGCTCATGGGCTGCACGGTCCCGGCGAAGATGTAGGGATTAATCAGCTATCAGACATCAGCTATCAGCTGAGAGCTTTCCAGGCGTGGTCAGGCGCGTCGGCCCTGGCGGCTGAGTCGCGCGGCTTCGACGAATGCGTCGAACAGCGGTTTGAACTCGCCGGTGCGCCAGAAGTTCTCCGGATGCCACTGGACGCCAATGCAGAAGCGCGCTCCTGGCCGCTCGATCGCTTCGATGACGCCGTCCGGTGCGGTGGCGCTCGTGGAGAGTTGCGGCCCGACGAGGGCGACCGACTGGTGATGGCGGCTGTTGACGGGCACGGCGTCGTCGGTTTTCACCCGCCCGCGCAGTGCGCGGGAGAGCGCCGAGCCGTTCGTCAGATGCACCACATGCGCGAGGGCATCTTTTGGCGTGTCGACGGCATGGCGGACATCTGACGCAACCTGAGTGGGAATGTCCTGGACGAGCGTGCCGCCTGCCGCGACGTTCAGGACCTGCATGCCGCGGCAGATCGCGAACATTGGCACGTCGCCGTCGAGCGCCCTGCGTGCGAGATCGATTTCGAACTCGTCGCGACCCGCTTCGGCGTCATAGACCGCCGGATGCCGATCCTGCCCGTAGAACGCCGGGGCCACGTCGCCGCCGCCTGACAGCAACACCCCGTCGAGGTCAGCCAACACCGCGCGGGGGCTCTCCGTGACTTCCAGCAGGCGGACCGTGCCGCCCGCCAGTTCAATCGACGCGACATAGTCGTCCAGGCGGCTGCAACGGCTGACGCCGATGATCGGGTTCATTCAGCTCTCAGAGTTCAGCTCTCAGATTTCAGCTCGCAGCAGGTTCTCAGTTCGAGGTGCTCAACCCCCAGCGCAGTCCGTTCGCAGCACACGTCTCAGTCTCGAGTCTGACGTCTGATCTCATATTGTCTTACGTCTGAGAGTGTCTTACGTCTGAGAGCTGATGGCTGAGAGCTGACAGCTATCAGCTGAACCTGAGCCCTATTTCTCCCGCTCGAAGACCCCCACGACCTCCACGTGCGGCGTACTGGGGAAGAGATCGTACCCGGTCAGTGATGCGAGAACATACGCGGCGTCCACCAGCCGGCGCGCGTCACGCGCCATGGTGGGGGGATCGCACGACACGTACACGATCCTGTCTGCCGAGAGGCGCCGGATGGCGTCCATCGCTTCCTGCGAGATGCCGGACCGCGGAGGGTCGACGATGACCGTCGCAGGTCGGGCGCCGGGCCGACGAACGTAGTCCTCGACGAGGCCGACCACCGCCATCATGCTGCCCGCGTAGGCGGCGGCGTTGCGCAGCAGATCCGCGCCACTTTCGCGGTCCCCCTCGACGGCAACGATCCCCTGACGCCCCGCCGCCGCAAGCGAGACCGAAAACAGCCCCACGCCGGCGTAGAGATCGAGAACATCACCGCCGCCCGGAATCGCATCGAGTACGTGCCCCACGAGCGCGGCGAGAAGAAACCTGTTGCCCTGGAAAAACGAGGCGGCGTGGCGCCGGAGGCTGCCGTTCGCCGCCCGGCCGCCGGTCAACGCGTGCAGTGGATCCGAAACGACAGGCTCGCCGGCACGCGCGAAGGTGCCGGTTGCGGAGCGGCTGCTGCAGCCGGTCAGTTGCGCTGCCGCAACGGCTGCGACAAGCGCCGGCACCGGAAGCGGGTCGGCCGCGCGCAACTCGATGTGCAGGGCCCGTTCGTCCGCCGCAACGTTCTCGGCGATTTCAATCGAGACGACCTCGGACGCGAGCGAGCCTAGCGCCGCGAGCGCAGCCTGGACGGACCCGAGCGCGGCATCCGTGAGCTGCCCGGTCGGCGCCGCCTCGCACAACTGGTGCGTCCCTTCCAGGTAGAACCCCGCGCGCCCGCCGTGCGCGTGCAGCCGCGCGCGCATCCGGTAGCCGCGCTCCGGCGAGTGCGCGACGGGCACCGGTCCCGGCGGCGGCATCCGGCCAATCCGCGTGAACGCATCGACGACGACCTCGGACTTGAGCGCCACCTGCGTGTGGTAGTCGATATGCGCGTACAGGGACCCGCCGCATGCCGGGTCGAAAGCACTCGTCCGGCGGTGGGGCGACGCCTCGATGACCGCCTGCACCGTCGCGAACGCGAGCCGCTTCTCGACGCGTTCGACGATCGCCGTGACCCGCTCGCCTGGAATCGCCCCTGATACGAGGACCACCTGGCCGTCATGGCGCGCGATCATCCGGCCCCCGAACGCGGGCTTCTCGATGGTCAGTTCCACCACGCTCCCTTTGGAGAGGCCCGCGTGTGGAACACTCACGCCGCGCCGGCCGCGAGGAACGCTCATTCGTAGGAAATGACAGGGATGCCAAGCGTCTCGCGCGCCAGCCGCTCGAATGCCGCAGTCGCGGCGCGTGCCCGCGCGTCCGGAGAGAGCCGGGAGCCGAACGGCGCGAGCTCGGCCTCCGCCTCGCGGCGCAACGTGGCGGCGGCCGCTGCGTCGATGGCCGCAATGGACGCGTCGATGACACGTCGATCCATGGCGGCAAGCGCATCGACGATCCGTGCGCGCGCCTCACCCCGCGCCTGCCTCGCATCACGGTTCAGGGCCTCCAGCTCCCGGACCGCGTCGTCAACCACGTCATCCAGGACCGCAACCCTCCCTGGCGCCCCGCGCACGGTCGCCAGCCGCGCGATCGCGCGCTCGATGTGCACAGTGAGCGAGGCCTTCCGCGGTGCCGATTGTTCGTCCGTCTCCCCGGTGGTCGGCGCCGTGACGCCGATGGCGCGCCGCCACGCGTCGAAGAGATCGAGCACGTCCGCTTCACAGAATTCAATGCGGATTGGCCGGCGGCGGGGCCCCTTCGCGTAGTAGCGCTCGCAGTACTGGTCGATCCCACGGAACACGACTTTCAGCGGGACCCCGCTCGCGGCCCAGCCGCACACCTGCTCGAACGCGGGTCCCACGATGCGAACGAGGTGACCTTCGTTCTTGCGACACAGGTAGGTTTCCACCTCGCGACAGTACTCGGACGGGTCCACCACTCAGCTCTTCGCGGCCGTGTTGCGCGCCCAGATCAGCCGCAAGCCCTGTAACGTGAGATCCGGCTCCACGCGCTCGATCGCCCGGCTTTCGCCGGCAATGATCGCCGCCATGCCGCCAGTAGCGATGCAGGCCGCGCTCTCCCCTTTCTCGAGCTCGACGCGCATGCGCGCCACAATCCCGTCGACCATCGCGACGTAACCGAAAAACAGCCCCGACTGCATGGAGGTGACGGTCGTCCGGCCGATCACGGTCGGCGGTTTGCGGACGTCCACGCGCGGCAGGCGCGCCGCACGCTGGAAGAGCGCATCCGCCGAAATGCCGATGCCCGGGCAAATCACGCCGCCAATGTACTCGCCGGTCGGCGAGATCGCATCGAACGTGGTCGCCGTACCGAAGTCGACAACGATGACCGGCCGCTGCGCCGAGCGGCCGTAGGCTTCGTACGCCGCCACGGCATTGACCACGCGGTCGGCGCCGACGTCCGAGGCCGGTGAATAGAGCACCGGCATGCCCGTGTTGCTTCCCGGATCGACCGTGAGCGGAGTCCTCGCGAAGAACCGCTCGCCCATTTCCTCCATCGTACGGGTGAGCGGCGGTACGACAGAGGACAGGATGATACCGTCCACGCGGTCGAGTGCGATGCGACTGCGCTCGAAGAGATGGGTCACCAGAATCCCGACTTCGTCGGCGGTTCGCTCGCGCATCGTCGCGAGCCGCCAGCTCTCGGCCAGCCTTTCTCCCTCGAAGACACCGAGGACAATGTTCGTGTTGCCGACGTCGATGGCTAAGAGCATCTCGAATGCCGTCTCCCGATTCTCCTGCGGATCACGCGTGGTTTGCCCCTCATCCCCATCTCAACTCCCCCGAAATGATCCGCTCGATCCCGGCGCCCACGCGGACGAGCAGCGCGCCGTCCTCGGCAATGCCCGCGGATGTCCCCGAACGCGTCCCGGCCGGAGTGTCCCATTCCACCGCAGTCCCGCGCGCCGAGGGCGCCAGCTCGCGCCATCGTTCCAGCACCGCTGCGGAATCGCCCGCCGTGAGCTGCGCGACACGCGCGTTGAGAGCGGCGAGCGTTTCGGCCAGCACGCGCCCGCTCTCGGGGGCGCGTCCAAGCTCTGTCTCCACGGACGTGGCCCGGTCCGACAGCTCAGGAGGAAATGCCGCAGACCGCAGGTTGATCCCGAATCCGAGAATGACGTGCTGCAGCCCGTCGGCACCGGTCGATGCCTCCGCGAGAATACCCGCGAGCTTCCGGCGTCGCACGGGTGTGCCGGCTTCGACGACGATATCGTTCGGCCATTTGATGTGCACCGGCAGACCCGTCGCCGCGCAAATGCCCTCGGCTGCCGCGACGCCTCCCGCAAGCGTGAGCAGCGGCGCCACTGCCGGCGTGCGGCACACGACCGAGACGTAGAGGCCCGCACCGGGTGGCGAGAACCATTGCCGCCCGAACCGGCCCCGCCCCGCCGACTGGGTCCACGCGATCACTACGGTTCCCTCGGATGCTCCACGCTCGGCGAGCCGCGCCGCATCGTCGTTCGTCGAGCCGGTTTCGGTCAGAAAGTAAATCGGCGACCCGAATGAACCGCGTCGCGAGCGAGTGGACTCGAGCGCGGCACTGAACTCTGGTGGAAGCGGCTCGGACATCCGTCACTACACCGGGACGCCGGCGGACCGGAGCATCACGGCACCCCTCCCGACTCGGCCGGTGCCTTCGCCGTCCCCGTCGCCGCAGCCGGCTCGGGCTCGAGCTCGAAGCTCAGGTCGGCAGCGGGCGCGGAATGCGTCAGCGCGCCAACCGATACGAAGTCGGCCCCCGTCCTGGCGAGCTCGGGGATTCGCTCGAGCGTGACGCCACCCGAGAGCTCGACCTTCGCGCGCCTGGCAATCCGCCGCACGGCTTCGCGGACCTCGTCGATCGGCAGGTTGTCGAGCAGGATGACATCTGCGCCGGCGATGATCGCCTCGTCCACCTGATCGAGGCTCTGGGCCTCGATCTCGATCGGCATCTCCTGCCGCGCGGCTTTCATCCGGCGGACGGCCTTCACAACGCCTCCGCCGAGGCGGATATGGTTGTCCTTGATCAGAATGCCGTCGTCCAGGCCCGCTCGATGATTCGTCCCCCCGCCCGCGCGCACCGCGTACTTTTCCAGCGCCCGCAGCGTGGGCGTCGTCTTTCGCGTGTCCAGGATCGTGATGGTGCCACCCGACGCGTCTACATACCGGCGGGTCAGCGTCGCGATCCCGGAGAGACGCTGGAGGAAGTTGAGCGCCGTTCGCTCGGCGGTGAGCATCGCGGCGGCCGTTCCCCTGACTTCGGCGATCACCGTCCCCGGTGTGCATCGCTCGCCATCCGCGCGGACGACGGTGAAAACGGCGCCCGGATCGAGTTGACGAAAGGCTTCCGCGGCCACTTCGAGGCCGGCGATCACGCAATCACACTTCGCGAGGATGACGCCGCGCGCACGCAAGGATGAGTCGACCGTCGCCTCGGTGGTGACGTCTCCCCAGCCGAGATCCTCCGCAAGCGCCCGCCGCACGGCTTCCCGGTACAGCGCCGGATCGAGCGGCGCAAACGGGACCGACTTCATGCCCGGTCCCCGGCCACGCCTTCGACCGGCGCGAGCGTCACGTCCACCTGGAGCACGTCCAGTTCCTGCGTGTCCAGCTGCTGAATCAGCCCCGACGCTCTGAGATCCGCTTCGACAGTCGGCAGCAGCGCGAGCTGCGCCTGCGGAGCGCGGACGACGGCAAGCGTCACGGGCGTCTTGAGCGGGCGCTGCTCCTCCGACTTCTTCTTCCTGATCGTTCCAAGCACCGTCGTTGCAAACTGGAGCGCTTCGACGCCGTCGGGATGATCGACGTTCCCGCACGCGGCGAGCACTTCCTCAGGGGCAGGCCACGCCGCCTTGTGAATCGACCCTTCCTGCCACCACGACCAGACCTCCTCGGTCACGAACGGCAGGAACGGCGCGAAGAGACGAAGGAGGGTCGAGAGGGTCGTCAGGAGCGTCGCGTTGGCGGAGGCCGCGAGATCCGCACCCTGATCGCCGTAGCGGCGGCCCTTGACGAGCTCCAGGTAGTCGTCGCAGAAGCTCCAGAAGAAGGATTCAGTCATCTCGAGCACACGCGTGTAGTGGTACTGCTCGAGGTCAGCTGTCGACTGGCGCACGAGCGACGCAAGCGATGTGAGCAGCCCGCGATCGACAGCGGCCGTGACGGCGCCGTGCGCCCCGCGGTTGGCGAGCACGAACTTCGATGCGTTCAGCAGCTTGATCGCGAGCCGGCGTCCGACCTTCATCTGGCCCGGATCGAATGCCGTGTCGGTGCCGGACCTCCCGCTGGCGGCCCAGTACCGCACCCCGTCCGCTCCATGCTCTTCGAGCAGCGCCATCGGGGTGACCACGTTCCCCTTCGACTTCGACATCTTCTTGCGGTCGGGATCCAGCACCCATCCGGAGATGGCCGCATTCTTCCAGGGCAGCGTGCCGAAGTCGAAATACGACCGCAGCACCGTGTCGAAGAGCCACGTCCGGATGATGTCGTGTGCCTGCGGGCGCACGTCCATCGGAAAGACGCGCTCGAACAGATCCTGATCGTCGCCCCAGCCCCCCGCGATCTGGGGGGTGAGCGACGAGGTTGCCCACGTGTCCATCACGTCCGGATCCCCGGCGAACCCGCCCGGCTGATTCCGCTGGTCTGGCCGGTATCCTTCGGGAACATCCGTCGAAGGGTCGATCGGCAGGCGATCCTCGGCTGGGAGGAGACGCGCGTCGTAGTCAATCGATCCATCGGCCCTGAGCTTGTACCAGAGTGGGAATGGCACACCGAAAAACCGCTGGCGGCTCACGCACCAGTCCCCAGCGAGCCCGTTCACCCAGTTCTCGAACCGCGCCTGCATGTAGGAGGGGTGCCACTCGAGCTCGCGGCCTCGCGCCAGCAGAGCCTCACGATGGTCCATCGTCTTGATGAACCATTGCCGGCTCGTCAGGATTTCGAGCGGACGATCCCCTTTCTCGTAGAACTTCACCGCATGCGTGATCGGACGAGGCTCGCCGACGAGCGCGCCCGACTGCTGCAGCTGCTCGACGATGCGGACGCGGGCCTTCGTGGCGGAGAGCCCCGCGAGCTGGTCATAGTGCTGCTGTGCAGCGCCGGCATCGGCCGAGTCCCACCCTTCCTGCCCGAATGTCACGGGTCGCAACGCGCCATTCGGTTGGATGATCGAGCGGACAGGCAGGCCGAGCTCGCGCCACCAGACGACGTCGGTGACGTCGCCAAACGTACAGATCATCGCGACGCCGGTCCCTTTTTCGGGATCCGCGAGCGGATGGGCGCGGACCGGAACCCGTACGCCGAAGAGCGGCGTGATCACCTCGGTGCCGAAGAGCGGCTTGTAGCGCTCGTCCTCGGGATGGGCAACGAGCGCGACACACGCCGGGATCAGTTCGGGCCGGGTCGTGTCGATCTCGAGGAACGCGGCGCTGGACGGGGACCCGGCGGTCGCGAAACGGATGCGGTGATAGGCGCCGGGCTGTTCGCGGTCCTCGAGCTCCGCCTGTGCGACGGCCGTGCGAAAGTCCACATCCCAGAGCGTCGGCGCCTCCAGCTGGTACGCAATCCCCCGCTGCAGCAGCCGGAGGAACGAGAGCTGCGAAATGCGCTGGGCGCGACGGCCGATGGTCGCATACGTCATCGACCAGTCGACCGACAGCCCGAGATATCGCCAGAGGTGCTCGAATACCTTCTCGTCTTCGGCCGTCAGCCGCGCGCAGAGCTCGATGAAGTTCGGCCGCGATACCGAAATGGCTTGTTTGGGTGGCTTCTCCGGAGGCACGAACGCGGCGTCATACGGCAGCGACGGGTCGCAGCGCACGCCGAAGAAATTCTGAACGCGCCGTTCCGTCGGCAGTCCGTTGTCGTCCCATCCCATCGGGTAGAACACGGCCTTGCCGCGCATCCGGTGGAACCGGGCGATGACGTCCGTGTGGGTATAGGAGAAGACGTGGCCGACGTGCAGCGAGCCGCTGACGGTCGGCGGAGGCGTGTCTATCGAGTAGACGTCGGCGCGACCGCGCGTCCGATCGAAGCGGTAGGTCCGCTCCGCGTCCCAGCGGGCGATCCACTTCTGCTCGAGCCCCTCGAGTGCCGGTTTGTCGGGAACCGCACCAGGATCATTCAGGAGAAAGCCGTCTGGCATAAACGCTGATGGTACCTCACCTTCCAGCGTTGCCGGAGCTAAAGCTCCAGGCTACGTACCGCCTTCGCCGGAGCTAAAGCTCCGGCCTACGTACCGTTGGGCCAGCATGCGTACGTAGCGCGGAGCTTCAGCTCCGCGTAGGCGGCTGATGCATCAGGCCTGACCGCTTCGTCTATGCGCTCTTGATGCGGGCGATCTCTTCACGGACGAGTCGCTCCGCGACCTCCGTGACCGTTTCGCGGACGGCGCGATCGCCCATGCGCAGGATCACGCGCCTGACGATGTCTTCGACCACGTCGTCCGATGCAGGGCCGATCGCGGAGGGCGACAGCGCACGCCCGTGTTCCGCCGAGAGCAGCGCTGTGAACGCGTCCGCCAGGGAAGGCGCTGGCGACGCCGTCACGGCGCGAGTGCGGTTCACAGGTTCCTGTGCTTCCGGCGCGGGCCGCATGGCTTCGTCCACGACGGGAGCAGCGTGCGCGACAGGCGCGGGAGGCACGTTGGGAGCCGGCGCGCGCGGAGCCGTGATCGGAGCGAAGTTGCGCGACGGGTCGAGGTCGATCGGTCGCGGCTCGATAGGCGCGGGTCGCCGAGGGTCGCCTGTGAGGTCGGGATCCCAGTCGGCAATAGCCTCCGGGAGCCCCGCCGCTGCATGCCGCACCTGCGGTGCCAGATCGAGCTCCGCCGGGGCTCGCGACGCAAGGGGCGCAGCCGCCTGGGCCCCCATCGAGGCCGGCGGCGCGGACGGACCCTCCATGCTGGCGAACGCCGCGTCCAGACGATCGAAATAATCCTCGAGCGAACCGGCCGGCGCGGCGGGCGCCTGCGGCGCCGGTCCACGAGCCTCTCCCGCCGGGGCGCCCGACGGCCGGATGCCATGCGGGGCGGCGGCGGTGGACCAGAGCCCCGCGGGACGGCGACCCGCGAGCAGATCCTTGACGCGGTTGATCACCATCTGCGGCTCGAACGGTTTCACGAGGACGCCGTCGCAGCCGACCGCGCGCGCGCGCGCTTCGTCAATGGGCTCGAAGGCGCCGGTCAGCAGGAGCACGGGGATGTGCGCGAGCTCGCTGTTGGTCTTCACGAACGCCGCGACTTCGTAGCCGTCACGTTCCGGCATCCCGACGTCGGCCAGGACGATGTCCGGGCGATCCGCCTGGATCGCGGCGATCGCCTTTTTGCCATCGCCGACCGCGGAGACCTGGATGTCTTCGTCGGCGAACGTGAGCTCGATCACGCGCTGGATGGTGACGCTGTCGTCGGCAAGCAGCAACTTGTAGGGCATGTCAGACCTGCTCCACCCGGGTGCGGACGTTTGCCCCGATGAAGTCGATGATGTGCTTCATGGGGGTGCCGGGCAGGAAAATGCCCTTCACCCCCGCTTCCTTGAGTTTCGGGATGTCCACGTCGGGAATGATGCCGCCAATGACCACGAGCACGTCGTCCAGCCCCTTCTCTTTCAGCAAGTGCATGATCTTCGGGCAGATGTGCATGTGCGCGCCGGACAGGATGGAGAGTCCGATGACGTCGGCATCTTCCTGCAGGGCCGCTGCGACAATCATCTCGGGCGTCTGGCGCAGCCCGGTGTAGATCACTTCCATCCCCGCATCCCGCAGCGCACGCGCGATCACCTTCGCGCCACGGTCGTGGCCGTCGAGACCCGGCTTGGCGATGACGACGCGGATGTGGCGCATAACAATCAGCTTCCAGCTTCCGGCTTCCGGCTTTCAGCTAAAAGCTTTCAGCTCTCAGCTTTCAGTTCAACCAGGTTCCAGTTTCGAGTCCCGAGTCCCGGATCCCGGGTCCCGATCTTGAGCACCCTCGGCACCTTGGCAGCCCTGGCACCCTCTAGATCAGATCAGAGGCTCTTCTTCGTATTCCCCCCACGCCTCGCGCAGGGTGTCGCACATCTCACCGACGGTCGCGTAGGCCCGCGCGCAGTCGAGGAGAGGGTACATCGTATTCGTGCGCCCGCGCGCTGCGGCGCCGAGCGCGTCGAGCGACCGCCGCACCGCGTCGTTGTCGCGCGTTCGCTTCAGCTCCTGGAGACGCGCGAGCTGCGTGTCGGCTGCGCGATCGTCGATGTAGAGGATCGGGAAGGGGGGCTCGTCGGTCTCCACGTATTCGTTCACGCCCACCATGATCTTCTCGCGCCGCTCGAACGCCTGCTGGAACTTGTAGGAGGCTTCGGCAATCTCGCGCTGCGGGAAGCCGTCCTCGATCGCCTCGACCATGCCTCCCATGCGATCGATGGTGTCGAAGTACGCCTTCGCGCCCTGCTCCATGTCGAGCGTGAGCCGTTCGACGAAGTACGACCCGCCGAGCGGGTCGACAACGTCCGTGACGCCGCTCTCGTGCGCGATGATCTGCTGCGTGCGCAGCGCCAGCGTCGCGGCGGCCTCGGTCGGCAGCGCGAGCGCTTCGTCGAGCGAGTTCGTGTGCAGCGAGTTCGTCCCGCCCAGGACGGCGGCGAGCGCCTGGAGCGCTGTGCGTACGACGTTGTTGTACGGCTGCTGAGCGGTCAGCGACACGCCGGCGGTCTGCGTGTGGAATCGCAGCTTCCACGATCGCTCATCTTTCGCGCCGAACCTGTCGCGCATGACCTCGGCCCAGATCTTCCGGGCCGCCCGGAACTTCGCGATCTCTTCGAAGAAGTCGCTGTGCGAATTGAAGAAGAACGAGATCCGCGGCGCGAAATCGTCCACGTCGAGCCCCGCGTCGACGCCGTACTGCACGTATTCGACGCCGTCGCGGAGCGTGAACGCGAGCTCCTGCAGCGCCGTCGCGCCGGCCTCCCGGATGTGATATCCGCTGACCGACACGGTGTTCCACCGCGGCACTTCCTTCGAGCAGAACGCGAAGACATCGGTGATGAGCCGCATCGACGGCCGCGGCGGATAGATGTATTCCTTCTGCGCGATGAATTCCTTGAGGATGTCGTTCTGAATCGTGCCCGAGAGGCTGCGCCAGTCCGCGCCCTGCTTTTCCGCGACCGCCAGGTACATCGCGAAGAGCATCGGCGCCGGCGAGTTGATCGTCATCGACGTCGTGATGCTGGCGAGTGGGATCCCGTCGAACAGCCGCTCCATGTCCGCGAGCGACATGATGCTGACGCCGCACTTGCCGACTTCGCCGAGCGCAAGCTCGTGGTCCGGGTCCCGGCCCATCAGCGTCGGGAGATCGAACGCGACGCTCAGCCCCGTGCCGCCCGCGGCGAGCAGCGCCTTGTATCGCGCGTTGGTCTCTTCGGGTGTACCGAACCCCGCGAACTGCCGCATCGTCCACAGCTTCCCTGTGTAGCCACTGGGATGGATGCCGCGGACGTAGGGGAACTCGCCAGGGTTGCTGAGGTCGCGGGAGTAATCGAAGCCAGGCAGGTCGTCAGGAGTGTAGAGCCGCTGGATCAGGCGTCCGGAGATCGTCGTGAAGGTCGCCGCGCGCTCGGGCGCGCGCTGG
>JBBWZJ010000077.1:0-17313 GCA_039648985.1 Acidobacteriota bacterium | reverse complement strand
GCCATGGGACTTCTAACTGATCAAGCCGTCGAGGAACGCCACGTTCGGCCCGTAGATGATTAACCCCGCCGTGGCGGCCCAGAGGGCGACGCAGAGCAGCAGCGGACGATCGTTCAGGAGCATCTCGGCCGGGCTGCCGCCGCCTTCCTTCTGATGTACCAGATAAAGGTAGCGAAAGATGCCGTAAAGGGGGAAGGGCAGCGTCAGCCCGAGCATCTGCGTGTGAAACTTCTCAACCGTTTCGGGACTCACGGTGTAGATCGCGTAGGCGACGAGCGTCGACGCGGTCACGACCGCGATCATCTGATCCAGCAGGTACGGGGTGTACTCCTCGAGGATCCGCCGGTGACTTGTCGCGCCGTCGGCGAGCAGAACCAGCTCGTGCCGCCGTTTGCTCAGCGCGAGGAAGAGCGCGAGCAGGATCGTCAGGAACAGCAACCAGTGGCTGATCGGGACGTTGATGACCACCGCACCGGCCGCAGCGCGCAGCACGAAGCCCACCGCGATCGTCAGGACGTCGATGATGACAACGTGCTTGAGCGGACCGGAATAGAAGGCCAGGAGGGCGAGGTAGGCGGCGCCGATGACGCCGAATGCGGGGCGCAGCCAGAAGGCGGCGCCGAGCGCGAGCGCGCCGAGCAGGGCCGCGGCCGTGAGCGCGACCGGCACGGGCAGCGCGCCCGAGGCAATCGGACGGTGCTGTTTGATGGGATGGCGGCGATCGGTATCGCGATCCGCCACGTCGTTCACGAGGTACACGACGCCCGACAGGACGCAGAAGACCGCAAATGCGCCGCACGCGAACAGGACCGAGTGCACGTCCTGGAGCCGCTGGCCGAACATCAGCGCGGCGAAGACGATCAGGTTCTTCGTCCACTGTGCCGGCCGGAGCGAGCGGACGAGATTCAGCACAACAGCCCGCGCAGGAGCGCTGACGCGCTCCTGGCGGGGCTGGACCCCGTCGATAGTGTCCGGAATAATGTGTCGCGCCATTAGAGCGCGGCGGGTACGTGCGCGGCCTGGCTAGCTGCCGAAGCTCTTGAGTGCTTCCCGTTCCGAGTCATACGTCTCGAACACGGTCAGCAGCTTGGTGATGGCCAGCAGATCCTGAATCCGCTTCGTGAGGTTCAGCAGCTTGAGCTTCCCCCCCTGTCGGCTCACCGTGGTGTACGTGCGGACGATCTCACCCAGACCTGCGCTGTCGATGTAGGGGACGCCTTCGAGGTTGAGCAGCAGCTGCTTTCGATCCTGCTGGATGAGCGAGTTGATCTTGTCCTTCAGGAGCTCGTCGCCTTCGCCAAGCGTCATCTTGCCCTTCAGGTCCAGAATCGTCACTCCGTCGACGACTCGTTCGTCGATGTTCATCGCCGCTCCCTCCAAGCCCGACCGCGCCGACGGGACCGTCCAGGCCCCCACCGCTTGGCCTGACGTCCTACCGTATGAAGCGCCTGCCCCAGGCCCTACTGTTCACAGAAAATAGACCGGTCAGCGTACTACGCGAGTTCTTGCAGTGTCAACAATACCCCGCGAAAAGGGCCGCACTCAACCTTACGGTAAGTGCCTGTATTCACGCGACAAGCCGGTTCGCTGACTCAGCGGTTCGCTCAGACTCCTGAATCCGGCGGCTCACCTGACCAGTGGCAGCTCGACGAAGCTCGCCCGGTCCGGCGCGTGGTAGATCCGCTGCACGGCCTTCCTGTAGTCGGCCGGCCTCGCCCAGAAAATGTTCGGGACGAACGTCTGCGGGTTCCGATCGTAAAGAGGAAACCAGCTTGACTGGACCTGGACCATGATCTTGTGGCCGGGGAGGAACACGTGGTTCGCGGTCGGGAGCGAGAACCTGTACAGCAGTGGCTCGTCAGCCGGCAAGGCGGCCGCGGTCTCCAGGCTTGCGCGGTAGCGCCCGCGGAAAATGTCGGCCGCCACCATCAACTGGTAACCGCCGAGCGCGGGCTCTCCGGCCACTTCGTCCGGGTACACGTCGATGAGCTTCACAATCCAGTCCGAGTCGGTCCCGCTCGTGGATGCGACAAGGTTGACCGCCGGCTCACCGCTGATCTTGAGTGGCGTTTTGAGGGCATCGGAGGAAAACGCGAGAACGTCAGGCCGGCCCGAGGCCTCCCGCTGGTCGTCCACCAGCCACTCGGGCCACGTCATGCCGCGGCCGTAGCTGACCGGCTGAACGGGACGCCGGCGAAACGGCACCGGCTTGGAGGGGTCTGACACATATTCGTCGAACGCGACGGCCGCGGCCGCGGGCGCGGTGAATCCGACGGTGTGATCGGACCTGAGATAGAGCGGCGTGCGGCGGATCTCGCACGCGCCTTCACAACCGGCCGGCCATGCCCGCAGCCGCCGCCAGACGTTCGTTCCGGTCTCGAACGCCGCCACGGGCGGGATCTCCCGGTCTGGCGCGCCGTCCTTCAGGTAGCGGGCGAGGAACGGCGCCAGGATTTCCCGCCGGAAATACAGCCCCGTGTCGCTGTGAAAACGCAGCGGCCCGAGTGTCGCCGCGTCCTCGATCTCCTGCCCGTGGTGCCACGGGCCGAGCACGAGGAACACCTTGTCGTTCGACGCATCCTTTGGTTCGAGCGCCTTGTAGACGGCCATCGCCCCGTAGATGTCCTCCTGATCCCAGAGACTGTGCACCAGCATGACCGGGACGCTCAGCGGCTCGGCGGCCAGCACCCGGTCCATGGCCTGGTCGCGCCAGAACGCGTCGTATGCGGGATGCTCGAGGAGCTTCCGCCAGAACCCGATCTGCTCCATGCCGCGCTCCTCGGCGAGCGCGCCGGCGGACCCTGCCGCCATGAACATGTCGTAGTCGTCGAAGTGGCTCGTCCACCACTTCGCCTCCGACTTTCGCGTAGCCTCCTGCTCGTAGATATACGGCAGCATCTGCTGCCTGAACGCCCCGTTGTGGAACCAGTCGTCGCCTCGCCATCCATCGACCATCGGGTTCATCGGCACCGCTACCTTCAGCGCCGGGTGCGGATGGACGAGTCCCATCAGGGCAAGGAACCCGTCGTAGGAAATCCCCAGGAGGCCGACCCTGCCGTTGCTCTCCGGTACGTTCTTCACCAGCCAGTCGATCGTGTCGTAGGTATCCGTGGCGTGGTCCACCGGCGTGGGATTCAGCGGCCCGTGCAGTGGACGGTTCATCACGTAGTCCCCTTCGGATCCGTGCTTGCCCCGCACGTCCTGCACGACTCGGATGTACCCCCCGTCCACGATGACGTCAGTCGCATTGTCGTAGCCCGTCAGAATCGGTCCGAGGTGGGCGCTCTGGGCGCGCGCGGTGAGCTCCGCGGCATCGTAAGGGGTGCGGGTCAGCAGAATCGGCGCACCCGATGCCCCCTTCGGCACGAGGACGATCGTGCGCAGCCGGACGCCGTCGCGCATCGGAACCATGACATCGCGCCTGACGAAATCGAATGTGCGGGTGACGGGGGAAAAGTCGGGCGGCGTTTCGCTCGTCAGGGAGGGAGCGGAGGATGCGGGATTTTGCTTTTGCGCGCCGGCCGTAGCCGACGAGACCGACAGGCAGAGAAGAAGAGCAACTCCACGCAGCGCCCGGCCCTGATACCACACCACGATGCACCTCCTCCGGCGTATTGGCGCGCATTATTCACCAGATGCGCATCCCGTGCCTACGGCGCCTTCTGCGGCTCCCTCCCGCCCCGCACCGTCTGGACGACGACGTAGAGCACGGGGATGAAGATTAGATTGAGGAACGTCGAGACCAGCATGCCGCCGGCGACCGCCGTGCCGACAGAGTTGCGCGCCTCCGAGCCGGCGCCGGTCGCGAAGACGAGCGGCAGCACCCCGAGGATGAACGCGAGCGACGTCATCAGGATGGGCCGGAGGCGAATGCGCGCCGCCTCCACGGCAGCCTCCACCACGCTCGATCCCTTCTGGCGCAGCTGCTCGGCGAACTCGACGATCAAGATCGAGTTCTTCGCCGCCAGCCCGATGAGCATCACGAGCCCGATCTGGCAGTACACGTCGTTCGCGAAACCCCGCGCCCACTGTGCGGTGAGCGCGCCGAGCACCGCGACGGGTACGCCGAGGAGCACGATGAACGGCAGCACGAGGCTCTCGTATTGCGCCGCGAGCGTCAGGTACACGAGGAGGAGCGCGAGGCCGAAAATGACGAAGGACTGTTGGCCCCCCTTGCTCTCCTCGAGCGACAGGCCGGACCACGCGTAGCCCATGCCCTGCGGGAGCGTGCGCGCGGCGACGCGCTGCATTTCCTCCAGCGCCTGCCCGGAGCTGTAACCCGGCGCCGCCGAACCGTTGATCGCCGCCGACCGGAAGAGATTGAAGTGGCTGATGACCTGCGGCGCTGTCGTCTCCGCGATGCGCACCACGCTTTCGAGCGGCACCATCTGGCCGGCGCCGTTGCGCGCGTAGAACTGCTTCAGCGCCGCCGGGTCGGACCGGAACGCCTGGTCGGCCTGTACGTAAACACGATACGCCCGGTTGTTGAAGTCGAAGTCGTTGACGTACTGCGACCCGAGGTAAATCTGCAGCGCGCTCGTCACTTCACTCACCGGCAATCCCAGCGCCAGCGCACGGTCGCGATCGATCTGCACACTGAGCTGCGGGTCGTTCACCGTGAAGGACGTAAAGAGCCCCCGGAGCTTCGGGGACTGATTTCCGGCGCCAGCCATCGCGTAAGTCGCGTTCGCCAGCGCGTTGATGTCCTGACCCGATTGATCGAGCACCTGGAACTCGAACCCGCCGAACGCGCCGAGCCCCGGTATCGACGGCGGGGCGACGGCGAAGATGTTGGCGCCGCTGATCGCGGCGAACTGCCCGGACACGCGCCCCAGCACTGTCTGCAGCGAGTGCTCGTCCCCTTTCCGCTGATCGAATGGCTTCAGGCTGGTGAAGATCAGTCCCTGGTTCGGCGCCGCGCCGCTGAAGCTGAACCCCATCACCGAGAACACGCCCGCGACTTCGGGATCCTTGAGCAGGATCTGCTCGGCCCGCCGCGCCACGTCGCCCGTGTACTGCAGCGACGCGCCGGCCGGCGCCTGCACGATGCTGATGAAGTATCCCTGGTCCTCCGCGGGCACGAAGGCCTGCGGCACCGATCGATACACCCACACGGTCAGCGCGAGCGCGCCAGCGAAGACGAGCACCATCAGCCACCGCACGCGCAGCAGTCTCGAGAGCACCCCGACGTACGCGTTCGTCCCGCCGGTGATCGCACGCTCCACGTTCGTGAAGATCACCCCTTTGCCGTGGTGGCTGCGATCGAGCAGGAGCGCCGACAACGCCGGCGTCAACGTCAGCGCGTTGAACGCGGACAGCGCGACCGAAAACGCGATCGTGATCGAGAACTGCGCGTACAGCCGCCCGGTGGTGCCTGGAAAGAACGCCACCGGCACGAACACCGCGACAAGCACCAGCGCGGTGGCGATGACCGCGCCGAACACCTCGCGCATGGCGTCGGAGGCGGCGCGCGCCGCCGGAGTCCGGTATTCCTGGATGTGCCGCTCGATGTTCTCGATCACGACGATGGCATCGTCGACGACAATCCCTGTCGCGAGAATGATGCCGAACAGCGTGAGCGTGTTGATGGAAAAACCCATCAGCTTGATGAACGCGAACGCGCCCACGAGCGAGACCGGAATCGTGATGGTCGGGATGAGCGTCGTCCTCCAGCTCTGGAGGAACAGGAACATCACCAGGACGACGAGCCCGATCGCTTCGGCGAGCGTGATGAGCACTTCCCGGATGGACTCGGCGACGACCTGGGTCGTGTTGAACGCGATCTGGTACTTCAGCCCGGGCGGGAACGCGAGTGCAAGGTGTTCGAGCTCCGCGCGCACCCTCCGCTCCACGTCGAGGGCGTTGGCGGATGGCAGCTGAGTGACGCCGAACCCCACCGCATCGACCCCCTGGAACCGGAGCTGCGAACCATAGGCTTCCGCGCCGAGCTCGACGCTCGCCACGTCCTTCAAGCGGACGAGCGTGCCGCCCGCGGCCGCCTTGACAATGATGTTCTCGAAGTCGCCGGTTTCGTGGAGACGCCCGGCGGCACGAACACTGATCTGGTACTTCTGATCGTCCCGCGTCGGCGACTGTCCGATCGCGCCTGCGGCCACCTGCACGTTCTGCTCGCGCAGGGCATTCACGACGTCCCCTGCCGTCAGCGACCGGCTGGCGAGCTTGCGCGGATCGAGCCAGACGCGCATGGAGTAGCGGCGCTCGCCGAAAATCTGGACGTCTCCGACGCCTTCGAGCCGTTTGAGCGCGTCCTTGACGTAAACGTCGATGTAGTTGCTGATGAAGAGGGAGTCGTACTCCTTCTTCTCGGAGTAGATGCCGGCGGCGAGCACGAACCCGGTCTCGCCCTTCTGAACCGTGACGCCGTTGGTCCGGACATCGCCAGGCAGCCGCCCGAGTGCCGTCGAGACCCGGTTCTGTACGTCGACGGCAGCAAGGTCGACGTCGCGCGTGACGTCAAAGGTGACGGTAATGCCGCTCGAGCCGCTGTTGGTGCTCGAGGACTCCATGTACAGCATGCCCTCGACACCATTGATCGCCTGTTCGAGTGGTGTCGTGACGCCGCTCTCGACGGCCTGGGCATCGGCCCCTGTGTAGAAGGTCGAGACGCTCACCTGCGGGGGCGCAAGCGGCGGATATTGCGCCACCGGCATGGTCGGGATCGCGATCGCCCCGGCGAGGATCAGGACGAGCGAGCAGACGGAGGCAAGGATCGGCCGGCGTATGAAGGTATCGACGAACATCGACTACTGCACTTTGACCGGCGCGTTGTCGCCCAGCTTCTGCACGCCTGAGATGACGACCCGGTCGCCGGGCTTGAGGCCGCTCCGGACGACGTAGTCGTCGCCCAGGATCTCACCGACCTGCACCGGCCGTTGCCGCGCGACGAGGCCGGATCCCTGCTGCTCCACGACGAAGCAGAAATACTGTCCGCTGACGCGCGACACGGCGACGACCGGCACGGTCAGACCGGGGGCCGTGCTCCAGACGACGCGGGCGCGCGTGAACTGCTGCGCGCGCAGCCTCGGCGGCGCCTTGGTCAGGAGGCTCTTCACGAGGACGGATTGCGTCGACGCGTCGACGCGCGGCGCGATGAACGTGACCGGGTTGACCGCGGCGACTTTGCCGTCCGGATCGAGAAGCTGCACCGGCAGCCCGAGACGCAGATCGGGCGCGCGTTCGAGCGGCACCTGAATGTAAGCCTCGAGCGACGAATTCTCGTCGACAGTCGTGATCACGGTGGATTGGGTGACCCGATCGCCAGGCCGGACCGCGATGTCCCCCACGATGCCGTCCTGCGGCGCGACGACGCGGTAATAGCGCAGCTGGACGCGGTTCTCGCTGACCTGCGCGTCGATCGTCGCGAGCTTGGCCTCTGCGGCCTTGAGCGAGTTCTGGGCCTGCTCGAATTCCTGCCGGCTGATCGCGCCGGCGGCGACGAGCGCCTGCAGCCGCGAAACCTGCTGCCGCCAGTACTGGACGTCCGCCTCCGCCCCGGATCGATTCGCCTCCGTGCTCTGGACCGCGGCCTGCTGGCGATCGGGGTCGATCTGCACGAGTGGCGTGCCCGTCTTGACGCGGTCGCCCGCCTTGACTAGCACGCGCGTGACCGAGCCGGCCACCTCGGGCTGGATGGTCGAGGAGCGCAGCGACCGCAACGTGGCGATGAATTCCGACGCCCGCTCGACTGGCTTGGGCTGCAGCCTCACAACGGACACGTTCGCCGGAGGGAACGCGCCGGCGCCGCCGGCGGGCGCACCCGCACTCTTGCCGCATGCGGTCACGATGACGAGGAAGGCTGTCGCGGTGGAGGATGTCAGACGTCGATTCAGATGCGGCATGACGGAAAAAGGCTGGGGCTTCGGAAAGAACAGATAAGACGCCCCCGGCGGGTCCGGGGGTTCACGCGATGACGAGAAGGCCACGCCGGCCGGCATGGCCCGAACTGGACGCGTCGATTCGTGGATTTACACGCCCGTGTCTGTGAACTTGCGGGCCTGGAAGCACTCTCGACAGAAGACCGGCCGCCCCTGCGTGGGCCTGAACGGCACCGTCGTTTCCTTGGAGCAGGCCGAACAGTTGGTGGTGGTTTCGACCCGCTCTCTGGCGATCCCGCCCCCAGCCGACGGTCTCGAGGCACGCTTGGCTTTGCACGCCTTGCACCGTTTGGGTTCGTTCTTGAAGTTCTTGTCCGCGAAGAAGAGCTGCTCGCCCGCCGTCCAGATGAACTCCGCGCCGCAGTCCACGCAATTGAGCGATCTGTCCTGGAACTCCATCGGTCCTGCCTCTCGCCAACTCGCCCGTCGCCCGCCCCGAGGGCGAATGGGCCCGTCCGGCCACGCGCGGCCGGACGGGATATTTCCGTGGCTATTCGACCTCGCGGCGCAGCTTCTTGCGCGAACGCTTCCGCGCAAGGGCCTGTTTCGCCCGCCGACGATCTCCGGGCTTCAGGTAGAAGGAGTGCTTCTTGATATCCTTGATGATATCTTCCTGCTGCACCTTGCGCTTGAAGCGACGAAGCGCGCTTTCGATCGACTCGCCTTCCTGTACTTTGACTTCAGCCAAACTTGAAAAACACCCCCTTCGAGGTCACCGTGCGCGAACATCGAGCCGGCGCTCGTCATTCGCCGAACGCGGCCGTGATGCTCTCATGGGACCTTAGAGTCCGATAGAATATGCTAGGCTATCACAGGTAATCGCTGAGTTCAGCCTGCGGCAACCGCTCTTGTCGGGAGCGCGCCGCCGCGGCCGGGGCCCTCGATGGCCTCCACGCATCCCCTGACCGCACCCACCGTCGCGCCGATGCTCACAAATCGTTCTCGTAATTCGACTTAGAGTTCTGTGAAGGTCCTCATTGTCGGCGCCGGCGCGCGCGAGCACGCCCTGGCGTGGAAACTCCGTTCGGAACGCGACGTCTCGGACGTCGTGTGCGCTCCCGGCAACGCCGGGATTGCGCGCCTGGTGCGCACCGCCCCGATCGACGCCGGCGATCCGGCCGCGCTGTCCGATCTCGCGGCGCGCGAGCGCATCGACCTGACCGTCGTCGGCCCGGAGCTCCCGCTCGATCGCGGGATTGCCGATCTGTTTGCCTCGCGGGGGCAGCGGCTCTTCGGCCCGTCGCGAGCCGCGGCACAGCTCGAGTGCAGCAAGGTGTTCGCGAAGGCATTCATGGCACGCCACGGCATTCCCACCGCGCGGTACCGGAGCTGCGACGACGCGGCGACGGCGTATGCGACAGTCGCCTCCGGCGAGCTCGGCAGCAGCGTTGTCGTGAAGGCGGATGGTCTCGCGGCGGGCAAGGGCGTGGTGGTGGCACCGGATGCGGAGACCGCGAACCTCGCGATCCGGGCCGCGATGGAGGAACGGCATTTCGGCGATGCGGGATTGCGCGTCGTCCTCGAAGAATGTCTCGAGGGCCCCGAAGTATCATTCTTCGCGATCTGCGACGGCCGGCGCGCGGCGCCGCTCGTCTCGGCGCAGGATCACAAGCGAGTGTTCGACGGCGACGAAGGGCCGAACACCGGAGGCATGGGCGCGTTTGCGCCGAGCTCGCTCGTGGACGGCGGGATGCGGGAGCGGATCATGCGCGAGATCATCGATCCCGTTATCGCTGGCCTGGCGGCCGAGGGGCTCGACTATCGCGGCTTCCTCTACGCGGGGCTCATGCTCACAAGCGAGGGCCCGAAGGTGATCGAGTTCAACGTGCGGTTCGGGGATCCGGAGGCCCAGGTCGTGATTCCCATGATCGACAGCGATCTCGCGCCGCGGCTCGCCGCCGCCGCCGAGGGCGCGCTCGATGCCGCGCCGATTACGTTCCGCCGTGATCCCCATGTGGGCGTCGTGCTCGCGGCCGCCGGGTACCCGGGTCCGGTAAAGGGCGGCGCCGCGATACACGGCCTCGATGCTGCGGCGCAGCTGGAGGACGTGCTCGTGTTCCACGCGGGCACGGCGCTCGACGGCGAGGCGGTCGTTACGGCCGGCGGGCGGGTGTTGACCGTCGTCGGGCGCGGCCCGACGTACGACGCCGCGGTTGCCCGCGCGTATGCGGGCGTTTCGCGGATCCATTTCGACGGAATGCAATATCGCCACGACATCGGGCGCAAGGCGCGCCCGAGCGCGTGAGGCGGCGAGGGCCGAGCTGAGTTATGACAAAGATTGCCGTACTGGTGCTCATGGGATCTGACTCCGACGCTCCTGTCATGCAGGGCGCGATCGACATCCTGCGTGAAATGGAAATCGGCTGCGAGATGACCGTGGCGTCCGCGCATCGGTCGCCCGAGCGCGTCATGCGGCTGGTGCGTGAGGCCCCCGGACGGGGCGTGAAGGTGTTCATCGTCGGCGCCGGCGCCGCCGCGCATCTGGCCGGGGTTGTCGCGGCGCACACGACGCTGCCCGTCATCGGCGTGCCGATCGATTCGTCCGCGCTGAAGGGCCTCGATGCCCTGCTCTCGACCGTGCAGATGCCGCCCGGAGTGCCGGTCGCCACCGTGTCCATCGGTAAGCCGGGTGCGACAAACGCCGGAGTCCTTGCCGCCCAAATCCTGGCGCTTGCCGATCCAGCGCTGGCGGGACGCCTGGATCAGTACAAGAAGCGGCTTGCCGAGAAGGTCGAACAGGCTGCCGCGCGACTCAACCAGTAGCGGAACTCCGAAACCGAACTCAGAACCCGGAACCCCGAACCCGAACCCAGAACCCGAACCCCGAAGCCAGAACCCGGAACCCGGAACCCCGAACCCCGAACCAGTGAGATATTCCATCATCACGTTCGGCTGTCGCGTGAACCAGGCCGACTCCCTCCGGTTCGAGCAGGATCTCCGGAGTCGGGGCGCGGTGGAGGGCTCCTCGAGCGAGGCCGACCTCGTGCTCGTCAATACCTGCTCGGTGACCGCGACCGCCGATCAGGGCGCCCGCCAGACGATCCGGCGCGTGGCACGCGACAATCCCGGCGCGCGGATCGTCGTGACCGGATGTTACGCGAGCCGCTGCGCGAGCGATCTCGCGGCGCTGCCTGCGGTCGTCGCCGTTGTCGGAAACAGCCGCAAGGACACGATCGTCGACGATCTGTACGCGGGGGACCTCCTGCCCACGGCACTGCGGTTCGGCGATGGCGAGGGTCCCTGTGGCGGGGTGGAGCCAGGCACCGCGGGCCGGACCGCCTTCACTCTGCGCGTGCAGACCGGGTGCGAGGAGCGATGCTCGTACTGTATCATTCCGACGACGCGCGGGGCGGGTCGGAGCACTCCGGTGGTGGACGTGGTGCGTGCGGTCGAGCGGGCAGCCGCCGCGGGGTTCAAGGAGATCGCCCTGACCGGCGTACACCTGGGCTCATACGGACGCGACCTCGAACCCTGCCGGTCGCTGCTCGATCTGCTTCGCGCACTCGATTCGTGCGCGGCTGATGTCGTCTTCCGGATCAGCTCCCTCGAGCCGATGGACTGCACGCCGGAGATCGTGCACATTGTCGCGACAAGCGGCAGTCGATTCGCGCCGCATTTCCACTTGCCGCTGCAGCACGCGAGCGATGTCGTACTCACCGCGATGCGCCGTCCCTACACATTGACGGCGTACCGCCGGCTCGTCGAGACGATCGCCGCGCGCGTGCCGTCCGTGTCGATCGGGTCGGACGTGATCGTCGGATTTCCTGGCGAGACCGACGCCGATTTCGAGCGGAACATGGACTACCTGCCGCGATCGCCGCTCAGCCACCTGCACGTGTTCCCGTACTCGGATCGGCCGGGTACGGCCGCGGCCGCGATGAAGAACAAGGTGGACGGGGTGGCGGTGCGTGACCGCGGGCGCGCGCTGCGCGCGGTGGGCGCCGACCTGACGCGGAGGTTCCGGGCGTCACAGGTCGGGGTCGTGCGGCACGGGCTCACCGTCGAGGACGGCAGCCTCGTCGTGACCGACAATTATCTGAAGGTGAGGATCCCGGACGGCGTGGCGCGGAATGAACGGGTGCGCGTCAGGATCGATGAAGCTGGCGAGTATCTCCGCGGGACGGTGGTGCGAGGTGACGGATACGACATGTCCGCAGGCCGATCGCGCCTGTAAAGCGGAAGCTACGGCATCAGGACCGCAAGCCGGGCGCCTGGCGCCTTGCGCGCCGATTCGGTGATCAACTGGCCGCACGCCGCACGGATGTCGCGGCCGCGGCTCTTCCGGACCGACACCACGACTCCATGATCCGCGAGGATGCGGGCGAACGCATTCACCCGGTCGTCGGCCGGGCGTTCGAATGGGATGCCTGCCGCCTCGTTGAGCGGCAGCAGGTTCACCTTGCCTTTGATGCCGCTCAGGAGCTTGACGAGGCGCCGGGCGTCCTCGGGCGTGTCGTTCACGTCGCGCAGCATCACGTACTCGAATGTAATGCGCTCGCGCCGTTTCAGCGGGAACCGCCGGCACGCGTCCAGCAGCTCCTTGAGCCCGTACTTGCGGTTGATAGGTACGAGCAGATCCCGCTGTTCCTCGGTGGTCGCGTGCAGCGAGATGGCGAGGTTCGGCATAAACGGCTCCGTGGCGAGCCGCTCGAGCGCCGGCAGCACGCCGACCGTCGAGAGCGTAATGCGGCGCCCAGACATCGCGAAGCCATGCTCGTCGGCAAGAATCCGGAGCGCCTTCATCGTGGCGTCGTAGTTGTGCAGCGGTTCCCCCATGCCCATCAGGACGATGTTGAACCGCGCGTCGAGCATCCCGAGCTCCCGCGCGAGCACCCGGACCTGCCCGGCAATCTCCCCGGCGCCCAGGTTCCTGTCGATTCCCATTTTCCCTGTCAGGCAGAAGCCGCACTTCATCGCACACCCGACCTGGGTGGAGATGCAGAACGTCATGGCGGGCGTATCGGGAATGAAGACGGCCTCGATGTGTCGTCCGTCCGCCAGGGCGAGCAGGAACTTCGTCGTGCCATCTTCGGATCGCTCGCTGCGGACCACGGCGGGGGTGGCGACGACGAAGGCGTCGGCGAGGCGTCCGCGGAGATCGCGGCTCAGGTCGGTCATGAGCGCGAAATCGGTGATCCCGCGCTTGTAGATCCACCGGAAGATCTGCGCCGCGTGGAAGCGCGGCTCGCCGAGCGCCTCGAGCTCGCGCTCGAGGTCGGCAACTTCCAGATCGGCGACGTTGGTGCGTCGGTCGGTGTGCATCGGCGTGACGGCGCGCGGGTGCCCGGAACAGTCGTGCGCGGCTTGCAGGGAGATCAATTGTACTATGTCGGCGAGCCGGTCGCGGCAGCGCGACGCGCTTGAACTCCGCAGTTAGTCCGTGGTAAGATCGAGGTTTCCGTAACCTCATATAATCCCTTTACCAGGAACGACTTGCGACGCTTCGCGCGGGATGGTTCCGCCGCCAGCGTGTTCTGGTCCGGCACGGTTCGCGGGAGGCCCCACGAGTGACCGCACAGTCTTCTTCCCGCCCGGTTGTCCGTGAAGTCCTCGGCAACGGGCTGCGTCTCATCACCGAGACGATGCCCCATGTGCGGTCCGTCACGATCGGCGTGTGGCTGATGCGGGGGTCGCGCCACGAGACGGAGGAGCGCGGCGGCATCGCGCATTTCGTCGAGCACATGCTCTTCAAGGGGACCGACACCCGGACCGCCGAGGACATCGCCCAGGCGATTGACTCGATCGGCGGGCAGCTCGACGCGTTCACGGCCAAGGAATACGCGAGCTACTACATCAAGGTCCTGGACGAGCACCTGCCGCTCGCCGTCGATCTGCTCTCGGACATCGTCCTCAGACCGGCCTTCTCCGCCGAGGAAGTCGAACGCGAGAAGAAGGTCATCCTCGAAGAGATCAAGATGGTCGAGGACACGCCGGACGATCTCGTCCACGAGCTCTTCACCCAGCATTTCTGGGAGGGCCACGCGCTTGGCCGCCCGATCCTCGGATCGAAGGAGACCGTCGAGTCGTTCACGGCGGCGTCGCTGCTCGAGTACTTCCGCGGCGCGTACGTCGGCCGGAACATGATCATTTCGGCGGCCGGGAACCTCGAGCACGGGAAGGTCCGGGAGCTCGTCGAGGCGGCGTTCGGCGCGGTCCCCGCCGAGGGGGAGCCGCTCGGGGGCGCCGCCCCCGGCGTCGTGCCGCAGGTGATCACCCGCACCAAGGAGCTCGAACAGAGTCACATCTGTCTCGGCACGAACAGCTACCCGCAGAATCACGAGGATCGCTACGTCAGCTACATCATGAACACCGTCCTCGGTGGATCGATGAGCTCACGGCTGTTTCAGAACGTGCGCGAGAAGCGCGGCCTGGCCTATGCCGTGTTCAGCGGGCTGAGCGCTTACCGCGACGCGGGGAACATCACGATTTACGCCGGCTGCTCGAACGAAGCGGTCGGCGAAGTCATCGACCTCTGCGTCGAGGAGCTGCGCGGGATGAAACGCGCGCCGGTTCCACAGTCGGAGTTGCGGCGGGCGAAGGATCATCTCAAGGGCAGCCTCATGCTGAGCCTCGAGAACACGGCGAGCCGCATGTCGCACCTCGCGCGGCAGGAGATTTATTTCGACCGTCACTTCGGACTCGACGAGACGCTCGCGGGCGTCGAGCGCGTCACAGAGGTCGACGTCCAGCGCGTAGCGGCCGACCTGTTCGCCAACGGTTCGCTGGCCGCAACGGTGCTGGGGCCGTCGGTGCCGCACATCGACCGCGCACGCATCGATCTCGGCTAGCCGCAGGTGGCTGACGGGCGGCGCAGAGCATTCGCGATGATTCGTCTCTTCATGAACACACCAGGCTTCAGCACGCGTCGTCTGGCGCCCCCGGGATCATGATCAAGCGCTATACACACCCGGAGATGGGCGCCATCTGGACCGAGCAGCGGCGCTACGAAACGTGGCTCGAGGTCGAGCTTGCGGCGACCGACGCGATGGCGTCGGCAGGGCTCGTTCCGCCCGAGGCTGCCCGCGACCTTCGGTCGCGCGCCCGCTTCGAGGTCGACCGTATCGAGGAGATCGAGCAGGTCACTCAGCACGACGTCATCGCCTTCACCACAGCGGTCGCCGAGCACGTCGGACCCTCCGCCCGCTGGCTCCACTTCGGCCTCACATCGTCTGATGTCGTCGACACCGCCCAGGCCATCCAGATGCGCGAGGCGACCGAGCTCGTGATCAAGGGGGTCGCGGGGTTGATGGACGCGGTGCGTTCGCGCGCCGACGAACACCGCATGACGCCGATGATCGGCCGCACCCACGGTGTCCACGCCGAGCCGATGACGTTCGGCCTCAAGCTCGCGCTCTGGTATGCCGAGCTCCAGCGGGATCTCGACCGCCTGCTGCGCGCCCGCGACGTGGTCTCGGTCGGGAAGATTTCGGGGGCGGTGGGGACGTTCGCCCACCTCGACCCGTCTATAGAAGCGAGCGTCTGCGCACGGCTCGGGCTCCAGCCGGACCCGGTGTCGTCCCAGGTGATCCAACGGGATCGCCATGCTGAGCTGATGACGACGCTCGCCATTGTCGCGGCGTCTCTCGAGAAGTTCGCGCTCGAGATCCGGGGCCTGCAGAAGACCGAGATCGGAGAGGTCGAAGAGCCGTTTGGCAAGGGGCAGAAGGGCTCGTCGGCGATGCCGCACAAACGGAACCCAGTCGGCTGCGAGCAGATCACGGGCCTGGCCAGGCTGGTCCGCGCCAATGCGATGGCGGCGCTCGAGAACGTCGCGCTCTGGCACGAGCGGGACATTTCCCATTCGTCGGTCGAGCGGGTGATCCTGCCCGACAGCTTCATCGCCGTGGACCACATGCTGCGGCGCTTCACGCGCATCGTGCGCGGGTTGGTGGTGTATCCGCAGCGCATGATCGAGAATCTCAACCGGTCGCGCGGCGTTGTGTTCTCCGGAACGGTGCTGCTCGAGCTCGCGCGCCGCGGCATCTCCCGCGAACAGGCGTACGAATGGGTGCAGCGCAACGCCATGCGTTCGTTCCACGAACAGAAGGACTTCAAGTCGCTGCTGCTCGAGGACGCCGATCTCATGAAGGTGCTGACACGGGCGGACATCGACAAGGCGTTCGACCTGCACGATCAGATGCGGAACGTGGACGTGATTTTTGCGCGCGTATTCGGCGCGGAAAGCCGTCAGCTGTCAGCGATCAGCTGAGGAGCTGACGGGTGAAAGCTCGAGAGCCGGGAGCTGCTATGAAAGCGCGTGTGTTCGTCACGTTGAAGCCGTCGGTATTCGACCCGCAGGGGCAGACCATCGCCGAGGCGCTCCATTCGCTCGGCTACACCGGCATCGGGGACGTGCGGCAGGGCAAGTACTTCGAGCTCGAAGTTGCCGCGACCTCGGCCGACCAGGCGCGGACGGTCGCGTCGGCAGTCGCGGACAAGCTCCTCGCAAACCCGGTCATCGAGAGCTACAGAGTGGAAGTTGAGTAGGGCTTCCCGCTTCCCGTTTCCCGCTTCCCGCCTTCGAGCTGGGAGCCGGCAGCCGGGAGCTGGCAGCCGGGAGCCGTCATGAAGTTCGCCATCATCGTCTTCCCCGGATCCAATTGTGACCACGACGCCTACCATGCGGTCAGCGACGTCCTCGGCCAGGAGGCGTCGTTCGTGTGGCACAAGGAAACCGACCTGAAGGGGGCCGACGTCGTGATCCTCCCCGGCGGGTTTTCGCATGGGGACTACCTTCGGACGGGCGCCATTGCGCGCTTCTCGCCCATCATGGCCGCCGTCCGGGCGTTCGCCGCGTCCGGCGGTCCGGTGCTCGGCATCTGCAATGGCTTCCAGATTCTCTGCGAGGCCGGGCTGCTGCCGGGCGCGATGCTGCGCAACCGCGACTTGAAGTTCCACTGTGAGCACGTGCGGATCCGGGTCGATCAGACCGACACGCCGTTCACCAGCCGCGCGGTCAAGGGCCAGGTGCTGCGCATCCCGATTGCGCATGGAGAAGGCAATTACTACGTCCAACCCGACGTGCTCGCGGAAATCGAAAGCTCGGGACGCGTCGTCTTCAGATATTGCGACGAGCGCGGCCAGGTGACCGACGCCTCGAATCCGAACGGCGCGCTGAACGCCATTGCCGGAGTCTGCAGCGAGGGGCGCAACATCGTCGGGCTGATGCCACACCCGGAGCGGGCGTGCGAATCGGCTCTGGCGAGCACCGACGGGCTCGTCCTGTTCGAGTCGGTCGTGACGCAGCTCGCCGGCCAGGGGGCCTTGTGAGCGCCTTCGACACCGCCGTCATCGAGCGGCACGGACTCAAGCCCGAGGAGTACGAGCGCATCGTCCGGGCGCTCGGCCGTGAACCCTCGTTGACAGAGCTCGGGATTTTTTCCGTGATGTGGTCCGAGCACTGCAGCTACAAGAGCTC
>JBBWZJ010000071.1:0-15965 GCA_039648985.1 Acidobacteriota bacterium | reverse complement strand
GCTTCGGCCTGAACCAGCGCGGGCACTCACTCGTGACGCAGATCGGCATGTTCGGCGGGTTCCAAGGCATTCTCTTCGGCCCCGGCGGTGTAATGATGGGTGGCTCAGACCCCCGCAAGGACGGCCTCGCCATAGGCTTCTAGAGGTGAACCCTGAACCCGAACCCTGAACCCGAACCCTGAACCCCGAACCCGAACCCCGAACCCGGAACCCGGAACCTCTCAGTGCCCCTCCCCCTCCTCTCCGAAGTCCTGAGCGGCGCCTGCGTGATGGCGCCGATGACGAAAGGGTCCAACCTCCCCTATCGGCAGCTGTGCGTCGAGCTCGGCGCCCGCGTGACCATGAGCGAGATGACGGTGGCGCGGAAGCTGAAGCAGCGTCGGCGGGGCGAGTTCGCCCTCATCCGGCGCGCGCCGGAGGAACCCTTCTTCGGTGTGCAGCTCGCGGGCAATGACCCGGAGGAAATGGGATGGGCGGCGGCGCTGGTCGAGTCTCGGGGCGCCGATCTCGTTGACGTCAATCTCGGATGTCCGATCGACCACTTCACGCGGAAGGGCCTCGGCGCGGCGCTCGGCCGACAGCCGTCCCGGATCCGGCGGATCGTCGCGTCGATGAAGGAGAAGGTCGATCACGTGCCGGTGACGGTGAAGATCCGTCTCGGGTGGAACGACAAGGCGAGGAACTATCTGGATGTCGCGGCAGCGGCGGTGGACGGCGGCGCCGATGCGATCTTTGTTCACGGCCGCACGCGGCAGGCACGCTACACGATGGCGGCGGACTGGGACGCCATCCGAGAAGTGGCGGCAGCGGTGCGCGTGCCTGTTGTGGGCAACGGCGACCTCCTCTTTCCGCACGAAATACGGAGCGCGATGGCCCGATCGGGGTGCGCGGGCGTCATGATCGCGCGCGGTGCGCTCATCAAGCCCTGGATCTTCCGGGAGGCCGCACGCGGCGAGGAGAACCCCACTCCAGACGAACGGCTGGCCATTTACCGCCGCTACGTCGCGCTCGCGAAGGCTCACTGGGGCGAAGACGAGTACGGCACCACGCGCATTCGCGAGTTCCTGGTCTGGCATCTCGGGTTCTGGTGCCGCTACGCACCACGACGCGACGACGGGAGCTACCCGTCGATGCAGCAGCGCGAATCGCGGACGCCTGCCGACGCCCTGGACGCGCTTCTCTCCCGCACCGACATTGACGCCCACGCGTATCTCGCCGACGCGCTGCTCACGGGGGCGGCCGTCGATGCGGACCGCGCCCCATCAGCCCCGTCGCGTGCGACTGTCGCGGATGACGACCTGATCGAAGCGGGATGAGCCTTCGTGAGGATCATCACCGGTCGCCGCGTGGTAACGTGACGCCGCGGTCATGAGGCGCTGACGATGCGAAACGGTGTGTTCACCCTCCTGTTCACGGTCCTGTTGCTGCCGCAGCCGGCCGCGGCCTGCGTTACAGCCTCTGCGGCACCGGAGGTCGCCGGGACCGCGACGGCGGCGCCACCCCAGGTTACCGAGGCCGCGCCTGCCTCCGCACGAGTCTGGCAGGGACGCGAGGTGGAATTCGAAGCGTTCATCGCGAGCGCCCCGATCGATCGGTTCGAAGATATCCCGGTCGGCGTGACGCACCCGCGGCGGGCGTTCTTCAAGCCGGGGGGACTGGCCGACAGCGTGGCGTGGAAGGTGCTGCCCACGGGCCGCCCGAACGGCTACTGGGAAAGCTACAAGTCGGAGATTGCCGCGTACGAGCTGGACAAGTGCCTCGGGCTCGGCATGGTGCCGGTCGCCGTGGAAAAACAGTGGAAGCACGAAGTGGGGGCTGCGATTCTGTGGCTGTCGCCGGTTCGGTCGTGGAAAGACGTCCAGTTCCGCCCGAAGCCGCCATCCTGGGATCTCCAGATGATCAGGATGAAGATGTTCGACAACCTGGTTGGCAACAGCGACCGCAATCTCGGAAACCTTCTCGTCGATGCCAGCTGGAACGTCTTCCTCATCGATCATTCGCGCGCATTCGTCACGAGCAAGAATCTGCCGGCGAAGTTCATGCACATCGATCGGAGCCTGTGGATGCGCATGCGGGCACTCGATGAGGCCGCGGTGAATGCGGCCATCGGCAAGTGGGTCGATCGCGCGGCGGTTCAGGCCCTGCTCGCAAGACGCGATCGCCTGGGTACCGCGATAGAGGCTCTCGTCCGGAAGAACGGCGAGGGCGCCGTATTCGTCAACTGATGTGACGTTCGCCGACGCTCAGACCTTGCCCTTGGCGAGCGTCAGCGGCGGCGAGGCGGCGGAGCCGAGCAGCGTCCGGGCTTCCTCCTCGGCGCGCATCGCGTCCGCGCGGTAATTGCTCTTCGGGCGCAGATCCTGGATCGCGAGCAACAGCGGCATCCGGTCTCCCACCATCCGCCGTCTGAACTCGTGCATCGGGATGCCGAGCGCGCGGGAGGCATTCACCGCCGCGACGAACTGACCGATGTCCTCGAACCCGGCTGACACGTCCATGATCCTGGCACCGGCCGGCAGCCGCTGCAGGACCGAGGCCGCCAGGTCAGGGTCACGCTGCAGCGCGAGCTGGACGCGCGACAGCTTCGGCGCGGGAGCCGCCTTACGCCGCGCCGCCCTGCGGCGTGCGGCAGCAGGGGTTCCAGGCGCCGCCTTCGCAGTAGCGCCGGCATGCGGCCGTGCCGCACTTCCGGGCGCGACCTGCAGAGCAAATGCGCTCTGTGCCGCGACCACCATCATCACCGTCGTCGCGAACGCCGTCAGCAAGCGCGGCACGGTCCCTCCTGTTCGGGGAGTCTGCGGGGTGTTATGGCGCCCTTGAGGGGCAAGGGACATACCACCGGCACGAAGCTCGGAAGCTGCTTATTTTGAAGTACTTACCAGAGGGTGGCTCGGCCCGGAGACGGCCGCGCCTTACCTACCTGCGGGTGCCCTGACGGATTCGGGATCCGGACCCCGCGTCCGGTTTTGGAAGGTCCAGGCTCCGGGCGACCGGCGTCGCCATTCGATGCGGGATCAGGCAACCGGAATGGGCGGGTTCTTCACCCAGCCGAGCTGCTGGTACATCGACAGAAAATCGAAGCAGTTCCACCCCTCGACGATTCGATCGTGCTCGACCCGCACGAGTGCCATGCCCCAGAACTCGACCACGTTGTTCGTGGCCGGCGCCCCGAGCGAGTCCCCGGCATGACGGCCGAAGACGCGGCAGTGCGCCACCACGAGGTCGCCCTGCACGACCGTGCGCGCCACATCGATCTGCAGCTCGCTGAGCGCGCGCCTGAACATCCGGAAGAACGGCTTGAACGCCTCGGCGCCACGGATCGGCGCGCCCTTCGGACCGCTGAGTCCGTGGACTTCGGCGTTCGGCGCCATCAGTCGATCGATCGCATCCTCCCGTCCCTGGTTCCACACGGTGTCGAACCATTCGCGCACGAGTGCATCCGGATTCGAAGTCATGACGAACTCCACGAACGGGTCACATTCACTCGAGTGGAAACTCTCGGACGAGGCCAGCTCCGCCGTGCGACGAACCCGCCCCGAGCGATCGGCTGGAATTTTTTTTCGATCGCGCGATCGCCGAGGATGCACTCGCCAGCTGTTGGCTCATAATCAGGGCATCACACGAAGAAAGCAATGCGGAAAGTGAAGCGGCGTGAGCACCGGTTCGTCGTCGCCGATGCCGCGTGTAGATGGTAATTGTTACCGCATAAGAAACGGACGGTTCGCGCAGCACGCGAACACGTGCGCGCACGAACGCACCACAAACAGGACGGCCGGTTCGGAATTGTCTTTGCACCGGCCGTGGAATCAACTGCCTCTTCCATTAGAAAGAGTGACATCACTTGAAACTATGGATCTTCGTGCTGGGTGCCGCGGCGCTCGTCGCCGCACGCGCCACGTATAACCTCATGAGCCGGGCTCCGGGCTTTGGTAATGATCAGGTGAGCAGTGACTGGCTGGCGACCGCCAGGATCCACGAGGACCAGGGGTGATCAACGAGCGACGCGCATTTGGCGAACGGCTGCGGCGCCATCGGGAAAAGCAGCAGATCACACTGGACCAGATCGCCGCATCCACCAAAGTGGCGGCATCGCTTTTCGCCGGCCTCGAAAAGGGCGACTGCTCGCGCTGGCCGGGCGGGATGTACAACCGCTCCTTCATTCGCGGCTATGCCTCTGCCATCCGCCTCGATGCGGACGATGTTGCGGCTGAGTTCGCGGAGTACTACAACGCACCTGTCGCGCCCCCCGCGATACCTGGCCAGCAGTCGCCGATGCCCTCGGCAGCGAACACTCCCTTTGCGCTGCGACTGAAGCTAGAGGTGGAGCCCGACGAACTGCGTCGTCGCGCGGCGCGACGGGCCGTGCTCGCCGCGGGTGACATCTTCATCGTGGCGGCGATTGCCGGGATTGTCGCGCTCGCAGGAGGGATCGCCTACTGGTCGGCTCTTGCGATCTGCAGCATCGCGTACCAGGTTTCGGTCCGCTTGTTGTCGGGGATGTCGCCCGCCGAGCGGCTGCTCGCGAAGCGGCATCGTGCGAGCCAGGCGCTGCTCGAAGCCGAGGACGACGCGCCAGTGGTCGGTACGGCGAGCACTGTCGCCTGAGGGGCCGCCGCATGCGCACGTGCGCATGCAGTCGGTGAGGCCGGCTTTGGGGTTGCCTCCGAGCGAGCGCGTGCTCGCTTGAAGAGCAGAACCCAAAGCCTGACCGAGAGTCCGCGGCTCAGCGAATGGCCGCGTACGTGACGGACGGCGCCGACGCCGCACGCGTACTTTCGACAGCGACAGCTGCGAAAAACAACACAACGAGCAAGAATCCAAGCGCCGCGCCTACTGTGCGGGTCATCTAATCAGTCTCCTCAGGGGAACACCCCCGAAGCTGCAACCGCTGTACCGACGGGCTCCCTCCCCCCTGCAGGCGTTTACAGGGGTATTTGGCCTGTAAATCAGCCCCGAGATCACGAATCCGGAGCGGATCTTACAGATAGGTCGATACGCGCCCTGTGCGCCTCCCGCACACCACGCGGTACACTGCGCGGATGCCTCCTCCGCGGCAACTGCGCCTTCGGGTGCTCGCAGCGCTCGAAGAACGCGTCAAGCAATTCCGCACCCGCGAAGCCGTATATCCGCTCCGCGTCCCGCGCGACCCGGTGCCGCTCGACGGAGTGATCCGTCAGGCGCTGGCCGACGAAGCCCTTGATTTTGCGGCCGTGACGCTTCGGTCCCGCACGCTGCTGACGCTCGAATGGGATGAGGGGGCTGCCTGGGATGCCTGGGTGATCACGCTACCCTCGCGAGCCAAGGTCTACTGCGATTCCGACGCTCACGAGACGAGGATTCTCGCGTCGGGCGGCCGGAACGCGGGTGACGAGTCCGACAGGCTGTTCCTTGGCCTGCTCTCCGAGTCGGGGGGAGAGGATTTCGGGATCGAGTTGAGCGGAGGGGCGCCAACGCGCGTCAGGACGTCAATCGACGATCGGTCGTTCCTCGTGGATTTCTTCCTCAACCTGTTCGAGGTCACCCACGCGGAGGAGTCCGTCCGCCGCATCCTGGCGGATGAGAACCCCGGCCCCGTTTCGATGGAGCGTGAGCTGCAAGACTCGAAAGGGACCGATTTTCGTGTCGACGTGGAAAGCTGGCTCGCCCGAGTAATGCGCTGAGGGGTCGGGAGGAAAAAAAGGGTCCGGCCGGAGCCGGACCCTGATGACGCTTAGATGACGCCGGGGTTCTTCGGAGGCTGCCCGGATCCGCCGGACTGCTGACTCTGGCTGCCCGACTGTCCCTGGCTGCCAGGCTGATTCGGACGGCTTGTCTGCGATGACGCCGGGTTGCTCTGCGATGCGGCAGTGGCCGACGGGTTCGACTGCTGCCCCTGAGTGCCGCCGGCCTGCTGGCCGCCCGCGGGCTTCTGTTCCCCCGTGACTGCCTGGACCGCGTTGGTGGCGACCTCCTGGACCTTGCCGACCGTCTCACGCACGGTCTGCTGGACGTTTTCGAAGGCCTGATCGCGCGCCTCGCCCATGTACTCGTTTTCGATGTCGGTCTCAGGCACGGCCATGCCGACGATCAACCCGAGTACGGCGGAAGCAGCGCCCATCAGCAGCGGGTTCTGCTGCCAGGTCTGCTGAAGCTTGCGCTGCGCGACCCGCGTGGTCTGCTGCGCCCGACGCCCGAGGTCCTGGGCGGTCTGGCTTGCTTCGTCCGTCCACGACGAGCTGCGATCGCCATACTCCGCGCGGCTCGTGTCGTAGCTGCCGGTCCCGGAGCTGCCGGTCCCGTAGCTCCCGCGCGTCCCCGAGTAACCGCTGCGGACACCGGTATTCAGATCCTGATCCGGGTTGTAGGCCGCGGCCGTTTCATATCCGCCCTGGCCGGGGTAGCCGGCTTCTCCGAACCCAGCGTCGCCGAAGCCCGACTCAGCGGAGTAGCCACTCTGGCCGGTGTATCCCGTGTGACCGGTTCCGCCGCGGTAGTAACGGTCCCCTTCATCGTAGGGCGCCAGCCGCCGCCAGTCGCGCGACGTCCGCCCGGCCGTGCGGTAGCGATTGCGGTTGCGCGACTGCGCCTCGCGCCCGCCGAGGGCGAGCCACGTGAGACCCGCGATCCCGATGCCGATCATCGCGGTCGGGATGGGATTCGCACGGACATACTGGACGGGTTCCGAGTCCGCCATCTCGCGCGCGGTGTCGGCGACGTACTGGGCCTTGTCGCTGGCCACGCTCTTCACGGTGCTCTTCACGCTCTCGGCCGCGTTGGACGCGATGTTGCCCGGCCGCAGGCGGTCCTGAATGGCGTTGACCGTCTCGGACAGCTCGCCGCGGGTCTGCTCGATCTCGGCCCGGATCTCGCGCGTCCGCTCCTCGGTTGGCGCATCCATGGAAGACGACGAGGTGGACAGGTTTCGCGTCGTATCGGAGCTCGTGCCGGCGCCCGCTCCGCTCGTGCCTGTGTTCGTGCGGCTCGGAATGCGGGACGTGCCGCGCTCGCCGATCCGTCCATCGGTGTCGAGCGCTTCGCGCCCGCTGATGTATTCGTCCGAACGTCCCGAAGTGCGTTCGACGCCTATGCCTTTTGTCTTGTCGTCCATGTAGAGTTCTCCTTCATGGCCTCGATGGCCTGGGTGGGTGCGACGCTGGTCTGCCGGAGGGAGGCGAGCCCCCTGTTGGCCAGCAGGTAGCCGACGCCAATCGTGAGCACGCCGACGATGACGGCGGCGAGCCATGGTGTGATGCCCAGCTGAGCCAGGCCGATGACGAGCGCCGCCAGCATGACGAGCAGCCCCGCGTGTGCGAGCGCTCCGCCGGCCGCGACCATCCCTACATGGCCGCCGGCAATCTTCGCCTTCGCGGTCATCTCCGTCGTCGCGAGCTCGAACTCCTTACGAATGAGTGTTCCGGTCTCGCGCGACAGTTCCGAGAAAAGCTCTCCCAGAGAGCGGTCGTCCCGTCCTGCCGTAGCCATTAGATCCCCCTGCCCGCGTAATCCATCCCGCGCGAGGACGCACCGTAGTGCTCGAGCGAGCGGTAGCGCCTGTTGTCCGAGGAGCTCTTCAGAAAGCGTGCGCCAATGACGCCGATCGCGAACGCCGAACCGACGAAGAGCGCCGGCTGTCTGCGCGCGAAGCGCTGCACTTCGTTGACCAGTTCGCCGACGTCGCGGTTGCGCAGCTGCGTCGAGAACCGGTCGATCTGATCGGCGGCCTTCTCGACATACGAGGCGATCGCATCCTGCTTGTTCTCGCGGAGGTGCTGCGTGCTCTGCCGTACCGCTTGCGCCACGCTGCCGAGCCCGTCGGTCGCGCGGTCCTTCTGCGTGGACAGCTGGGCCGTCGCCCGTTCACGCACGCGGTCCATGATGCCGCTCCCTGTGCCTGCGTCGGAGTTTGTGGTGTTCGAATGTTCCATCGGAGTTCCCCTTTTCGGTGGTGTACACGTTTCAGCGTTCCCACTAGGAACTTCCGTGCCAGAGGCCTCTCAGCGTTGATGACAGAGACCCTGCCGCGAACGCTGGAGCTTCGCGAATCGACGCTTTCGCACGCGCCGTATTGAGACGCGCGGCTCGTGCGTCAGCGAGGAATGCGGTTGAGGTGTGAGGAGAGGAAGACTGTCGGCGGGGAAAAAAAAGGCGAGGCCCGGGAGCCTCGCCTGCGAAGATTTCGTTCGGCGCGCGTTAGCCCCAGGACACTTTGCGCAGCAGCGGGAGGTCGGAGAGGATCATCCCTGCCCCCAGCACGACGGAGGTCAGCGGATTTTCCGCCACGAGGACCGGCAGACCCGTTTCCTCGCGCAGCCTCGCGTCGAGGTTTCGGAGCAGCGCGCCGCCGCCCGTGAGGACGACGCCCCGATCGTAGATATCAGCGCAGAGCTCGGGTGGAATTTTCTCGAGCGAATCCCGCACGGCCTGGCAGATCTGCCGGAGCGGTTCGGCCAGCGCTTCGCGAATCTCGGTGTCGGTGATCGTCACGGTTCTGGGCACGCCTTCGACGGCATGACGTCCCTTGACCTCCATGGACAGCGGCTTGTCGAGCGGGCTCGCCGATCCGACTTCGTACTTGATCTGCTGCGCGGTGCGTTCGCCGATGTGGAGGTTGCAGGCCTTGCGCATGTACTGAAGGATCGCTTCGTCCATCGCGTCTCCGGCCACCCGCAGGGACTTCCCGTAGACGGTACCGGCGAGCGAGATGACGGCGATATCTGTCGTACCGCCGCCGATGTCGATGATCATGTTTCCGGCGGGCTCGGTCACGGGCAGACCCGACCCGATCGCTGCTGCCATCGACTCGTCGACGAGGTGCACCTCACTGGCCTTGACGCGAAAGCCGCTGTCCTTCACCGCTCGGCGCTCCACGGGGGTGATCTCGGGCGGGACGCCGATGACGAGCCGGGGGCGCACGAACGCGCGCCTGCCGTGCGCCTTGCGCACGAAGTACATCAGCATCTTTTCCGCCGCATCGAAGTCGGCGATGACGCCGTCGCGCATGGGCCTGACGGGCTTGATGTTCGGCGGCGTCCGTCCCAGCATCTCGTGAGCCTCGATGCCAACGGCTTCGATCGCGCCGGTCGCGGTGTTGAAGGCCACGATGGACGGTTCGTTGAGGACGATGCCGCGGCCGCGCGCAAACACGCACGTATTGGCGGTGCCGAGGTCGATCGCCACGTCGGTGGCGAACGCGGACATGAGGCTCATGAATGTTCGATCCTTATAAGGTACGTGCCGCTGCGCTACACGATCCGTTCCGGCCGCCTGAAATTACGACTTCGAAAAACGTTAACAATTCTGACGGTTAGTGGACGCGCTGCCCCGCTCCCCCACGGTTTCGATTACAAACCTGCCGCCGCATTACAAATTCGTCAAAAGCCCTGCCGTATCGGCCGACTCCACCCGAGTGCCGGACGGTTGACCGGGACCGCTGCCGCGTCGGTGTTCCCGAACGACGCGGCGTGCGATGATTCCGGGATGCAGACACGCGAGACGATCGGTTTCATAGGCCTCGGCCTCATGGGCCGGCCCATGGCACACAACCTTCTGAAGCACGGGTTTCCGCTCGTCGTCCACAGCCGCAGCCAGGGCCCGGTCGACGAACTGGTCAAGGCGGGCGCTGCCCGCGCGGTTTCGCCGGCGGACGTCGCACGGCGCGCGACGCGCATCATCACGATGGTCCCTGACGCACCGGACGTCGAGCTCGTGCTCGAGGGCGAGCACGGCGTCTTCAGCAGCATGCAGGCGGGCACGATCCTGATCGACATGAGCAGCATTGCTCCGGCGGCTGCGCGGCGGCTTGCCGGGCGCGCGGCGGCCCTCGGCGCCACCATGCTCGATGCGCCGGTGAGCGGCGGCGATATCGGAGCGACCAACGGGACGCTCTCCATCATGGTAGGCGGGGACGCAGGGGCGTTCGCGACCGTCAGGCCGATCCTCGAAGCCATGGGCAACCCCGATCGCATCGTCCGGATCGGCGACTCCGGCGCGGGGCAGCTTTGCAAGGTGTGCAACCAGATGGTCATCGGCGGGGCGCTCGCGGCCGTGAGCGAGGCGTTTGCGCTCGCGCGCAAGGCGGGCGTGGATCCTGCGCTCGTGCGTGACGCGTTGCTTGGGGGGTTCGCCGCCAGCCGGGTGCTCGAAGTGCACGGCGAGCGGATCCTGCACGCGAACTACCGGCCCGGCTTCCGCGCGGCTCTCTACGCGAAGGACCTCCGCATCGCGAACGCGACGCGTGCCGAACACCAGGTGCCCGGACCGGTCTCGACGGCGGTGCACGAGCTGGTCGAAGCCCTCGTGGAGTCCGGCCACGGCGAGGACGATTATTCGGCGGTCGCGACGGTCGTGTTCGAGCGGGCGGGCCTTCCGGGATGACGAGGGGTCCTGTCCGGTGTCGAACTGCACGGGACGGCGTCAGGTCATGAATGCCGCACGATAAGAGCAGAGTGCCGCGTGTCCGAATCCGTCTGCGCACGATCCTGGCGCTGCTGGTACTGGCCACAACGGTCCCCCTCGGGTTGTTTGCCGCGCGTCTGATCTGGACGTCCTGGACGCAGCAACAGGCGCTCATCGACAGGCAGAATCTCGAGCAGGCGCGCGCGGCATCCATGGCCGTCGATCAGGAAGTGGACCGGACGGTCACGGCGCTGCACGTTCTGGCGGCGCTCGACGTCGTTGACGATCCGGATCGGACGCGGTTCGTGGCGTTGGCTGCGCGCATGATCCCGCTGCAGCGGGGCTGGCAGGCAGTCACACTCGTCGACCCTTCTCTGCACGTCCTCGTCGACACAGACACGGTGGGTGAGCAACCGTCGGCGGTGCTGAACGCCGACTGGGTGCGGGCTGTACTCCAGACCGGCGAATCCGCGGTGTCCACGCTGCGCAACGATGCGCGCACGGGCCGCTGGGTGGTGTGGGTCGGCGTGCCGGTGAAACGGCAGGACGGGTCTGCCAAGTACGTCCTCGGTGTCCGGATCCTCGCGCAGACGTTCACCGAAGTGCTGAGCCGCTCGCGCGTACCCGCAGACAGTGTCGTGGCGCTTATCGACAGCGACCGGGTGATCATCGCGAGAAGCCGGAACCAGGACAAATACATCGGGCAGCCGCCCGCGCCCGACTTCGCGGAGCACAGCCGCCTCGCGCCGGAGGGGACCTGGCGCACCCGGCTGCTCGAGGGCATTCCCGCCTATTCTGCGTGGGTCCGATCGCCGGTGACGGGCTGGACAGTCGGCGTGGGCCTGCCGTCCACGCCGGTGGACGCGCCGATTCGACGGTCCTTCCTGACGCTCATCGCCCTCGGCCTGGCGATTCTCGGCGCAGGGATCGTCGTGGCCACGTATCTGAGCCGCGGCGTCGTCCGCGCGCACACGTCCGCGGCCGAAGCGGCGCGATCGCTCGCGCGCGGCGAACCCGTGGAGCCGTTCCGCTCGCGGATTGCAGAAGCGGACGATCTCTCGGCGGCGCTCGCGGAGGCCGCTGCCATACTCCGGACACGCATGCGCGAGCGGGACGAAGCGCAGCGCGAGGTCGATCGCAACCGCGCCATGCTGCTCGAACAGGAGCAGGCGCGCCGGCGCGACGCGGAGGCGCTGAGCCGGGCGAAGGACGAATTCGTCGCCACCGTGTCGCACGAGCTCCGCACGCCGCTGAACGCCATCTACGGCTGGGTGGCGCTCCTCAAGAGTGGTCAGCTGGATCCATCGCGGCGCGGGCATGCCCTCGAAGTGATCGAGCGGAACACGCGCGCACAGGCGCAGCTCATCGACGATCTTCTCGACATGTCGCGGATGATTCGGGGCACGCTGCGACTGGAGATGGCCCGCGTCATCCTCTCGGAGGTACTCGCCGCCGCGGTCGATTCCGTGAAGCCGACGGCGGCCGCACGCGGGATCTCGCTGTCGATCCAGGAGGGGCCGGAGGCGGTCGCCACCGCGGATCAGAGCCGCCTCCAGCAGGTGCTCTGGAACCTGCTCGCCAATGCGATCAAGTTCACCCCGGCCGGCGGTCACGTCACGGCTGGCGTCAGCGTCGAAGATCGGGACGCTGTCATCCGCGTCAGTGACGATGGCGAGGGAATCGCGCCGGAGTTCCTGCCGCACGTGTTCGACCGGTTCCGGCAGGAAACGAGCGACATCACGCGGACGCACTCCGGACTGGGGATCGGACTCGCGCTCGTGCGCCACCTCGCGGAGCTGCACGGCGGCTCCGTCTCGGCTCACAGCGACGGAAAGGGGCGCGGATCCACGTTCGCGCTGCGGTTGCCTCTCCTCCGGGTGCTCGAGTCGAAAACGACGTCCCCGGCAAATGGCTATTCGTCCGCCGTCCCATCAACGCTCATCGGGGTGCACGTGCTTGTCGTCGACGACAATGCCGACGCGCGCGACCTCATCGCGACGGCGCTCGTGCAGGCCGGCGCGAGGGTGACGACGGCGCAATCGGCCGCCGAGGCGGCGGCGATTGCCGCCGAGGGTGACGTTCAGGTTGTGCTGACCGACATCGCGATGCCGAACAACAGCGGGTACGACCTGCTGCGGACGCTCCGGGCGAATCCGCTCACCCGCACGGCGGCGATCGTCTCGATCTCCGGCCGGGAGCATGTCGACGATCGCGATCGGTCGATGGCGGCCGGTTTCGACGGCCATGTGGGCAAGCCCTTCGATCCGGTGCAGCTGGTCAGCTTGCTGGCGAGCCTCGCCCGCAAGTCGCCCTAGCCGTCCACGCGAGCGGGTGCCTCCGCATCAGGCACACCACGACGCAGCGGCCGGGAGGGCGCGCCGCGGCACGCGGGCAATCAGACGGTCAGCGGCAGGTCGGGTGATTGCACCCGCACCGCAGTTCTGTCATGCCCTTCGCGTCCTTGCAGTGCTCGCTGCAGTACTTCCCGAACTCCCCGTTCGGGCTCACGGCACATGAGCACCCGGGATGTGCGCAGACTTGAGGCTGGGCCATGCTGCCTCCTCTCGGTTATCGTCCCGTCTCGGGACGGGTTTTTCAGGTCAGGTGCGATCGAGATCCGGCGTCCAGACGGTGATCGCGCGCTTGATGTCGCCGGGCGCCAGTTTCTCGCGCGCGGCGCGTTCGAGGAGCGCCGGCAACTCCGGATCCGACGCGAATCGCAGCGCCACGACCTGCTTGATCGACAGCTGCTCGAGCAGGCGCTGCTGCTCCGGCGTCAGGATCCTGGCGCCCCGGACGCGCATCTCGAGCCTGATGATGCGGTCCTGCAACTTCGTCGTATAAGCGCGGCTGATCAACAGCAGGGTGAACACCGCCGCCGAGAGCGCAAGCAGACCCGCCGCAAAGGTCGCCCGCCCCCCGACGTTGAACCACCGCATGGCGAACGCCGCGAGCGCCGCGGCGAGAAAGAACCCTCCGACGGCGGTGAGTGTCGGCCGGTGCGCATGGTTCGCGTAGGTCTGTCCTGTCATACCGGTAGTATACGGCCGCGGTGAGCGGCCGTCGCTCTTATCGGGTCCCCGACCTGCCCTGCGTCGCCTCGATGACGCTCGGGGAGCGATCCGGGACGTGCGTGTTCATGTCGAACCGCGGCCGGAGTGGCTCGTCCACCGGCTGGGACGGCGGCGTGCTAGCATCCAGAGATCATCCACAGGAGGTTTGTTCGCATGGCACGTTTCGACGAAATCACACCGGACACCGCATTCACCAGGCCTTACGCCGCCGACGAGCGTGTCACCGTGTTCCTCCGGTCGGTGTATGGCTGGATGGCGGCGGGGCTCACGATTACGGCACTTGTGGCGTACTTCGTCGCGGCGAGTCCCGAGATCGTCCTGACGATTGCCAGGAACCGGCCGATCTTCTGGGCTCTCATGATCGCCCAGCTCGGCATCGTCGTCTGGCTCTCGGCGCGCGTGCAGTCCATGGCTCCGGCAACGGCGTCGCTGCTGTTCATGGCGTACTCCGCTCTGACGGGTCTGACGATGGCGTTCGTGCTGCTCGCGTTCACCGGCGAGTCTGTCGCGACGACGTTCATGGTCACGGCGGGGACGTTCGGCGCGCTGGCAGGGTATGGCACCGTGACGAAGCGGAGCCTGGCCGGATGGGGACAGTTTCTGTTCATGGGCCTCATCGGCGTCGTGATCGCGTCGTTCGTCGGGATGTTCTGGCACAGCGACGGACTCCAGTTCGTGCTGTCCTTCATCGGCGTAATCGTGTTCACGGGGCTGACCGCGTACGACGCGCAGCGCCTCAAGGTCATGGCGCTGTCGATGCCGGATGGCCGCACGGGCTCGTACGCGATCGTCGGGGCGCTGACGCTCTATCTCGATTTCATCAACCTGTTCATGATGCTGCTGCGCTTCACCGGCAATCGCCGTAACTGAGTGCAGGTGGGTCCGCCTCGATGATCCGGATCACCGACACGCTGTCCATCGAGGACGGCGAATTCGAGGAACGCTTCGTTCGCGCGTCGGGGCCGGGCGGCCAGAACGTCAATAAGGTGTCGACGGCGGTCCAGCTGCGGTTCGACGTCGGTTCCTCTTCGCTTCCCACCGAGATCAAGACGCGGCTGATGAAGCTCGCCGGCAGCCGGCTGACGACCGGGGGGGTGCTGGTCATCGACGCGCGGGAGAATCGCACCCAGGGCCAGAACCGCGAGGCCGCGCGGGAGCGGCTCGTTGCACTGATCGAACAGGCATCCCGCCGCCCGAAGAAGCGGCGGCCGACGCGGCCGGGTGCCGCGGCGAAAGAACGTCGCCTGACGTCGAAGAAGCAGCGCGCCCACGTCAAGGCGACGAGAGCGCGTCACCGCGACGAATGAACGTGCGCGTTCGCGTTACACCTTGAAGAGCACGCCGGTCGCCGGCACACCCGTCGCCCGGGCGACGGCATTCACGTACTGCTGCACCTGCGCGCGGTAGCGATCCTCCCCGGCGGACAGCTCGTGGTCCGTCTTGAAATCGACGACAACGGTGACGCCGCTCTCCTGGAACGCGAGGTCCAGCACCCCTTCCGTCATCGTGCCGTCCCGCTGGAGCCAGGTGACCGGCAACTCGCGCTCGACCGCGGTGCCCGCGCGTGCCCGCGCGATGAGCCCGTGGCCGAGCACGGCGTCCACCACGACAGCCGCGGCCCGTATCTCCGCCGCGGGGGCGAGCAGGAGCCGGCCCTGCGTGTCTGCCGTCCGCTTGACGACGGCGCTTGATGCATCGAGTGGCACGGTTGCGAGGACGGCGTGGACGAGCGTGCCGAAGCGCGGTCCGCGCGGCCTGTCGGCGGCACCGCGCAACTCGACGATCTCCACCTCCGCCGCTTCGGCGATCACGCGATCGACGCCGTCCCGGGCCGCTGCCGCCGCCCACGCGGTCGCCGTCTGCACGCGGACGCCCGGCCGGCTCGCCACCTCGAGGATCGCGGCCCGATCGGCGCGCCAGCGCTCGTACGCAGCCATGCGCTCTTCGATCGCGAACGTGTCGCCGTCCTTCACGATGAGATCGTCTCGGCGAAGACCGAAGGACGATGTCGCGCCGAGACGAAGGCAGTGCGGATCCCACCACACGACGGTGTACTCAGTCGGGATTCGGGACTCGGGGCTCGGGGCCCGGGGCTCGGGACTCGGGGCTCCGGGTTCCGAACTGGAGATTCGGGACCGGGGACTAGGGGCGGCGGATCTTGGACTCGCGGCGCGGAGCTCCGAAGGCGGGAACACATACGCGCCTGGTGCAACGGTCTGCGGCCGTGCGGGATCGCCGTCGGGACGATTCATCACCGTGTCTTTCGACTTGAATCCTCCGCAACCTGTCGCGGCGTGCGGCTGCCGGCGCAGTGACTCCGGTGGATAGATCGCCGGCATGAGCGGCTCGAGCCACCCCCCCTCGTACACGCCGTCGCCGACAGCCGGGACGACCAGCACGTCGCGCGCCCGGGTGGCCGCGACGTAGGTGAGGCGCTCCGCTTCGGCCTTGTCGCGGGCCGCCTCCTCGCCGTCATGCAGGAGAAGATCCACGGGCGCCCACCCCCCGAGCTTCAGC
>JBBWZJ010000055.1:0-15136 GCA_039648985.1 Acidobacteriota bacterium | reverse complement strand
GCATGGACGTCTGGGTGCAGAAGCCTGTCAGCGTGGACATCCTCGAAGGGCAGGCGATGCTCGCCGCGGCGCGGAAGTACAAGCGGGTCGTGCAGGTCGGGATGCAGCGCCGCAGCACGCCACACCTGGTGCGCGCACGCGACCGGGTCGTGCGCGAAGGCCGGCTCGGCACGATCGGGCTGGTCGAGATCTACTGCTACTACCACATGCGCGCGACGGACAACCCGCCGGACACGGCGCCGCCCGAGAATCTGGATTACGACATGTGGACGGGACCGGCCCCGATGCGGCCGTACAACAAGCTGGTGCATCCACGGGGCTGGCGCGCCTTCATGGAATACGGCAACGGCATCGTCGGCGACATGTGCGTGCACATGCTCGACATGGTGCGGTGGATGATGGACCTCGGGATGCCCAAGCACGTGAGCTCCTCCGGCGGCATCCTGGTGGACAAGGCCAGCAAGGCGAACATCACGGACTCGCAAACCGCGACGTTCGACTTCCAGAATCTGCAGGTCGTGTGGACGCATCGCTCGTACGGCGATGCACCGGATCCCAAGTACCCGTGGGCCGCGACGTTCTACGGCGACAAGGGCACGCTCAAGGCCGGCGTCATGGGGTACGACTTCATTCCGACCGGGAAGGGCCAGGCGCCAATCCACGAAGACGTGACGTACGAGCTCGACCAGTTCCCCGAGGATCGCACCGAGAAGGATCTGGAGCAGCACGTCGCGCCCGCGATTCGCGCGCACATGAAGAACTTCCTCGAGGCGATCGCGTCACGAAGCCGGCCTGTGTCCGACATCGAGCAGGGCTACATGTCCGCCACGGCGTGCATCCTGGCGAACCTGTCGATGCAGCTTGGGCGATCCCTCGAGTGGGATCATGCGAACGGCGTAGTCGTCAACGACGCGGAGGCCAACAAACTGCTGCGGCGGCCCTATCGTGGCCCCTGGGTGCATCCCGATCCGAAGACGGTCTGAGCACGGACCACGTGCTACGCGCGACGTGCAGGTGTTAGCTTTCAGCCTTCAACTATCAGCTCTCAGCGGCCTACGTCTCCGAAAGGCCACGGGAGCGTTATACGGCTCGCAGCTGCGGACGTTGGCCTTGACTCGGTCGAGACAGCCAGTTCAGGAAGGGCCGATTTAAGCTTTACCCTTACAGCTCCAGGCAGTTTCCACACCTCGGAAGTCAAAGGGATCGAGGAGCGATTCGTGGGAGGGCACATGATCAGCCGGCGCCACTTTCTCCGGGCGGGAACGAGGGGCGGCCTGGCGCTCACGGCGTTCGCGAACGACAATCTCGCGCGCGTCGCCTCGGCCGCGGCGCGCACCGCCGGCGCCGCGCCCGGGGATGTCGCCGGCGACGAGACGTACTGGCGCGAGATCCAGCAGGGGTTCACGCTCGACCGGACGATCATCAACCTGAACAACGGCGGCTGCTGCCCGAGTCCGCGGGTCGTGCACGAGGCGTTCAAGCGTTATCTCGACATCTCCAACCAATCACCGGTCTATCACATGTGGCAGATCCTCGAGCCGAACATCGAGACCGTCCGCCGCAGGCTGGCCGCTGAATTCGGCTGCAGCCCCGAGGAGATGGCGATCACGCGCAACGCGAGCGAGGCACTGCAGACCGCGCAGCTCGGCATCGACCTCGAGGCGGGCGACGAGGTTGTGACGACGAACCAGGACTACGGGCGCATGCTCGACACCTGGGATCAGCGGGCGCGGCGTGACGGCATCGCGGTGAAGAAGATCTCGTTCCCCGTTCCCCCGCCCTCCATGGACGATCTCGCCGACCGCCTGATCGCCGCGATCGGTCCGAAGACGAAGGTCCTCCACTTCTGCCACATCACGAACCTGACGGGCCAGATTTTTCCGGTGAAGACGATCTGCGACGCCGCGCGCGCAAGAGGCGTGAAGACCATCGTCGACGGCGCACACGCGTTCGCCCACTTTCCCTACAAGGCCGCGGATCTCGGCTGCGACTACTACGGCACGAGCTTGCACAAATGGCTGCTCGCGCCGATCGGGACCGGCTTCCTCTACGTACGGCGCGAGAACATCGAGTCGCTCTGGGGGCTGACCCCGACGGGCGCCGGACGCGCGAAGGACATCCGGAAGTTCGAAGAGATCGGCACGCATCCGGCGGCGAACCACAACGCGATCGCCGAAGCGCTGAGCTTTCACGACGGCATGGGCGTCGAACGAAAATCGGCGCGTCTGAGGTATTTGCGGAATCGCTGGGCGAAGCGTCTGGCGGGCACCGATCGCTTCAAACTCCACACGAGCCTGGATCCGGCGCAGTCGTGCGCCATCGGCACGGTCCAGGTGCTCGGCGTGCCGACAGGGAAGGCCGTTCAGCAGCTGTGGGACAAATGGCGGATCATCGCGACGCCGATCGTGCACGCCGAGTACGAAGGCATCCGCGTGACGCCGAACGTGTACACGACGCTCGAAGAAATCGACACGTTCGGCGACGCGATGGAGGACATCAGCAGGACAATGTGACGCGGCCGCCGCCGCGTCAGTCGCGTTTCAGCGCCCACTTGAAGCCGCGTGTGAGCAGGTCCTGGAACACGGGATCGTTCCAGGTGGCTTCACCGTGGCCGATCGTGGTGCCGAAGACACGAGTCGAGCCGTTGTACTGGTTCATCCAGACGAGCGGATATTCCTTGTGGTCCTCGGGGCTCACCGCGGTCGCGAGCGCCTTTGCGTTCGGCCACACCTTTTCGATCACATAGAGCTCGTCGACAGGGGTGACCCAGTCGGTCTTCATCCCCTTCATCACCAGTTCATCCGGCGCGGCGATCTTCACGGAAATGTTGTGCGCCGTTGTGTGACGGCGGCTCGTCACGCCGAGAAACTCGCGCCAGTCGTCCACCTCCGCCGCCCGGTACGAGTGCATCGAACAATGGATCACGATCGCCGGGACTCCACCCTTGTGCGCGGCCGTGATCTTTTTGAGATACGCCGGATCCGACACGTCGGCAAAGCATTCGTTGTGAACGACGATGTCGAACCCTGAAATCCAGTTCGGATTGTCGTAGAGCGAGATGTGCCCCACCGTGCCGCGACCTCCCTGGATCGCGACGGTCCAGTCCACGGGCAGGACTTTCGAAACCGTGTCGATGAACACCTTCGCTTCGCCGCTATAGTCGTGGCAGCAGCCCCCGCTGACGATGAGCGCCTTGATCCGCGGCTGGCCGGCGAACGGATCGCCAGGGCCCCCTCGACCCCTCTGTCCTGCCGGAGCGGCGGCCCTCGCGCCACCTTGAACATCGGGCGTTGCCTGCGCGGCGGCTCCTGCCACCATCGAGAGCACAATCAGCACCGCCGTGGCCGGTGCCGCGAGCCATTTAGGGTTCATCGAACAATCTCCTGGTCAGCTGAGCGCCGCTCGCTGAGCTGTGATAGCTGAGGTCTGAAGCTGATGCCTGGTATAGCTGGTAGCTGAGAGCTGATGTCTGACAGCTGATAGCTACCGGCACGTTGCATCGTCGCGGTGGACGTAGTACGACTTGAAGTTCGCCGCGTCAGGCTTCATGCAACCCGACAGGTTGAGCAGCTCGATCTTGCGGAACTCGGTCGGATGGCTCTCCCCCTGGATGGTGATGTAACCCTCCGAGAGCGGCTTGCCGTCGATCTTCACTTCGGGGTTATAGCCGGAGACATTGCCGCCGCCAATCTGCGGTGAGTCGTACTCCAGGACAGTGCGGCCGTCGATCATGTGCCTGATGTGGTCGGCGCCGAGCACCTCGACTTCGACCCGCACCCACTGGTCCCCACGGTAGGTCGCCGACGTGGAGTTCTTGCAGTGACCCTTCACCATCACGCCGTTCTGGAAGATTTCCGTTCCAGGGGTGCACACGTTCAATGTCGGACGCTCACCCGACGGGCCGCCGCCGAGGAGCTGGGCCTCGATCGAGATCGGGAAGTCCTGATCCTTCCCCATGGTTTCCGGAGCCTGGCTGTGGAGCATCAATCCATTGTTGCGGAACGCCCACTCTGGAGCGCCGGGCACTTGTTCACCGACGAACCGGTATTCGGCCGCGAGAATGTAGTGAGAGAACTTCTGACGGAAGAACAGATGACCGTACCGTTCGTCGAAGGTCGTGTACTTGTCGTAGGAGACCTTCAGGACCCCGTTCTCCACGCGGAACGTGTCGCCGAAATTCTCGCCGAGCGCGTAGCCTTTGATTTTCGGGACCCACCCGTCCAGATTCCTGCCGTTGAACAGCTGAATCCACTCGCGGCGATCCGGCGAGGCCGCGGCTGCACTCGCGGTCCGGCCGGTCGTCACGCGGTGCCCGGCGTGCGTACAGGCCGCGGTCAACGCGAGCGTGCACATGGCGAGGAGCGCGCCCGCGGCTCTAGACGTCACAGAGCACCACAGCTTCCCGCAGCGAGGTGAGCGGGTCCCGGGTCGGGACGAACTCGTGTGCCACGTACCCCTGGTATCCCGTGTCCGCGATCGCCGCGCAGACCGTGGCCCAGTTCAACTCCTGTGTGCCATCGAGCTCGTGGCGCCCGGGAACGCCCCCCGTGTGGAAGTGCGCGAGATAGTCCTTGTTCTCGCGAATGGTACGGATGATGTCCCCTTCCATGATCTGCATGTGGTAGATGTCGTACAGCAGCTTGACGCGTGGGGACGCAACCGCCTTGACGACCGCCACGCCGAACGCGGTGTGATCCCCCTGGTAATCCTTGTGATCCACCTTGCTGTTCAGGAGCTCCACACAGATCGTCACGCCCGAGTCCTCGGCGATCTTCTTGATGCGGTTCAGCCCCTCGACGCAGTTGGCGATCGCCTCGCTGTCGCCCATTCCGCGGCGATTGCCGAAGAACGTGATCACGTTGGGGACTTTCTGCGCGGCGGCTTTCGGGATGTTCTGCTCGAAGTTCCTGACGATCTCGTCGTGGTTCGCCTTGACGTTCAGGCCGTTCGGGATAGTGCCGCCCCCCGCATAGCCCATCGAACACGTCAGCCCGAAGTCCCGCACGATCGCCCACTCGGGCTCGTTCAGGAGATCGATCGCCGTCAACCCCATCGCGGCCACCGCCTTGCAGAAGTCGGGCATCGCGATCTTCTGGTAACACCACCGCGACACCGATTGTTTCAGACGGCCCTTCGTCACGGCCTTGCCGGTAGGGGCGGACGGTGCTTGCGCGTGGACAGTCCTGCCGCGCGGGAGGCCCGCCGCGAAGGTGGCGGCTCCGGCCGCGAGGGCCTGCCGACGAGTCAGTTCTGGCATACGTGTCTCCTTCACCTTTCAGCTATCAGGTTTCAGCTATCAGCTTTCAGCTTTCAGCTATTGGCTGCCAGCTTCCCGCTTCCCGCTTCCCGCTTCCGCTTTTGGCTTTCAGCTCTCAGCTTTCGCCCATCCCGACTCCCGAGTCCCGACTCCCCCGCCTACGCCGCGAAGCGGCTACGGCGCGGCCTCGCCATAGCTCGCGCCCGTTGCATGCGAGCGGAGGCGGGCGAATCCCTGATCCCCGATCCCTGATCCCTGATCCCCGGCTTACGGATTCAGCACGAACGTCCACAGCATGTCGCCGGCGCCGACAACGACGAACTGCTTGCCATCCATCTCGTACGTGATGGGGGCGTTCGAGACGGATGCCCCCAGACCAGCGTGCCAGAGCGCCTCGCCCGTCGTGGCGTTCAACGCGACGAGATCGTTCGATGCGCCGCCGCTGAACAGCAGGTTGCCGGCGGTGCTGAGCAGGCCCGCGCGCGAGCCGCCCTCCCACGGATGGCTCCACTTGATCTTGCCGGTCTTGTAATCGAGCGCCTGGAGCATGGCCTCCGAGTAGCCGCCCCGATCCGTGCCTCCCCAGCCCTGCGGATTGTCGCTCGGATCGTAGATGTAGAACACGCTATAACCCTGATAGGCGTTCACGTAGAAGAGCCCGGTCTGCGGGCTGAACGTGGGCGGCGGCCAGTTGGCGGCGCCTCCCTGGTTCGGGGTGACGAGCGCTCCATCGAGCTGAGGATGCTTGGCCGGGTCGGGTATCGGCTGCCCTTTCGCGTCGAAGCCCGACGACCAGTTCGTGCGCACGAACTCCGACGAGACCACAGCCTTCCCGGTGGCGCGATCGAGCACGAAGAACTTGCCGTTGCGCGAAGCCTGCGCCAGGAGCTTGCGGGGCTGCCCGTTGATCTCGCCATCGATGAGGACCGGAGTCTGCGTCGCATCCCAGTCGTGCGTATCGTGCGGCGACGACTGGAAGTACCACACCATCTTCCCGGTGTCGGGATTGAGCGCCACGATCGACGCCGTAAACAGATTCGCGCCGGCCCGATTCGCATGCGCGATGACCGGCTGCGGATTCCCGGTCGTCACGTAGAGCAGGTTCAGGTCCGGATCGTACGTGGGCGGCTGCCACGTCATGCCGCCGCCGTGCTGCATCGCTTCTTCGTTCGGCCACGTCTCCGACCCGGGTTCGCCCTTCTTCTGCGGGACCACCCACCACCGCCACTGCATCTCGCCGGTGACCGGATCGTGGGCCTGCACGTAGCCGGGCACGTCGAGATCGTCGCCGCTCACGCCGGCGATCACGTGGTTCTTCACGATCACGGGGGCCACCGATCCGTAATAGAACTGGTCGAGATCGCAGACCTGCTTGTGCCAGCGCTCGATGCCGTCCTTGACGTTCAGCGCCACGAGGTTGCAGTCGGGCGTCTGGTAGTAGACGGTGTCGCCCAGGATCCCGACGCCCCGGTTGCCGATGTGGATGCCGCCTTTCGACTGCCACGCGTGGTGCCACCGCTCGCGGCCGGTGCGGGCATCGAGCGCCCACACGTGATCCGGCGCGGTCACGTACATCACCCCGTCGACCAGGACGGGCGTTCCCTTGATGGACCCGACGTTTGCGTTCGGCCCGCCCGGATTCAGCCGGTACACCCAGGCGAGACTGAGCGCCTTGACGTTGGCGGCGTTGACGCGGTCGAGCGGGCTGAACCGGCGCCCGGTGTAGTCGCCGTTGTAACCGGGCCAGGAATCAGTCCCCGGGTTCAGCAGCCTTTTCTGATCCACTCCGCCCTGCGCCGACAGAGCCGCCGCGGTGGCGGCAGCCAGCACACAGGCCAGCAGCGCAACTCTCCTCATTTCAAAGTCTCCAGGTAGGCGACGACGTCGTGCATGTTCTTGTCGGTGATCGAATCGAGCAGCGCGCGGTGAGCGGCGAGCGGATCGTTCTTGACCACCTGCAAGGCCGGCGTCCTGTTGAACGTGCGCAGATCGCCCGACGGGTCGCGCAGTGTCACGGTGAAGTCGTCCATCTGCACCAGGGCGCCGCTGACGGCCTGCCCGCCAGCCGGCGTTACCGTGACCGTCACCGTCGCCGGTGACGGTGCAGCTGGTACGGCGCCTCCCGCCGCTGCGCCGCGCCCGCGCCCGCGCCCTCCTCGGCCACTGGAGGGAAAGAGGAAGCGCTGCTGTACTTCGACCGGTTCGAGCCGGGTGCCGATCCCGGCAAGGTTCCCCCTGGGTGAGTGGCACGAACTGCACTTTCCTTCACCGTTGAAATAGGCTTCGCCGGCTTTCGCATCACCCGTCAGGACATTTTGGACCTGGAAGATCGGCGACCCGCGGAGCGAATCGTTGACGCGCTGCCGCAGGAAATTCGCCAGGTCGACAATCTGCGCGTCACTGAGGAGCGTGCTCGATCGGCCGCTCATCATCTCCTTGTGTCCGCGCTTGAGCAGAGGGCCGATCTCACTGCCGTAGCGATCGCGCAGGACGACGAGAGACCGTACCAGGTTGGATCCGTTCTGGGTGCCACGCGCCTGCGGCCCGTGGCACGAGACACACTCGGCGCCGTAGACCGTGCGCCCGCGATCCGCCGCCTCTGCATCGACAGGCGGCTTGTCCGCCGGGCCGGCGCCGGCCAGCAACCCGCCTCCACCGCGTGCGGGAGCGGGGGCGCCCTGCGGGCCGGCGGCGCGGCCGGCCGGCGGCTGCACCTGCGCCGGCGGTGCCGCAGGCGCCCCTTCCTGTGGCGCCTGACCCGCGACAACGATCGCCGCCATCGCGCCAAACGGGATGATCCGCAACAACACCCGGGTCGAGATCCGCATCAACTTCCGTTCTCCCTTCAACGATTCCCCTGCGACGTCCCCGCGACCTGATCAGCGCGGACGCTCTCGAACCCGCCGTCGTCGCGCGGCCTGAATGATACCTGCAATCGTTCGCGAGGCCTGAAACCCCGGCTACGTACCGCGCGTACGTCGCGGCGCTGAAAGCCCGCGCGGCCTGCGCGCGCAGTCTCCATCCAAAGCTCGCGCCCGCGGCGACCGTGGAAGTCGACCGACGGCGCACGTCAACGCCGAAATCCCTGGATGAACGACGTGACGCCCTCGATGACATCGGCCTCGACCTGAGGCGTGAAGGGCGACGTCCGTGGCTCATACCCTCCCTCCTCGAACGCCCTGGCGGTCGGCATGTACCCGAACCACCCGTTCGTGTAGCCGAAATACATCGTCTGGGAAAAAGGGGACCGGCTCCGGACGTCCATCGCAATCTCGCAGAACATCTCGACCGGTGCGGACCAGATGACCGTGTCGTTGATCCGGAGGAACCGTACCGGGAGGCGGACGACCGGACGGCCGTCAGGAGCCGCGTACGCCCCGAGCTCTTCCGGCCACGCGAGCCCCGCCTTTCGGGGTGTTTCGATGACCTTCTCCGCGTGCCGCATCGTGACCTCGTTCGTGCCGGGTCCCATCGCGGCGATCGTCGACAGGATGCGATCCCCGAGCAGCACGCGAAATTGTGAGAGGTGCCCACTTTCCGGCGTTGGGTAAACGGAGTAGATGGGCGCGATGTTCCCCGCAGCGCCGTTGATGTACAGCACCGTGCCACCGACCTTCTGCTCCAGGTACGCTGCGACCGTTCCCGGAGCGTCGCCGCTGACACTCAGATTGTCGCCGCTCATCACCGTGCCGTGCATCGCGTAGTTCGCGACGAGTGCGATCGGGGTGCCATCCAACCGCTGAAGACGGATCAGGTTCACCTGCCGATCCACGGGACCCTCGGGGTTCAGACCCAGCGAGACACGCCCATCCACGTCCTTCGCGCGCCGGTTGATGTTCGCCATCGAGCTGCCGATCCCGAACGCGATGCGCGCCGGCTCGAGTTTCTCTCGCGCGGTTCGAACGGCCTCCACGAGCGCCCTGGTGGTGTGGGTCGTGTAGTCGCGATCCCATTCGTGATCCGACCGCCCGAGCAGGACCTTGTACATGTCCTGCGGGCCAATCTCCGGTGCCGCGTGGGTGTGCGTCACGCCCCACATGACCTGCTTTGCACTTATCCCGAGCCCCGCTTCGAGGTCGCGCGTCACGCTGTCATACAGGGACGGGGAGAAGAGACACAGATCGCTCGAGATCAGATAGAACTGCGTGTCGCCGGAGTCCATGGCCACGACGCGGTGATAGATCGGGTCGTGCACACCAGTTGACCGGCGTGCCTGGTACCCGAGCAGCCACTGCGAGGTTTGCGGAGTGATGTCCACCTTGACCGCGGCGGCGCGGAAGGCCGGCCTTGCTGCACTTTCACTCCGGGGCGCCGCCGGCATCTCCTGTCGGGGCACCTGGGCAAGGGCCGCGAGGCACGACACGGACACCGCCATCACGCCCGTGACGAGGCACCAGGCCTTTTGAACCACCCTGCGCATTGCCACCTCCCTTGCCTGAGTGCGCCATCAAGGTCGCTGGGCTTCCTCCTCGCGCAGCCACACTCAACCAGCTCGTGGGGGCGTGGGCCGCGATGGTCGCCGCGACGCAGTTGCAAGTCGGCGCGATGTACGGCGGTGTCTCGCAGGTGACGCACCTGATCGTTCCAGCGTCCCCCCGCCAGGCAATCACTTCAAGTATTTCCCCGCGAACTGAAGAAACGCCGTCCAGTCGGCGGGCGTCGCGGCGTGGCCACCTGTGTGATAGTGCCAGCCGAGATCGCCTTGGGTGAGCGGTGTGTCGAGGGGCGGGGGACCTTCGGCGACTCCGAGATCGCGCCTGCCGAGCAGCCGGTAGACGGGCCCGGCGTTCACCTCCGCAAGAAACATCCCGACCGGATCGGCCCACTGGTCCGCTGTGCCGCCGGTGATGAACACCGGGCGCGGCGCGCTGAGCGCGATGAGCATGTGCGCGTCGACCGGCATCTCGTTCCAGCGCCCCGCGTACTTCTGGAAGTTGCCCGCGAACCACCACGGGAAGTTCTGCGTCATGTCGTCTACGGTCTCGCCCCAGTCGCGGCGAGAGAGCGCCGCGCCCATCTCACCGGAGCAGCTCGCGTAAACGACCTTGATTCGATCGTCCAGCGCGGACGCCCAGAGGGCCGTCTTGCCCAGCCTGGAATGCCCCTGCAGGGCGATCTGGTTCGCGTTCACCGATCGGTCCGTCTCCAGGTAATCGATGATGCGACTGACGCCCCAGGCCCACGCGGTGATGCTGCCCCACTCGTCTGGCGCGGGCTGCTGCTGCCCGGCCCCGAGCGTGAGGCCGATGACGCCCTGGTTCAGCGCGTTCGCACGATCCGGCTGGATGTCCTGGTAGCCGACCATCGCGTACCCCCACCCCCGCGCGAGGATGTCGGCCGCGACCGGCGGATCGCCCAGCTGGACTCCGCCGCCCGCGCGGGCCGGCGCCGGTCCGCCGCCGAAGTTCGCAATCAGGATGACGGGCACCGATTGCGCGGCTTTCGCCGGCGTGTACAACGTGACCCTGATGTGCACCGCATTCGGGCCGCTCCCCGCCGTCCCGACCACCTGCTTCATCAAGGCCGCTCCACCGCGTGCCGCCGGATCCGTCTGGGTGACGTCCCACGTGACCTTCGGCGCGTTCGGCGGGACCCGGCCGAAAATCGCCGTCTCGTACAAACGCATGATTTCGGGACGACGCTGCCGCGTCCAGGCGGCGGAACTGCTGACGCGACCGCCGTTGGCGAGGGCGAGCGGGTCGGGAAGCGTATAAGGGGCGACCTTCGCTTCGTCGTAGTTCGACACGTGCCCCGTCTTCGTCGCGCGGCGCAATGGATTGCCATTCGCATCCGCCGTCGCATTCGCGGGCGTTGCGGGCTGCTGCGCGTGAGCCACCACCCCCATCGCGACCGCACAGCCGAGAAGCAGGTTGATTCCAGTTCGCAATTGGTCCTCCGGTGACGCCGACAATACCTCAAGACGCCTGGCGCTGAACCTCGAACCCGAACCCTGAACCCTGAACGAACCCTGAACCCGAACCCCGAACCCCGAACCCCGAACCCGGAACCTGTGGTGTATACATAACCCCATGCCCTCCTCCCCCGTTGTCGTTGTCACACAGCCTGAATTCGAACGAGCAGAAGCTGTGTTCACGTCGAGCTCGCTGCGCTGCGTCATGGCGTCGTCGTCCGAAGCGGAGCTCGCCGATGCCATCCGTGCCGCCGGTGCACGGCACGCGATCGTCGGACCGGTGGTCTACCGGGAAAGCCTGTATACCGCCCTGCCGGCCGGGAGTGTGCTGGCGCGTTACGGGGTCGGACACGACGGGATCGACAAGGCGCGGGCGACGGCCGCGGGGCTCCTCTGTACGAACACGCCGGACGTGCTGCATCAGTCCGTGGCGGAATTGACCATGCTGCTCATCCTGGCGGCCGCCCGGCATTTCGAGCCGGTCGCGGGCGGGATGCGCGCCGGCAGCTGGGCGCCGCAGACAGGCGTCGAGCTGCACGGCAGGACGCTGGCGATCATCGGCTGCGGCACGATCGGCCGCGCCACGGCACGGATTGCGCGGTCAGGCTTTGGCATGCGCGTGACCGGCTACCGGAGATCTGGTCCCACATCCGGCGGGGATTCGGACTTCGACGCCATCACGACCGATTTCGCTGACGCGGTGAGCCGTGCCGATTACGTCTCGCTCCACATTCCTGCGTCACCGGAGAATGCGTCCTTCATCAACACGGCGCGACTCGCGCAGCTCCAGCGGCATGCCTGGCTGATCAACACAGCCCGGGGCGCCGTGGTGGACGAGGCCGCGCTGTATGACGCACTCGCGGGGGAACGGATTGGCGGCGCGGCGCTTGACGTGTACGCGCGTGAGCCCTATGTGCCGGCGGCTCCCGGCAAGGATCTCCGCACGCTCGCACGCGTGGTCCTGCTGCCGCACGTCGGCAGCAACACCGCCGAGGCGAACGTCCGGATGGCCGAGCGCGCCCTGCGGAATGTGACCCTCGCCGAGGCCGGGGATTTCAGCGCGATGGATCTGCTCAACCCTGAAGTACTCGCCGGGCGCACCCGGCTCTGAACGGCTCTCAGACCGTCCGGCCTTTCGCCTGCTCTTTCAGGTGGTCGCACCCGCGCGCTGTCAGCGCCATCATCGTCAGGGTCGGATGCTTGTCGCCAGTCGAAGGAAACGCATTCCCGCCGAAGACGTACAAGTTGGGGACGTCGTGCGTCTGGCAGAACGCGTTGAGGACGCCTTCCGTGGGCTTCACGCTCATGCGCGCCGTGCCTACTTCGTGGATCGATCCGCCGAGCGGCCGCCGCCGGCCTGGTGCGCCGCCACGGCCTGCCGGCAGCTCGCCTTCGGGACCACCTTCCGTTCGCCCTCGTGCCGGCGTCGTATCGGCACCGCGCCCTGCCGCCCGCGGCTCCGTCACCGGGCCCGAGGGAGCACCGGGGCCACCCGGGAAGCCCGGGGGCGCGACGGGAGCCGAGGGCATCACCTCGCCGCCCGCCTTCCTGAACAGCTCCTCGGCACTCTGCTGGAAGTTCTCGAGCAGCTTGTAATCGTTGTCGCTGTGGGTGAAGTGAATCTTGAGCACCGGGATCCCCCAGGCATCCTTCACTTCGGGGTCGAGCTCGACGAAGTTCTCTTTCCGCGCGAGCATCTCGCCGCCGGCATTCCACACGCGCGCCTGCGCCACGAAGCGGCTCTTCACTTCGCGTTTCCAATCGGACCCATATCCCGGCAGGCCCGCGGCGTACTGCGGAAACTCGCTCTGCCCGCCGGTCGCATTCATGACGTACCCGCGGATGAAGTCCTTGCGCTGGGTCTTCTCGTCGTAATTCTGGAAGGTCGGAACCGTCATCCCCGCCATCTTGCCGTCATCGAGGCGGCTCGGCCCGCCTTTCAGCTTCGGCAGGATCCCGCTCACGCCGCCGCCGCCAATCTGGTCCATCATGTACTGCCCGAGAGTGCCGCTCGAGTTCGCCAGCCCGCCCTTCGCCGAGAGCAGCAGCAGGCGCGTGTTCTCGAGCGTGGATGCGGCAAGAATCACCCATGTCGCATCGACGTCCACTGACTGCCGTGTATGGCGCTCGATGTACGTGACGCCCTGCGCGCGGTTCTCCGCATTCATTCGCACGCGCGCGACGACGCTGTCGGTCCGTATCTCGAGGTTGCCGGTCTTGAGCGCCGGCGGAAGGGTGACCGCGATCGGGTTGAACATCGCGCCGACGTCACAGCCGTTCACGCAGTTGCCGCAGTAGTGGCACGGCGGGCGGCCGTTGTGCGGCTGGGTCAACTGCGCCAGGCGGCGATGCGTCGCCGGCCAGCCAAGGCCCTTCGCCGCGGCCGTGAAAATCGTTTCCGCGCAGTTGAGCGGCATCACCGGGAGGAACTCGCCGTCGGGAAACTGCGCGAGGCCTTCGTTCGCGCCGCTCACACCGATGAAGCGTTCGATTCTGTCGTAATACGGTTTCATGTCCGCGTACGAGACCGCCCAGTTCATTCCGTAGCCGTCGCGTGATGCAGCCTTGAACTCGTAATCCGCCATCCGATCGGTCGCCCGGGCCCAATGCAGAGTGCGGCCTCCCAGACATCGCGAACGCCCCCAGCTGTACACCGTGTCGGGAGATGTCGTATACGGGTTCTCCGTGTTGTCGATCATGATCCGGTAGTTCCGCTCGCTTCCGGCATATCGCCGCAGCAGCCCCGGCTCACCACGGCCGCGGTAATCCATCTGATACAGGAACCGGTGACGGAACTCCTGCGCCGGCTCGATGCGCGCGCCGGCCTCGAGCATGAGCACCTTCATGCCTGCCTGCGCCAGCTCCATTGCCGCCCAGCCGCCGCAGGCTCCTGATCCGACCACGATGACGTCGTATTCCATACGGGAGAGACTTAGTCGGGTTATACGGGTTTTAGGGGTTTTACGGTTTTAGGGTTTTACGGTTCTAGAGGTTTTACGGTTTTAGGGTTTTACGGTTCTAGGGGTTTTACGGGTTCTAGGGTTTTAGGGGTTTTACGGGTTTTACGGGTTTTACGTGTTTTACGGGTTTTACGGGTTTTACGGGTTCTTTGGGTTCTAGCGTTCTAAGGTTCTAGAGTCTACGCAGTTGTAAAACGTCAAACATTCAGCCTGACCCTAACCCCTATAACCCTATAACCCTATAACCCTATAACCCCTATAACCGTATAACCCCTATAACTTCTATAACCCGATGAAATCGACGGTCAGACCACCCGGTGCTCGGGATGTTCACATGGTGGAAAGCTGGCGTTATAGGCGTTGCCGCGGTAGTCGAGGCATTCGATGATGCCGGCGCGAGAGGTGTAGAAGGCGAACGTGTTCTGCTGCTTGATCAGCCGGTACGCCGCGTACGCCGGGTGGGTGGCGCCGCGTTCGTGTTCTGGCCTCGACATCGCCTGGACGAGCGCGGCGCGCGCGGGTGCGTCGGCCGCGTGGAAGCCTGCGTCCCGGAGCGCCCGCATCGCAGCGCGCCATTGCCGCTGTGTGTCCGGGGCGTGCACGGTCGAGGCCTGGAGGACGAAGTCGATGAAATGCGCGCAGCGGGCCTCGCGCGCGCCCGGCGTGTCGTCGGTCGGGATGAGAATGGCGGTGAACGCCTGCAGGGCTTCGAAGTCTTCGGCATCGAAGAATTTCGGGCGATAGTCGCGGAGCAGCGCCGATTCAGGCGGCGCGCCCATGACGTGCTGTTGCGACGCCTGCAGCCAGGCGCCGAAGAAGGCAGATGCGCCGGGCAACGCGAGCGCATACGCGGCGAGCTGCAGGATGTGCCGCCTGCTGACCGAAAACTCCGCATCCCTGACATCGCCCTCACACATGACAATCTCCTTCTATCCCGGCACGTCGCACGTCGCACGTGGCACGTGGCACGTGTCAGACCTCCATCGGCGTGTGCGCGTCGAGGAAGAT
>JBBWZJ010000029.1:0-3824 GCA_039648985.1 Acidobacteriota bacterium | reverse complement strand
GCGTAGTCGACAGCCCGGTCCACCCCGTAGCAGAAGCCGAACTCGCGCGCGAGATGGATCGTGAGCCGCCCCGCTTCGTACTTGAAATCGCTGGACCGCACGCGGTCCACGATCTTGCTGTGATAGGCGGTCGCGAGCTCTCCCGCGACGGCCTCCTTCATGTCGAGGCCCTTGCGGAAGATGAGCGGCTGGGAAGTGGCCACCGCTACCGTGGCTGCTCGCCGGCGCGCGGCGTGAACTCGTCCATCGCGCGCAGCTCCGGGACCGAAGGACGCGACAGCGATGCGTCGAGCGCCGACAGGAAGGCTTCGTCGCCCGAGCTCGTCGACGTCATCGAGGGGGCCCCGCCGCTGCCCGGGGTTGGCGGACGCGGCGTCAGCCGCGCCTGAAGGTGCGCGGGTGCGGCCGCGCCGATGTGCCGGAGATCCATCACCTGGCCGACACCGACGCCCACAATGAGACCCGCCGCCGCGGCTGCGGCAATCCAGCGCGCCGCGTGCGACGAGCGGGACGTCAGCGGCGCCGGGAACCTGGGGAACGCGATGACGCGCGCCGGCCGCTCGGAGGCCTCGATGCGACGGAAGATCTGAGCGTGCTGCGCCGCGAGCCGCTCGGCAGGGAAGAGTGCGTCGGCTTCGGCCGCGGCGTTTTCGCGCAGTTCCTCGAGGCATTCCGAGAACAGCGCGAAACGGGTGCGGCAGGCCGTGCAGACGCCGAGATGCGGGTGCGACGGCCGTCGTCCGTCGAGCGTACCGTCGGTCCAGATCGCGGCAATCGCCGCGTCGTCCAGATGGCTGCGAAGCCGCAGGCGGTTAAGGATTGACACGGCGTTTCTCCATGGAACTTGCCGTCCCAGTCGTCTCCGCAAGCAGGATCCGAAGCTTGCGAATCGCGCGGAACAGGTGAACGCGTACGGTCGATTCGTTGAGACCAGTCATGGCGCTCACTTCGCGCGACGTGCAGCCCTCGTAGTGACTCAGCATGAACACGGACCGCTGCCGCTCCGGCAGCTTTGCCAGCGCCCGGGTCAGCACCACGCGCCGTTCCCGGGCAAGCAGCTGATCCTCTGGTGACGGACCCCTTCCGGCGGTCCGCTCGGCGAAATCCTGCTGGCCGCCGGGCCCCTCGGGCATGGGTGCAAACCAGCGTGCGCGCCGCGTTCGAGCCTTGATTCGATCCAGGCACCCGTTGATCAGGATGCGCGTGAACCAGACCTCGAACGGGAGCTCTTCGCGGAACGAATCCAGGTGCGAGTACGCCTTGACGAACGCATCCTGGACTGCTTCGTCGGCCTCGGCGGCGTCGCGCATGTAGTGCAGCGCGATCCGCACGGCGCGGCGCTGATGCCGGCCGACGAGCTCGGCGTACCGATCCCGCGCTTCGGCGAACCGGCCTTCCGCCTGCATGGCCTTCACGGCCGAGGCAGCGGCGCCATCCGCTTCGCGGCCGGGCAGGCCCGCCGCTTGAGCTCCTGTCATGAGATACGCCTCGAGGCACGGAACGTTTACTTACGCGGTGCCGGCGACTGTGCCCCAGGTACGCGACACGAGCCAACTCTATTATAGGCCTGACAGGCGACCTACACAGCAGTTCGGGCGAGCGGACTGGCGATCCAGATGACGCGTCCAACCCGCTGAACGGGGCGGTCAGCCGATCCGTGAAGATCACTGCCGCCCGTTCGCTGCAGGTGCCCCTTGGCTCGACGAAATTGCGTGCCGCTCCGAGCTTCGAGTTGACAACGTACAAGGTAGTACTAAATAATTAGTTTCAGTTGCGCGGTCGGAGCGCGGTCGGGAAGCAGAGACGCATGCGCACACGCCACCCCACGCTGACGCCACAGGAACTCGCCATCATGAAGGTCATCTGGGACCTCGAGGAGGCCACCGTCCGCGACGTCTACGAGACACTCCGCGAGCAGCGCCAGATCGCGTACACCACCGTCATGACAATGATGAAGATCCTGGAGACAAAGGGATATCTCAAGCGGACCCAGGTCGATCGCGCGTTCGTCTACCGGCCGTCCCGGCCGCGGCAGCAGGTGGTCGGGGCGATGGTGCGCGATTTCGTCGAACGCGTGTTCGACGGGGCTGCTGGCGGGTTGTTGCTGCATCTGGCGAAGGATGGGCGGCTGACCAGAGAAGACCGTCAGCGCATCCGGCGCGTGATTGACGAGACGGAGGACTGATGATGTCTGCCGCCGTTCTGAACCTCGTCGCGTGGAGTCTGCAGGTGGCGATCTTAGTTGCCGCGGCCGCGTTGTCAGCGAGGCTGCTTCATGTCGATGCCGCGGGCGCCCGCTACGCGTTGTGGCGGCTGGTGCTGGCTGGATGTCTCGCGCTCCCGCTGCTGCAGCCATGGCAGGGGAGGGAGCCCTTGCGGGGCATGCAGCTGTCGGTCAACGAGACCGGGAGCACCAGCTCCCCATTGCCGGCGGCGCGTGCAGGGTCGGCCGGCTCCACTCCGCGCGCGGCCGTCCGTTCCGCATCGGCCGCCGGTGCGGTGGCCATCACCGTGGTGCTCGGCGCCGCGTTCCGCCTGGCGTGGCTCACGACCGGCCTGTGCCGGCTGCGCCGCCTGCGCCACCTCTCCGCCGCGTCCCGGGGCGTCGAGTTGGCCGGCGAGCTCCAGACGGTCATGAACGTGCACGCGGACGTTCGCCTCGTCACCACCGTCGGGCAGCCGGTCACGTTCGGTCTCCGCCGGCCTGTCGTTCTGCTGCCCGCCTCGCTCGCGCGGCATCCGGTCGAGATCCAGCGGGCCGTGGTAGTCCATGAGCTGTGGCACGTGCGCCGCCGCGACTGGGCGTGGGTCGTGGCCGAAGAGGCCGTGCGCAGCGTCCTCTGGTTCAACCCGGCGCTCTGGTGGCTCATCTCCCGTGTGCAGAGTTGCCGGGAGGAAGTCGTTGACGAACTGACCGTGCTCGTCACGAACGGGCGGCGGAGTTACCTTCAGGCGCTGCTCGCGTTCGCCGAAGCCCCGCTGACCTTCCCTGCCACGCCGTTCGCCGCGCGAAGACACTTGTTCACCCGGATGCTGTTGGTTTCCAAGGAGGCTTCGATGTCGTCCACAAGAATCGTCGGATCGTGTGCCGGCGTACTGCTCGTCGTCACGTGCGCCGCGGCCTACGCGGCGTCGGCATTTCCGTTGACACCGGCGGCGACAGCCGGTCCCGCCACGCAGGGACAGATGCCGCCTCGTGATCTGCGCCGGAACGAGCCCAGGCCGGCGACGGCGCGCGAGGTCCGGCTGCAGGCCACGGTCAAGGCCGGCTCGGCGGATCCTGCGGCCTGGCTCGAACTCGCCACGCTGCAGGAACAGCGCGGTGCAACAGCGGAGGCCGAGTCCACCCTGATCGGCATGCGTGCCGCGACGCCGGGGAGCCGTCAGAGCTACGATGCGCTCGCACGGCTATACAGCCGGAACAACCAGTTCGATCGCGCGATTGGCGTCCTCGAAGAGGCAATCGCGCTCGCACCGTCCGATCCAAGCGGCCACCAGGTGCTGGTGACGTTCCTGGCGGAGAAGACGCGGGATCTCAGCCTCACGTCTGCCGAGAGGCTGGCGTACGCGCGGAAGGGGATAGCGGGCGCCGACAGCGCGCTGGCTGTGGACCCGTACTTCGTCGACGCGCTCGTCTACAAGAGTCTTCTGCTGCGGACGCAAGCCGGTCTCGAGCCGGACCGCAGTGCGCAGCAGCGGCTGCTGCGCGAAGCGGAGGCGGTTCGCAGCCAGGCGCTCGCGCTGCGGTCCACGAGCCCAAGGCCGGCGTCATCCGGACGGCGCAGTGACGACCTCCAGCCCCCCCCCCCCCCCCCCCCACCACC
>JBBWZJ010000354.1:0-3769 GCA_039648985.1 Acidobacteriota bacterium | reverse complement strand
GCACGGATATCGACCTGCCAGACCACTGCGACCACGAACCCTCCAGAAAGTTACAACTATAGCGACTTCTGATGATGCGGAGGCGGCGGCGGGGTGAAAGTGGATGGAAAATTGGCTCTATATGGCGGGCGGTACGAGTAGGGACGGCGGCTGGAAGCCGCCGCCCCCTTCAATCTCAGTGCAGGACGTTCGCTGTTTCGGCGGCGAGGATGGCGTGCCCGGCTTTCGTCGGATGGATACCGTCCCAGAACAAAAATTGGTCGACGGCGCTGCAGGTGAACGGCGCGATGCCCGGCGTCACGCACGCCGTCGTGACGTCCGTCATCGCATACGCCGCCGGCAGGTCGAGGATCGCGTTCAGAATCGCGTAGACATCGAGCCGGTCGAAGCGGACATCGGGAAGCACCGAGAGCTGCGCCAGAATCGCGCTCAGATTCTTATTGAACTGCTGCGTCAGGAAACCGCCGAGGCCCGCCGCCCCGGGGCCGAGCGTGCGCAAAGCGGGCGTGAGGGCGACGTTCGGGGGCGCCCACACGAGGAACTGCCGGGCGCCGGCCCGATACAGCTTCTGAATGTTCAGCGCGATCGACGCCAGTGCGTGCTGCAGGATTGGCCCTCCGTCCCCGCCGGTCGCGTAGACAGTGAAGGCATCCCGGATGTCATTGCCGCCCATCTCGACGACGTAGAGCGCCGTGGAGGGCGCGGCGCCTGCCCGCGCCAGGTACGTATCGACCTGCCGGGTCAGGTTGAAATTGACACCGTCTTCCCATGCCCGCGCGGCGCCTACGGCGAAGTTCGTCGCCGAAGGGTCCTCGGAGCCGAACGCGGGACGGACGCTGCCGCCCATCCCGATCGAGCGCGCATACTGCTCAATCCACGTGGCGCCGTTGCTGAAGTGATGGCCGCCTCGCGCATACGGGGCGCTCGGGATCAGCAGCGGGTTCAGCATGTAATCGGGCGGCGTGCTCTGGTCGCCGACCATGGCGAATGCATTGCCCGGGTCCGACAGACTCGTGCCGAAGACGACGATGCCGGAAAAGCGCGATTGCGCCGCCGCCGATCCTGGGGACGCGAGCAGGAGGGCGACGCAGCCAGCGAGTGTCCATCGTGCGATGCGCGTCCGATTGATCGTGACCATGCTGTACCTCGGTTTCGTGAAAGCAGCGCCTGGTTCCGGTGGATGCACGCCGTCGGCTGCGCAACGTCGGCCACCGGCTTATATTCGGCGAACGCAGCATGGAAGTCGTGAGCGGCTGATATGAACTTGTGAACAAAGGCTGAGCGAGGCGCGCGTTCGATCAGGCTGACATGGCTTCGCTGAAGGCTTCGCCAACCGGCCTCGGCGCGCCGACGTGGAAGCCCTGCGCATAATCGACGCCGCTTCGCCGCAGACGCTCGACGGTCGCTTCGTCCGTCACGCACTCCGCGACTGTCTTCTTGCCCATCCCCTTGGCGATGCCGACGATGGCCTGCACGACGAGCTCGTCGGTCGGATTGCCGCCGAAGCCCCGTATGAAGTCGCCATCGATCTTGAAGTAGTCGAACGGCAGATGCTTCAAATAGAAGAAGGAGCCGAAGCCCGAGCCGAAATCGTCCAGCGCAAACCGGCACCCGCGCTTCTTCATCTCACTCGTGAAGGTCTTCGCCTGCTCGATGTTGCCGATGGCGGCGGTCTCGGTCAATTCGAAGACGAGGCGCCCCGGATCGACATCCGACTGTTCCAGCGCGTGATCGATGATCGCGGGCAGATGCGAACTGCCGATCGATTTCGCCGAGATATTCACGTTCAGAGTGAGCGCGCGGCCCCGCCTCGCCTGCGCGGCGATGAGCTCTACGGCGCGGCGCACAACCCAGGCATCCAGGGACAGAACGGTGCCGAACCGTTCCGCCACATACATGAACGCGCTCGGCGGCAGCAGATCGCCGGCCGGGGTCCGGAGCCGCAGCAGCAGCTCGTACTGCGTGATTAGATTCGTGGCGAGATCCAGGATGGGTTGGCAGAACAGCTCGAACTGATCGTGCGCGAGCGCCTTCTGGATGCGCTTCGCCTCGGCCAGCCGCGACGACCGACGGGGCTCCGCCTCCGTCACCGATCGATACAGCACGAACCGGTCTCGCCCGGCTTCTTTCGCTTCGTACATGGCCAGGTCGGCCGCCGCCATCAGCTCGCCATGCGGCAGGGCGCCGATGAGCGCAATCCCCACGCTCGCCGTGAGCGCGATGTGGTGCTCGCCCAGTATGGCGGTCTGCCGATGCACCGCCTTGACGATCCCCCGCGCCACGACCTCCGCCTGCTGCGCGTCCACCTGCGGGAGGAGGATCCCGAATTCATCGCCGCCGAGGCGCGCGACGACGTCGGTTTCGCGAATCTGGCGCCGGATTTCCTCCCCGATGGTCTTGAGGAGATCGTCCCCCGCCTTGTGGCCGAACTGATCGTTCACCTCCTTGAACCGATCGAGATCGAGGAGCAGCACGGCGCCTCCACCGCCGTACCGGTCGTGCGCGCGGGTTTCCTGCGCCAGCGCCTGCTCGAAGCGTCGCGCGTTGTACAGGCCGGTCAGGAAGTCGTGGTCCACGAGGTGCTCCAGCCGGCCCTCGAGCCCCTTCCGCTCCGAGATGTCCTGGATCTGTGCGATGAGGCGCACCGGCACACCCGCATCGTCGCGGGTCAGCGAGACGCTCAGGAGCACCCAGACGAGGCTGCCCGAGGCGTGGCGGAAACGCCTCTCGACTTCGTACAGCGAGATATCGTGTTCGAGCACCTGGACGACTTCCGAGATGTCGAGGCCGAGGTCGCTCGACGCGAACAGGTTTCGGAACGGATGCGCGCAGATCTCGTCCGCGGCGAACCCGGTGATCCGGCAGAGCGCCCGGTTCACGAGCAATGGCGTGCCGTTCACATCGAGCAGGGCCATGCCGATCGGGGCGTGCAGAAATGCATTTTCAATGGCATTCAGCATATGGGCCCACCATTTGGTGCCTGTGGCTCATCTCGAGAACGCGCAGATGATCACACGAGGGTATTGCGGCCCAATGTTCAAAATTGCACAGAGTACGAGGGTACCTGGGAGTCCTTCTGCGCCTGGCCCCAGGGCCCATCAGAAGCTCGACGGCTTGCAATCCGGTGCCACGGCCGGTATGGTTTGCGGGGATTCACGGCCGGTATCGGAGGAACGATGGCGCAGGCGGTGTGGCCGTTAACCGAACGGAAATTCGGCGAAACCACGCGTCGGGACCACTGGTGGGTTCAGCCGCTCGTCGTCTGTCTCGCGCTCTCGGCTTTCATCGTGTATTCCACCTGGGCGGCATTCCAGGGGACGCACTTCGAGTTCGGGCCGTATCTTTCGCCCTTTTACTCGCCCTTGTTGTTCGGCGACAGCGCCCATGCATGGTTCGGACCCAGGCCCGGATGGTGGCCGGGTGCGCTTCCCTTTTCAGCCGCGCTCCTCATCCTCTGGGCGCCTGGCGGCTTCCGGTTCACCTGCTATTACTACCGAGGCGCGTACTACAAGGCGTTCTGGGCCGATCCTCCGTCCTGCACGGTCGGCGAGCCGCGGAAGAAATATCTCGGCGAGCGGTCGTTCCCGCTCGTGCTCCAGAACGTCCATCGGTACTTCCTCTATCTCGGCCTGATCTTCATCTGCATCCTGCTGACGGACGCGGTCAAGTCCTTCTGGTTCAGTGAGGGCGCGGGCGGCGGCCGCTTCGGGATCGGGGTGGGAAGCCTCGTGCTGACGGCGAATGCGGTGCTGCTGGCGAGCTACACCCT
>JBBWZJ010000353.1:0-3087 GCA_039648985.1 Acidobacteriota bacterium | reverse complement strand
CTCTCCCCTCCGGATGGGCACTGTCCCACTGCCCGGGCGAGGAAGTTCGATGACGGACCAGTCCGAAGGCCCAGCCACCGGCAGTCTCCTCCGTCGGGTGACCCGCAGGTCGTTCCTCGAGTCCGCCGCAGCGGCGGTAGGAGTCCCTTTCGCGGGATCGTTGATCGCGGCCTGCGGCGGCCGTGCCGCGCGCTCCAAACAGTTGGTCGTCGCGGCGGCAACGACACCTCCCAGCCTCGACTGGGAGCTCGTCTTCGGCAAAGAGGTGTACGACCACATCTTCAACTTGAACGACCGCCTGACCCGCTGGAAGGAGATCCCGGCGCCCGGCGAGCCGGGCGGCTTCGACCTCGAGTGGCAGGCCAACAACTTCAACGAGATCACCGAGCCGCGCATGGCCGAGGGCTGGGAGGCCACCAACGGCGGGAGGACCTACACGTTCTCACTCCGAAAGGGCTGGCCCAGCCACGCGGGGAACGAGTTCACCGCCGCGGACGTGAAGTGGACATTCGACCGAAGCTTCGCGCTGCACGGCATCACGAGCTTCTACAACAGCCTCGCCACGATCGCGCGACCGGACGATGTGCAGGCCCTCGACAAGTACACGGTCCGCATCGAACTGGCGGAGCCGGGGCCGGACCTGCTCCTCACGATGAGCACGTTCTGGCGTGTGATCGCCGACTCCAAGCTTGCACAAAGCCATGCGACCTCCAACGATCCCTGGGCCAAGCATTGGCTGAAATCCCATGACGCGGGCTTCGGTCCCTTCAAGCTCGATAGCCTCAGCCCTGGGCGCGACGTCGTCTGGCTGGCGCACAAGGAGCATCCGTTTCCCCCCAACTTTGACCAGATAACGTTCCGGTATGTCCCGGCGTCGTCCGACCGGCTCGCCACGCTGATGTCCGGAGAGGCGCAGGTCGCTCAGTTCTTGTCGCCCACCGATATGCGACGGGTGCAGACCAGCCATGACCTGCGCCTGTGGAACTTCCAGGGCTATGTCATCGCCCAGTGCCCCATGAACCCGAACTACCCGCCGCTCGACGACGTCCGGGTCCGACAGGCACTGTCATACGCGACGCCGTACGAGCAGATCGTCGAGAATGTCTACCAGGGGTACGCCGGGCCGGCTGCCGGCCCGCTCTCGGACCACGCCGCCGGGTTCGATCCGTACCTGCACCCCTACACGTACAACCCCGAACGGGCACGCCAGTTGCTGCGGGAGGCCGGCCATGGGAACGGGTTCACGACGACGCTCGCCTACAACACCGCAGACCCGCTCGGAGAGCCGGTGAGTGCACAGCTCCGGAGCGCGTTCAACGGCGTCGGAGTGACGCTCGAGCTCGAGGCGCTGCCGCCCTCGACGTATCCGGACGCGCTGTACGCCGGCAAGCGGCCGATGTTCTTCTACGAGGGCGGGGCCGATTCGCCGGACCCCGCCTACGCGCTCGGGCTCCTCTACCAATCGAAAAGCTCCAACAATTGGGGCGGGTACAAGAGCGCCAGGACCGACGCCTGCCTGGCCATGGCCGGCAGCCCGCAACTCACCTGGGACCAGCGCGTGGACGAGCACAAGCGCTGTGCCGAGATCATTGCGCACGATGCCCCCTGGCTCTGGATCGCCCAGCCCGGCTTCCAGGTGAGCACGCATAGGAACTTGACCGGGATCAACTGGTATGCCGGCGAGGCGGTCGACTGGTCCAAGGTCGGCTACCCGAGCTGATGGTTGCGTTCCGATGGCGGATGGTCGCGCTGCTGCTCGTCGCGGCCAGCGCCGGCTGCGCACGTGGTTCTGCTCCTGGGGAATCGGCGTCAGCCGGCCCGTCGACGCCCCATGCCTCGTCCACCGCGCGCAGCACGGCCAGCCAAGCGACGGCCAGCACGTCGCCCGCTCGTCCAGCCACCTCGAGCAGCGCGCCGAGCGCCGTCGAGCGAATAGCTCCCCTCTCGGCCAAGGCGCGCGCTGCGGGATTGATCGACATCCGGACGATCGTTCCCGACGCGATCGTCGATCTTCGGTACGCGACGCGCGACAACTTCGTCGGGGTGCGCCTGTACCCAGCCGGCGCGCGCTGCCTGGTGCACGAATCGATGGCGGCAGGGCTCACGGCAGCCGCGCGTCAGCTCAGACGCGAGGGCGACGTCCTGGTCTTCTGGGACTGCTATCGCCCGCACGCGGTTCAGGTGCGCATGTTCCAGATCGTCCCCGACCCAAATTGGGTCGCCCGCCCCGGGCCCTTCGCCACCAGCCACGAAGCCGCCCGATCAGTCGACGTCACGCTCGCCCATGCGGGCACCGGCGGGGCCTGCCCAGCAGCCCAGCGCGTGCAACGCCATTGCCTGCTGGACATGGGCACCGGCTTCGACGACTTCACGCCCCGCGCGCATGCGTTCGCCACCGCGGGCGTCAGTGCGCAGGCGCAGGGGAACCGAGCACGGCTGCGCACCGCGATGAACTCCGGCGGCATCACCGTGTATTCGGGTGAGTGGTGGCACTTCGACGGGCCGGGGGCCGGGGTCGAGCGCCCCCACCTGGACGCTCCGCTCAGCTGAGCGTGGCGACTCAGGTGAGTCTGGCGTCCAGGGTGATCGGCACCGAGAGGGCTGCTGACACGGGGCAGTTCTTCTTCGCGTCCTCGGCCAGCTCGGCGAACTTCGCCTGATCGATACCGGGGATCGTGGCGACGACGGTCAGTGCGCTGCCGGTGATGCCGACGCCGGGCTTGAACCCCACAACAGCAGAGGTCTCGAGCCGCTCCGGCGGCGTGTCGTTCTTGGCCAGCACGTTGGAGAACGCCATGGAGTAGCAGGCCGAATGCGCCGCCGCGATCAATTCCTCGGGGCTGGTCGCCCCCTCCGCCTCCTCGGTGCGACGTGCCCACGACACGTCGAACGAGCCCAGCCCGGAAGAGTCGAGGGTGACGACACCCGAGCCGGTGAGCAGCGGTCCGGACCAGACTGTGGTGGCTTTGCGCTCGGTCATGGTGACGGCTCCTGTCAGATCGAGACGGGTCGGCATCGACGGGTCGGCATCGCTACTGCCAGCCTAGCCGTGGGCGTGCGGTAGCCCCGACCGCGCGCTGGTGCGCA
>JBBWZJ010000352.1:0-18535 GCA_039648985.1 Acidobacteriota bacterium | reverse complement strand
CCCCGGCCCTCCCCTGCGATGCGCTCGAGCGCGGCGTCGAGCTGCGGTCCGCAGTCGCAGCGGGCCGAGTGGAAGACGTCGCCCGTCAGGCACCGCGAATGGACCCGGACCATGACGTCGCGCCCGTCCCCGATCTCCCCCTTCACGAGCGCGATGTGCGTTTCGCGGTCGATCACGCTCTCGTACGCGAACACCCGGAACTCGCCGTTGGCTGTCGGCAGATCCGCGGCAGCGACCCGGTGCACCAGCGCCTCGGTCCGCATCCGGTACTGAATCAGGTCCGCGACCGTGATCATGAGCAGCTTGTGGCGGCGTGCGAATTTCGTGAGCTCCGGCACTCGCGCCATGGTGCCGTCGTCGTTCATGATTTCGCAGATGACGCCGGCCGGATAGAGCCCCGCAATGCGCGCCAGGTCCACCGCGGCCTCCGTCTGGCCCGCGCGTACGAGCACGCCGCCGTTCCTCGCCCTGAGCGGGAACATGTGACCCGGGCGCGCGAGATCGGACGGCCGGGTGCGGGGATCGATCGCGGCCAGCACCGTCGCGGCGCGATCGCCGGCGGAGATTCCCGTGCTCGTCACGCCCTTCGCCTCGATGGGCACGCAGAAGGCGGTATCGAACCGGGCGGTGTTCTGGGCGACCATCTGCGGCAGATCGAGCTCGGCGAGCCGCTCTTCCGTCATCGGCATGCAGATCAGCCCGCGCCCGTATTTCGCCATGAAGTTGATCGCCTCCGGCGTGATCTTGTCGGCCGCAATCGTCAGATCCCCTTCGTTCTCCCGATCCTCGTCGTCCGTGACGATGATCATCTCTCCATTGCGGATCGCCTTGATCGCGTCCTCGATCGGCGCGAACGGTGACTTCTTCCGTCGAGTGGATTTCTTCGCCATGATCGTTGTCCGTCTGATCAGTGGGTCGTTCGCGGTTTCGGCGTCATGCCGGCGAGCTCCGCCACGCGGACCACGTACTTGCCGAGGATGTCCACTTCGAGGTTGACGACATCCCCTTTTTTCGCAAACTTGAGCGTCGTGTGCTCCCACGTATACGGGATGATTTGCACGTCCAGGCGACGCTCGTCCACGCCGGCGACCGTCAGGCTGATGCCGTCAATTGCAATCGAGCCCTTTCGGACGATGTACGGCGCGAGGAGCGGCGGAAACTCCACGGTGACCCAGAACGATTCGCCCGCCGGCCGGATGTCCTCGATGGTGCCGGTCGCGTCGACGTGGCCCTGGACGAAATGCCCGCCGAGCCGCGCATCAGCCCGCAGGGGGCGCTCGAGATTCACCCGGGCGCCGCGCCGCAGCGTGCCGAGGGCGCTCACGCGGGCGGTTTCGGGCGAGATGTCGGCGTGAACGCCTTCCGCGTCGGCGGCGACCACGGTGAGGCAGACGCCGTTGACCGACAGGCTGTCGCCGGGGGCCAGCTCGCGTGCGATTCCTGTCGTGACGCGGACGCGGGAGCCCTCCGGCGTCGGCTTGACCTCGGCGACTTCGCCCGTTGCTTCAATCAGCCCCGTGAACATATCCCTCGATCAATGTGTCGGCGCCGGCCCTGATAGCGGCCACGTCGTGCAGCGCCGTGCCGGCCGCGACAGACGGCAGCCACTCGACGCCACGCTCCCCCAGGTGATGCGGCGTCCTGAAGATTTGGACGCGGTCCACCAGGCCCGCGTCCCAGAGTGACCGATGGAGCATCGTCCCACCTTCGACGGTGAGCGACGACACCCCGCGCGCCGCGAGCGCCTCGAGTGCGGCCCGGAGCATATCGGCGCGACCGGAAGCCCCGCCTGATGATCCGGCGTCCACCAGGGCAACCTCCGCGCCCCGCCCCTCGAGGGCGGCGACCCTGTCGGGAGCCGTCGCGGCAGCTGCTGGGGTACTCATGATTATCACCGGCCCCGCCGCCAGCGTCGAGAACAGTTTGGCGGCCGTGGGCGCCCGCAGGCGCGTGTCGAAGATGACGCGGGTCAATGGACGGTGCCGGAACGCGCCGCGCGCCGTCAGCACCGGATCATCCGCGAGCAGCGTGCCGGACCCCACCGCAATGGCATCCATTTCGGCGCGCTCCCGATGGATCAGACGGTCGGCCGACGGTCCCGTCAGATGCGTCCGGACCCCTGCTCCTTCGCTGATGCGGCCATCGCGGCTGAGCGCAACCTTCATTGTGACGTACGGACGTCGTCGCAGCATGAGGCTGAAGAACGGACGGTTGAGCGCCCGCGCCTCGTCGGCGCGCACGCCCGTCGTGACCTCGACACCCCGTCCGCGGAGAATCGCCGCGCCCCGTCCGCTGACAATCGGGTTCGGGTCCTCGACGGCCAGGACGACTCGCCGGATCCCCGCATCGGCAACCCTCGGGGCGCAGGGACCGGTACGTCCCACGTGTGCACACGGTTCGAGCGTGCAGTAGAGGGTTGCGCCGCGCGCCCGCACGCCAGCCTCGTCCAGGGCATGGATTTCGGCATGAGGTCCGCCGAGGACTTCGTGGCTGCCCGATCCCACGACGATCCCTTCGGGGTCCACGACCACGGCTCCGACCAGCGGATTGGGGCTCGTGCGCCCGCGACCGCGCTCCGCGATCGCGAGCGCCCGAGCCATGTAGAAGTCGTCGCTGCGCACCGCGTCACCACGTCTGCTCGAACAGGGCCTCCACGTACTCGTCGGACGAAAACGGAACCAGGTCGTCGATGGCCTCGCCGACGCCGACATAGCGGATCGGCAGCTTGAGGTCGTGAGCGATCGCGACGGCGATTCCCCCTTTGGCGGTGCCATCGAGCTTTGTGAGCACGATGCCGTTCACCCCCGCCACCGTCATGAACTCGCGCGCCTGGGCCAGCCCGTTCTGGCCGACGGTGGCATCGAGCACGAGGAGCACTTCGTGGGGCGCCCCTTCGATCTCGCGCGCGGCAATGCGGCGGATCTTTTCCAGCTCGGTCATCAGGTTCACGCGCGTGTGCAGGCGGCCGGCAGTGTCGACGAGCAGCACGTCGCGGTTTCGGGCCTTCGCGGAGGCGATCGCGTCGAAGACGACCGCCGCGGGGTCCGACCCCGTACGGGCCCGGATGATGTCGACGCCCGCACGCGTCGCCCAGATCTCGAGCTGCTCCACGGCGGCCGCACGGAACGTGTCGGCCGCACAGATAAGCGGCGACTTGCCGGAATCCTTGATGAGGCGTGCAAGCTTGCCGACGGTGGTCGTCTTGCCGGTACCATTCACGCCGACGAGCATGATCACGTGAGGGCGGACACCGTTCACCACGGGCGGATTCGCGGCGTCCAGAATCTGGCGGATCTCCTCCTTGACCAGTACCCGGAGCGACTCGTGCCGTCCACGGCGCGCGCGCACCGCCTCGACGATCCGCTCAGTCGCGGCGACGCCGACGTCCGCGGAAATCAGCGCCTCTTCGAGCGCCTCCTCGGTTTCGACGTCCACCTGTCCGCGGCGTGCCGGATCGTCGGCACGCTGCACGACTTCATCGAACCGCTGCTTCGTGCGCGTGAGCGATTGTTTGATTTTGTCGAAAAAACCCATGTTTTCCAGCTACGCGCTTCCAGCTGTCAGCTGTCAGCTATCAGCTTTGAGCCTTGATCCCTGATCCCCGATCCCCGATCCCAACCCCCGGCCGCCGGAGCTACACTTCGGCTCGTTGCGGGCGGCCCATGAGAGATTCGACGGCCGCACGCGGCGAACTGCGGCCGTCCAGTACGGCAGCCATCTGGGCGGTGATCGGAAGCTCGATCCCATGCCGTGCGCCGAGCTCCAGCGCAGCTCCCGTCGTGCGAACGCCTTCGGCGACGGTGTGCAGCCCACTCAGGATCTCCGTGAGGCTGCGGCCGCGACCGAGTTCCAGCCCGACGCGCCGATTGCGGCTCAGATCGCCAGTGCACGTCAGCACCAGATCGCCAAGGCCGCTCAGGCCCGCAAGCGTGTCGCGCCGGCCGCCCTCCGCAGCGGCCAGGCGCGATATCTCCGCGAGTCCTCTCGTGATCAGCGCGGCCATGGCGTTGTGACCGAGCCCGAGCCCTTCCACCGCCCCGGCGGCGATCGCGATGACGTTCTTCAGCGCACCCCCGATCTCGACGCCGGGCACATCGTCGCTCACATACAAGCGCAAGCCGGGACCACGGAACTGCTCCTGCACCCGTGCCGCCGCGGCCGCGTCACTTGACGCGGCAAGCACCGCCGCTGGAAGGCCGCGCGCCACCTCGGACGCGAAGCTCGGGCCCGAGAGCACCACAATCGGAACGCCGCCGCCCGCCTCCTCGCGCATCACCTGCGACATGCGCTGCAGGCTGCCGGCCTCCAATCCCTTCGTCGCGCTCACGAGCACCGCGTCGCGGCTGAGGAGCGGCGCGACGAGCTGCATGACGTCGCGAACCGCGTGCGAAGGCACCGCCGCGACGACGAATGCCGCACCCGACATCGCCTCCCGGAGTGATGACTCCGGTGTGACGCCGGCCGGCAAGCTCACGCCTGGCAGATAGGCGGGGTTCGCCCGCGTCCGCGCCATCTCGTGCACCAGCGCGGCGTCGCGACCCCAGAGACGCACGGGCGCTCCCGAACGCGCAAGATGAACCGCCAGGGCGGTGCCCCAGCTTCCGGATCCGAGAACCGCCACCTGGTTCACGCCGCGGTTCCCACTCTTCGCTCGGTTCCCGCGAGCAGGCGCCGTACATTGGCGCGGTGTCGAAACAGGATGAGCGTGCCAGTGCCGGCCGCCACGATCACGACCCGTGCCGGCGCACCGGCCAGCCACGCGACAGGAGGCAGCGCCAGCGTCGCGGCGACAGAGGCGAGCGAGACGTAGCGGGTTGCCCACACGATGATGAGAAACAGCGCGCCCGACACGGCGGTCGCCGCGGGTGCGAGGACGCTGAACACGCCTGCCGCGACCGCCACGCCCTTTCCGCCGTGAAACCGCAGCCACACCGGATAGATGTGCCCGACGATCGCGGCAGCGCCGGTCAGCGCCGCGACAGGCGCCCCACCCGCCACTGCGTACGCCAGGAGCACGGCGCCCGCGCCCTTGCCGACGTCGAGGATCAGGACGACGGCGCCCCGCCGCGCGCCCGCAGTGCGCAGCACGTTCGCGGTCCCGACGTTACCGCTGCCCGCGACGCGGACGTCCACGCCTGCCCGCCGGGCGAGCAGAAATGCAAAGGGAACCGAACCGGCGAGGTAGCCAATGAGGACGGACAGCATCGGATGTCACTGCAATGGTACTCGCAGCAGCGCCTCGTGGACCGCTCCACGGGGAGAAAGGCGGCTTCGGAAGACGGTGACCGCGGCGACCGCGCACTCGCCGGCATCGGCCGCCAGCTCGCGCCAGCGCTCCCGGACGGCCCGAGGGGCTGTGCCGGGTCGCGCGCCTTTGACCCGCCCGAGCGTCAGGTGTGCAGCAAACGGGCGTGGCTCCGCGGCAAAGCCGAGCGGCTCGAGACGGGCGCCGATCTCCCGGTGGAGGGCCGCCAGCCCAGCGTCACCGTCCCGAACGCCCAGCCACACGACCCGCGGAAGTCCGGACGACGGAAATGCGCCGATGCCGCCAAGCGCGAGAGGAAAAGGAGGAATGTCGAACGGCCGAGCGAGCGCCGTCAGTACGGATGCGGCACGTGGGTCCGGCACCTCGCCGAGAAACCACAGGGTGATGTGCAGGTTTTCGGGAGCAATCCAACGGACGACCAGATCGTCGGACAACAACTTCCCGGCGGCGTCAGCGATGGCCGCCGCCCGGCGTCGGACCACATCGTCGATCTCCACCCCAACGAACAAGCGCATGAGCGGTATTGGCGGAATCGGGGTACTAAAATCGGGTTTACGGGTTTTACGGCTTAGAACCCAACCTTAGAACCAAACCCCTAGAACCCTAAAACCCGTAAAACCCGTAGAACCCTCTTCTACCCATCCAATGCCCTCCTGACCATATCCAGTGCCGCCTGCGACGCCTGAAACTTGACTTGCGGACGGCCGCCGAAAAACGAGAACAGCCGCACGCGTGTGCCCATGTTGGCGCCGGTCAGCGCGATCGCCACGGTGCCGACCGGCTTCTGGGGCGAGCCTCCGCCCGGCCCGGCGATTCCGGTGACCCCGAGGGAGAGCGTCGACCCCGTTCGCGCGCGGATGCCGTCCGCAAGCGCGATCGCCACCTCCTCGCTGACGGCGCCGTGTGCGGCGATGAGGTCTGCCGGCACACCGGCAAGGGCGCTCTTCGACTCGTTGCTGTATGCCACCGCGCCCCCGAGCACATATCGCGAGCTGCCCGGCACATCGGTGAGCCGCGACAGGATCAACCCGCCGGTGCACGACTCGGCGGCGGAGATCGTCAGGGCGCGATCGGCCAGCATCGCGCCGACAACCTCTTCCATCGATCGGCCGTCGGTGCTGAAGACATCGTCACCGAGCGCCGCTGCGAGCTCGTCGCGCGCGGCACGCACGCGCGCGGCGCCGGCCTGCGCATCACGCGCGCGTAGCGTCAGATGGAGCTCCACCTGGCCCGGCATCGCGAGAATCGTCGTCTCGATCGGCGGCGTGTCGGCGGCCCAGCGTGAATATCGCGGCTGCGCAATCTCTTCGACGTGCGACTCGCCGCGCCCGGCGACGAACAGCACTTCGCGGAACAACCGCTCCTCGCCCGCGCGTGCGAGCAACGGACCCGCGCAGAGCGCGTCGAACATGGGCTGCAACTCGCGAGGCGGGCCGGGCAGCAGCACGACGACGTGTCCCTGGTGCTCGAGATAGAGCCCCGGCGCCGTCCCATTCGGGTTGTCGAGCGACACGGCGCCGGTCGGGACCATCGCCTGCCGCCGGTTCACGTCTGGCATCCGCAAACTCCGGCGGGCGAACCGGCTCGCGATCTGCGCGACAATTGCAGCGTCCTCGTGCATCTCCAGGCCGAGCGCCGCCGCGACCACGTCGCGCGTGACATCATCGTCGGTCGGGCCGAGACCCCCTGTGAGCACGACCAGATCGGCTCGCGAGAGTGCGGCGTCGAAGACCGCGGCCAGCCGCGCGCGCTCATCGCCGACCACCGTCTTCGCGCGAAGCTCGATGCCAAGAGACGCCAGTCGCCCGGCGAGGAACAGCGAATTGGTGTCGATCCGGGTCGTGCCGAGCAGCTCGGAGCCGACGGCGATGATCTCGGCCGTCGCGAGAGGGGCCGCGCTCACGCCAGCCATGCCGGAAGGACCCACAAGAGGAGACGCAAGGAGAGGTTGGCGTACACCGCCGCCATGGCATCATCCGCCATCACGCCGAGCCCTCCGTGCAGACTCTCGAAGCGGCCCGCCGGGTACGGCTTGATGACGTCGAAAATCCGGAAGAGCACGAATCCGGCGAGCGCGCCCGACACGTGCACCGGGATGAATGCCAGGGTGATCAGCATTCCGACGACCTCGTCTATGACGATGGGGCCCGGATCGATCCCGCCGAAGTATCGCTCAGCGATGGTCCCGGCCCAGACACCGACAACGAACAGACCCGCAATGAGCGCCACTTCCAGGATCGGCGAGCCCGACCACCAGACCAGCGTGTACACGAGGAGTCCGGCGGCGGATCCGACGGTGCCCGGCGCGACTGGGAAGTAGCCGCAATACGCAGCCGTGGCGAGGAACACGGCGAGGCGGGTCACGCTTTTACGACGCGGGTATCCGCCAGCCGGTCATGCAGCGCTCGCCGGTCGGCATGGGCGAGCGCCGGCACGAGCCCGAGCCCCGCGGGCAGCACCGAGACCAGATACCCGGCCGCCCGCGCGACGGAGTGGCCGAGCGAGATGCGCTCGCCCGAATCCATCGGTACGACCCGGATCCCGGCTGCCATTTTTCCGAGCGTCTGCCCGCCCGCGGCCGTCAGCAGGACGAAGTAGCCGCCGACGAGCAGAACGAGAAACGCCGCGAGTGGCGGGATCGGCAGGAACTCGAGCTGATTGGTACGCAGGCCGCAGACCTGCAGCGTGATGTACAGGACGCCCCAGCAGATGGCGGCCAGAATGCCGCCGTCGGCGAGGCCGGCGCAGAGACGCGGCAGAAGGCCCGCAACCTGACCACCGCGCACGCTGACTCGCTCCTGCGCGATACCTGGTTCCATCTCCGTCTTCGGAAGCCAGGGCATGTGTTTGATCGGCGAGACCTCGGGCTCGAGAGCGTCGAGGTCGAATACCGGCTCGTCGGCCACGACACGCGGCCCGCGCGGCGAGACGGGACTCGATCGGCGGACAGACACAGGCTGGCGCGGTGCGGCCGGCAAGGAGACGAGGAGCCTGTCGTCGTCTGCGGCCCGATCCTTGAAGAGCGGGAGATCGAACACGCTCGTAATAGGACGCTGAATCGGTGGATCGACAGTTTCCCGGTCGGGAACCGGAACAGGCGTCCTGCGCCTCGGCGCCGCGGAGCGTGCGGAGCGTCGCGAGGGATCGAGATTGTCGAACTCACCCATCGGCAAGTCGGCGAGCGGCCCCAGCGCTTCGTTGCCGGTCTGGATCGGCAGATCGAGCGGCGGCGGTTCCGCGGTCAGTGCGAACTCATACCCGCAGTTCCGGCAGCGGTCGGTGCTGTCGAAACTGATGTAGTGGCACTTCGGGCATCTCATCGCTGCCCGCTGTCCTGCCCCGCAGGCGTGCCGAATCCGGCGGCCCGGCCGGCGGCCAGCAGCGCCGCCTGGATCTCGGCCCGAAGGCGATCCGCCTCCGCGCTCTGCCGCTCCCCCGGGCCAATCGCGTCAAGCGCCGCGAGCGCGTCGCGCAGGTGCCCGCGGTCCCTCTGCACGCGCGCGCGCGCAAGCCAGACCTCGGCAGCGGACGGCACGGGCACCGGCTCGTCGTTCATGCGCGTTGTCGTTCGCGGAGCCGGGCCTGGAAAGGACGGCCAGCCCGGGCGCGACAGCCCGTAGGCGCCCAACGACAGCGCCACGAGCGCGGCCCCCAGCATCGCCCCGGCGACGGTCCATTTGATCCAGGCGCGGTTGGATGCATCTGCCTGTGTGGAGTGACCCGGCGAAGCCGCCGCGACGGCGTCGGGCCGGCGCTCCTGCTTCACGCCCGCGGCCTCGAGGCGGTCGAGGCGTGCGAGCAGCGCGATCGCTTCTTCGGTTCCGGCGCCGTGCTCGACGGCCGAGGTCAGCAGCCGTCGCGCTGTCTCGGACTCGCCCCGCTGAAACGCGTCAGCGCCCGTCTGGATCAGTTCCTCACCCTTGCGCTGGCGCTCCGCGACCGCGCCCCTGGCGCGCTCGATATACGCGCGGGCGCGCGCGTGCCCACGATCGAGGAAGAGCACCCGTGTCCAGACGTTGATCGCGAGATCGTGATGGCCGGCGAAGTAATGATCGAGCCCGGCGAGCAGCAGTTCTTCGACGCGGGCCTCGCGTTCGTGTTCCGGCACCTGCCCGGCGGCGGCATTGGCTTCGGATCGCAGCGGATCGATCATCAGGTGGTTGGAAACCGGGAAAGACCCAGAGGCGGATGCGTGCTTCCGCTCGTGACTGTCCGGAGATTATGAGCCCAAAAGCCTCCACACACAAGCAGTTACATGGGAAGATCGCGTCGAGTTGGCGGTCGCTGCCGCGGGAGTTCTGGACCGAAGCGCGACGGCTGCCCGTGTCATCAGGAACCGGAAAGCGGAGCATCGAAGAGCCGTGCCCATCGTCGAATCGATTCCGAACGTGAGCGAGGGGCGGCGGCTGGATCTCGTCGAACGGCTCGCGGAGTCGGTTCGCAGTACTCCCGGCGCACGGCTGCTCGATTACTCGGCCGATCCGTCCCACAACCGCTCTGTGTTCACGCTGGCGGGAGAACCCGCCGGCGTCGGCGACGCGGTGCTGGCGCTCTGTTCAGAGGCCGTGGCCGTGATCGATCTGAGAACGCATCTCGGCGAGCACCCGCGCATCGGGGCGGTCGATGTCGTGCCGTTCGTTCCCCTCGAGGGGGCCACGATGGACGTGTGTGTGGCGCTGGCGCGCGACGTGGGAGCCCGGATTGCCGCCCGCCTGAACGTACCCGTATACCTGTACGAGGAAGCGGCGGCGCACGGCGGCCGGCGGAAGCTCGAGGACATCCGGCGCGGCGGATTCGAAAGCCTGGGTGCGCGGATGGCGGCGGGAGACTGGCCCCCCGACTTCGGACCACCGGCGCCGCATCCGTCGGCGGGCGCGACCGTCGTCGGGGCCCGGCGCCCGCTCATTGCGTACAACATCAATTTGAACACGGACCGGCTGGACGTCGCGCGGGCGATAGCCGCTGTCATTCGAGAGAGCAGCGGGGGATTCAAGTTCGTCAAGGCGGCCGGATTCCGGCTCGCGCACCGCGGCATCGTCCAGGTGTCGATGAACCTCACGAATTACGAGCACACGTCGATGTTCGCGGTCTTCGAAGCGGTCAGGCGGGAGGCCGCGCGGCACGGCGTGTCGATTCTGGAGAGTGAAATCATCGGCCTCGTGCCCGCGGCGGCGCTCGACAACCCCGGCGGTGTGGATCTGCAGCTCGCCCGCTTCAGCCGCGATCAGATCCTCGAGAACCGGCTTCGCGACACGCTCTAGCTCACACGGCCTCTTCGTCGTCGACGCGCCGCGCGGGGACAATGCCGAACGCGCGCATCTTCCGATAGAGATTGCTTCGTTCGACGCCGAGCGCCTCCGCGGTACGGGACATGTTGCCCTGCTGCGCGGCGAGCGCACGAAGGATGTAATCGCGCTCGAACCGCTCACGCGCGTCGTGCAGCGAGAGCGCCGCAATGCCGGGAGGATCGGCCACTGATACGGCCGAGGGATCGAGGAAGGCCAGGTCGCCCATCGTGATCGTTTCACCCGGCACCATGATCATCAGCCGCTCGACAACATTCCGCAGCTCCCGGACGTTCCCCGGCCATCGATAGCTCCGCAGCCCCGCGGCGGCGCCCGCGTCGAGCCGCTTCGGCCGGCGGCCGTACTCCCGCGCGAGCTCTTCCATGAAATGCGCCGCAAGCAGCGGAATGTCGGCTTCGCGCTCTCGAAGCGGAGGCACGAAGATCGGAATCACGTTCAGCCTGAAATACAGGTCCTCGCGAAACCGCCCCGCCCGGATCTCTCCCGGCAAATCCTTGTTGGTCGCCGCCAGGATCCGCACGTCCACCTTCATCGTGCCCGTGCCGCCGAGCGGCTCGACGACCTGCTCCTGAAGCGCGCGAAGGACCTTCGCCTGCGTCTTCAGGCTCATGTCCGCGATTTCGTCGAGGAACAGCGTCCCGCCATCGGATGCTTCGAACTTGCCGCGGCGATCCGCCACCGCTCCGGTGAACGCACCCTTGACGTGGCCGAACAGCTCGCTCTCGATCAGTTCTTCAGGGATGGCCGCACAGTTCACCTCGATGAAGGGGCCGCCGCGGCGGCGGCTCAATTGATGGATGCTCCGCGCGACGAGCTCCTTTCCCGTCCCGTTCTCGCCGAAGATCAGCACGCGTCCGTTGGTCGGTGCGGCCATCGCCACCTGCTCGCGCAGCTGTCCCATCACGTAGCTCTCGCCCACCATCGTGAGCCGGCGATCGACGCTCGCGCGCAGGGCGCGATTCTCCGCCTCCAGCCGCCGCTGCCGTACGGCGTTGCTGACGACGAGCACGGTCTTGTCGAGCGAGAGCGGCTTTTCGACGAAGTCGAACGCCCCCATCTTGATCGCGCGCACTGCCGATTCGATATTGCCGTGGCCCGAGATCATCACCACGGGAGAATCCACACGCCGCTCCCGCAGCCGCGACAGCGTCGCCAGGCCGTCCATGCCAGGCAGCCAGATGTCCAGGATGATGACGTCGAAGGGCGAACGCGTCACCCGATCGAGGCAGGCCTCGCCGCTCTCGACCGCATCGACCGCATACCCTTCGTCGCGCAACACGCCGCCGAGCGCGCTCCGCACTCCGGCTTCGTCGTCGACGATGAGGACTGAGGGTTTCATTGGGTCAGTAACGTTCAGCTCTCAGCTTTTCAGCTTTCAGCTCTCAGGTTTCAGCTCTCGGTTTCCAGTTTTCGGCTGACAGCCGTGGCAGCGTTCCGTAGCGGTCACCCTGGCTACCCTTGACCCACCTGAGAGCTGATTGCTGACAGCTGACAGCTCATACTGGCAGCTCAATCGTGAACACAGTGCCGGACGGGACGTTGTCGGTCGCCTCGATGCTGCCACCGTGCTCCGCGATGATGCGGCGGACGATGGCGAGACCGAGCCCGCTCCCGCGCTGCTTGGTGGAATAGTACGGCATGAACAGCTTGTCACGGTCCGCGGGCGGGATTCCGGGGCCATTATCCGAGACGCGTATCCGCACGACGCCGTTCGCCGCATCGTGCTCGGTCTCGACGACGATGGTGGCCTCGGGATCGGTTGACGCGACGTCACGGCCGCCGCCCAGCGCTTCGACGGCGTTGTCGATGAGGTTGATCACGACGCGGCGGATCTGCTCGACATCGACGCGGACCGGCGGCAGGCCCGCGGTGAGCCGCCGATCGATCAGGATCCCCTGGAAGAGCCCGTTGTAGAGCGCCAGTGTATCAGCCAGCACGGCGTTGAGATCCGCCGGGATGGCCCGCGGCGCAGGCATCCGTGCGAACTGCGCGAATTCGTCCACGAGCGCCTTAAGCGATTCCACCTCGCTCACAATTGTCGCGGTACATTCGTCGACGAGCGCCCGCGCGGCGGCCGGTGCGGAACCAAAATGACGTCGCATCCGCTCGGCGGACAGTTGAATAGGCGTGAGCGGATTCTTGATCTCGTGCGCCAGTCTCCGGGCGACGTCGCGCCATGCCGCGACTCGCTGCGTCCGGATGAGCGGTGTCACGTCGTCGAACACCAGAACGGCCCCCGCGGCCGCGCCGTCTTCTCCCTGGAGCGGTGTGGCGGCTGCCGCCAGGTGCAGCTCGCGTCCCTCGCGCATGACCGCCACTTCCTGCACCGCCGATTCGCTGGACGGCCGGTGAACGCGCTGCAGCAGCGCGTTCAGAGGATGCAGGTCTTCGCGCGCGAAAGCCTCCGTCGACGCGCGGCCGATCGCCGACGGGTCGAGGGCGAGCAGCCGGAGCGCCGACGTGTTGATCGTCTCGATCCGGCCGTCCGCCGCCACCGAGACCACACCCGTCGCGATCCGTTCGAGCACGGTTTCGATGTAGCGGCGCCGCTCGTCGAGCTGCAGGTTCTTCCGCTCCATGTCAACACGTGACCGCTCGAGCTTGCGCTGGCTCGCCGCAAGCTCCCCGGCCATCGTGTTGAACGCCTCGACGAGCGACCCGAACTCGTCGCGGGTCTCGAGCTCGATCCGATGATCCAGGCGGCCGGCGCCAATCTCCCGCGCCCCCGCAGCGAGGAGCTGCACAGGCCTGGTGATTCGCTTGGCCAGGTAGAGCCCCGTCCACGTCGCGCTGACGAGGATCATCAGCGTCATCATCAGGAACAGCGACAGGTAGACGCCCTCGAGCGGCCGCCGGACGACGCGCAGCTGACTGTAATTTTCGTAGGCGTCAGTGATTCGCCTGGCGTGCAGCGCGAGGTCCCCACGCAGCGGATCGCTGGCAATCACGACGCCCACCGGCCGCGACGCCGGATCACGGACGATCGCGCCGGCGCGAACGAGCTCTCCCCCGCCGTCGAGCGGCTCGACGGTCTGCGAGTCGGCGCTCCCCGAGGCGATCCTCGTGGCCAGGCGATCCGCGAGGCCCCGGACGTGACCACGCGGAAGCGCGGGGGATTCGACGGCTACAAGCGGCAGCGGGGTGCCGCCAGGCTGGATCCGGTACACCTCCACCAGACCAACGCGCCCCTGCGTCACTTCAGGCGCAATGGTCCTGCGCACCCCGTCCACGTCACCGGCCAGAACGGCCGCCGCCGACACCGTCCGCGCGATTCTCGTCGCGTGCGCGCCGACGACGGCCTCGTGCTCGCGGTAATAGTCCCCGCCGATTTCGACAGCGGACCGCAGCACCTCGTCGACCGGCTGGCTGAACCAGAGTTGCGTGCTGCTCCGAATCAGCTCGCCGCCGACGAGCAGCACGAGCACAGACGGAACGATCGTCAGCCCCAGCAGCGCCATCACGAGCTTCGCGCGGAAACGGGAGAACGGCAGCCCGCGGCGGCGCTCGACGAACAGCTTCACGACGTTGCGCGCCAGGAAGAAGATCAGCGCCAGCACCATCGTCAGGTCGGCCGCCGACAGGGCGTACAGCACGACCTCGCTGAGGAAGTCGGGATTGAGACCGGGCGAGTGGTCCGCGAACCAGACCATCGCGGCAAGAGCCGCGAACAGAAGGACGATGCCGAGCAGGATCAGGCGGGGGTTGTCGCGGAACGGCCGCCGCTCGGGCGGCGGCGTGCGGACCGCGGCGGGCCGGGTCGGGCGCGTCGGACGGCGAGCCTCGCCGACGGTCGTCATCGCGCGGCGCTCCTCGTCAACTCTTCGATTTCTGCAGTTCGTCGACTTCGCGCTTGAACTGCCCGACGTCGCGGAACTGGCGGTAGACCGACGCGAACCTCACATAGGCAATCTGATCGAGCTGTTTGAGCTCCTGCATCAGTCGTGCGCCGATCTCCTCGGTCGTCATTTCCCGTTCGTGCCGCTCCTGGAGCTCCGCTTCGATGCGATCGGCTATCGCCTCGAGCTGCTGGATGCTGACAGGGCGCTTCTCCGAAGCCGTCAAAAGTCCGGCGATCATCTTCTGGCGCTGGAAGGCCTCGCGGTTGCCGTCCTTCTTGACGACGCGGTACTCGATGTCCTCGATGCGTTCGCGGCTGGTGAACCGCTTCCCGCAGCCGAGGCACTGCCGCCGGCGGCGGATCACGTCCCCTTCCTTGCTCTCGCGGGAGTCGACGACCTTGTCTCCCATGTTCCCGCAGTAGGGGCATTTCATCGCGCGCTCTTCTCCAGCCCACCGGCGGGCGTCAGACCTGCCGCGTCGTCATCCGGGCGGCCAGCGGCTTCCTCGGCCATCCGCCGGGCACCCGTGAGCGTCAGGCCTTCCCGCATCATCAGGACGACGCCCAGCAGCGTGACCGGCACGAAGGAAATCGCGTGCAGCACGATCGCCGCCCCTGTCGCGCGGTCCGCATCCGCGCCGAAGAACGTGGTCACCGCGAATTGATAGGCGAGATGGAACCCGCCAATCGCCCCCGGCGTGGGAGCCGCGACACCGACAACGAGAATCGTCATCACCAGGAACGAAGCCGCATAGGGAAACGTAATGTGAAATGCCCGCGACGTCAGCCAGATCCCCGCGGCAATCGACATCCACATCGGGAACGACAGGGCCAGTGCGGTGATGAGACGTGTCGGATCGCGCATCACCGCGAGCCCCTGGGCGAAGGTCTCGACGAGGCCTGCGACAAGCCGGGCCAGGCGTGCGGGAAGCACGCGTTCGACTCGCAGCGCCGCGCGTCCGAGTCGCTCCGGATGGCCGGCGAGCGCAAACAGCAGGCCGAGGCCCCCGACGGCCGCCGCCGCGGCCAGGGCCCCGCCGAGCTTGACCCGGGCGAGCTGGCCGGGGTCCCCCGAGATCACACCGGGTGCGACGGTGAAGACGAACGCCGAGAACAGCAGCAGGACGGTGGCGAGGTCCAGCAGCCGTTCGAGCACGATCGTGGCGAACGCGGACGCCGGGTTCAGCCGTTCACGCCGGGCCAGCAGGTATGGGCGGACCACCTCCCCGGCGCGCGCCGGCAGCAGCGCGCTGGCCGCGAAGCCGATGACGGTCGTGGTGAAGGTGTTCGCGAACCGCGTCGGTCCAATGGGAGCGAGAAGAAACTGCCACCGCCAGGCCCGCATCGCGTAGGTCAAGCCGGTCACGACGAGCGCGATGCTCAGGAGACGGCCGTCGGCGCGCCGGGTTTCCGCCCATACGCCGGCAAAGTCCGTATGGCGAAAGGCAAAGCCTAGCAGCCCGATCGTGAGCAGAAATATAAGGACGGTGCGAACAGCTGGCCGCATGCGTGGTGCAGTCGGGATTAAAATCCGGGGAGTGCTCGGCAGGACCCGTCCAGACTTGGCCGGACTTCCCGGCGAACTCTACTACAAGGTCAGGCTCCAAGTCTATGGGTAAACGTGAGTTACTGCTCGTCGTCGTGTTCATGATCGCGGGCGCGGTCGTGTACCACGTCTCGGCGCCTCCCCCGGCGCCAGGCGAGCAGAGCTTCTCCCTAGGGCAGCTGGTCGAAAATTTCCGCCGCCACGTGCGCGGAAATCGCGCATCGGCCGAAGTTACGACGACAACCAGGCATGCGGTAGACACGGCCGTCGCCGAGCTCCGGGTCAACTCGCGGATGGGCGAACTGACCATCGTCGGCGAGGACCGCCCCGACGTCGAAGCGGAGCTTCGGGTGCAGTCGAACGGGTACGACGACGCAGAGGCGCAGCAACTGGCGCACGAGACGACACTGCAGGTCGAGGGTACGGGAAGCCGCCTCGTGGCCGGGGTGGTCTATCCTCGTGCCGGCACGCAACGGACGCTGCGTCTCCTGCTCAAAATCCCGGCCCGGCTGCAGGTCACGCTCGAGGCGAGCGGCGGCCCCGTGGAGGTGACCGGCGTCGCCGGGGTCGAGCTCTCGTCCACGCGCGGCGAAGCCCGCATCCGAAGCATCGCCGGCAAGGTCACCGGCACGCATCGAGGGGGCGAGCTGCACATCGCCGAGTGCGCGTCGGTTCGCCTCACGACGATGAATGCGGATGTGCAGGTGGAGCGGGTCAGCGGCGAGACGTCGGTGAACATCCGCTCGGGCGAACTGCGCGCCACCGATCTCGGCGGTCCGATCGACGTCGACTCGCAAGGCGCGGATATCACGCTCGACAAGCTTCAGAAGGCCTCCGGAGTCTTGCGTGTGAACGCTGTGTCGGGCTCGATCACGATCAAGGGGCTCCAGACGGAGGCGCGGATCGACGTGCACAATTCGGATCTCGACCTCGTCGCCGAGCGGACGGCGCCGCTCGCCGTGTACAGCGATGGCGGTGGCTCTGTCGAGATCACGCCCGCCTCGGGCGGCTATCAGCTCGACGCGCTCGCCACCCGCGGCGACATCAGGCTGCCGGAAGGCACGCTGCAGACGACCACGAACGGAGAAGAGCATCGCGCTGCCGGCGCCGTCCACGGCGGCGGCCCCGCGTTGACGATCCGGACCGCGCGGGCGGACATCACCGTGCGCGAGCGCTGATGCGCCGCCGTGATGCGTCGGCTTCCGCATTTGACTCGCCCGCCGCGCATCGGTAAGCTTTCACGTTCCCGCGAGGTTACCGTGCTCCCCACTGCTCCCCTGCTCCAAACGTCTCTCGAAGGACTGTCGCTCAACCGACGCGGCAAGGTCCGCGACGTCTACGAGCTCGCGCTCCCGTCAGGGGAGCCCGCGCTCCTGATCGTCGCGACGGACAGAATCTCGGCGTTCGACTACGTACTCGGCACCGGCATTCCGGACAAGGGTAAGGTCCTCACGCAGCTCTCCGGGTTCTGGTTCGAGCGCGTAGGCGATCTCGTCCCGCACCACCTGATCTCACTCGACGTGGACGAGTTCCCCGAGACCGTGCGCGCGCACCGCGAGGTCCTTCGCGGCCGCACGATGCTCGCGCGGCGGACCGATCCGATTCCCATCGAGTGCGTGGCGCGGGGATATCTCTCCGGCTCCGGCTGGAAGGAGTATCAGCAGAGCGGGAGCGTCTGCGGGGTGAAGCTGCCGGCGGGCCTGCGCGAATCGGAGCGCCTCCCGGCGCCGATCTTCACGCCGGCGACGAAGGCGGACACGGGTCACGACGTCAACATCAGCGAGGCGGAGGCAGGCCGGCTGGTCGGCGCCGACCTCGTCGCGCGGCTCAAAGCGCTGACCCTCGAAATCTATCGCCGCGGAACCGAGCACGCCGAGTCGAAGGGGATCATCATCGCCGATACGAAGTTCGAGTTCGGGCTGGTCGGTTCGGGCAATCCCGCCACCGACGTCGTCCTCATCGACGAGGTCCTCACTCCGGATTCGTCCCGCTTCTGGCCGCGATCGTCCTACGAACCGGGGCACGGTCAGCCGAGCTTCGACAAGCAGTTCGTGCGCGACTACCTCGAAGAGATCCGCTGGAACAAGCAGCCGCCGGTGCCCTCGCTGCCCGAGGAAGTGGTCCGGCGGACCCGCGAGAAGTACATCGACGCGTTCCGGCTTCTTTCCGGACGCGAGCTCCGTTAGCCGTGCGCGACCAATTGGAAAAACTGGTGCAGGACCTTCTGGACAAGGGCGTGCTCTACGACGACGCGCGGCGCGAGTTCGAGAAGATGTTCATCGCGCGCGCGCTGCAGCGATCGAAGGGCAGCGTCGGCGACGCGGCCGATCTCCTGGGCATGCACCGCAACACCATCGCGCGCAAGATCACGGAATACCGGATCAAAAGAGCGGGCATCAGGGATTAGGGATCGGGGATCAGGGATCCCGATCCCCGCTCCCCGACCCGCGATCCCCGATCCCCCATCGCCGATCCCGTCAACTGAGGCGAGGGGTTCGCACTCGCCTCAGTAGACTGCATGACACCATCCGCGCTTCCTATACAATTAGCACTCGGTTCTGCTGATTGCTAAGCCCCAG
>JBBWZJ010000351.1:0-7446 GCA_039648985.1 Acidobacteriota bacterium | reverse complement strand
ATGGCGGAGGCAGTTTTGCGTGGCGCGTGGCGGTTCCGATGATTCAGCAGGGGTTTTTGCCGGATTCTATTTCGACTGACCTGCACATCGGCAGCATGAATGCGGGCATGAAGGACATGCTCAACGTCATGGACAAATTTCTGGCCATCGGGATGTCGGTGGACGACGTTGTCGCGCGCTCCACCTGGAACCCGGCGCGGGAGATCAAGCAGGACGGCCTCGGCCATCTGACGGTGGGCGCCATCGCCGATGTCGCCGTGCTGCGGCTCGAGCGCGGGCGCTTCGGCCTCGTGGACATGAACGGCGGACGCATGGACACCACCCAGCGGCTCTCCTGCGAGCTGACGGTGAAAGACGGCAAGGTGGTCTACGACACGAACGGCATTTCACGGCCGGACTGGCGCACCCTGCCTCCAGACTACGGCCAGGTTGGCGACGCACGATGGGACGGGCTCAACCCGGCGCCCGTCAGGAGGTGACGATGTCGGAATCGAATCGACGGGCATTTCTGAAGAAGGGGCCGGCTGTCGCTGTCGCCGCGGCGGTAGCGGGATCGACCGACGTGCTCGCGCAGGGGGCTGCGGACAAACCCACGAAGAAAGTCCACTATGCAGGCGGGCAGGCTCCTGAAAAACCGCCCCTCTTCAATGGTGTGGTGTCGTATGGGAACCTCGTGTTCCTCTCCGGCATCGGGGCGCACTTCGAGGGCGATATCAAGGCCCATACGAAGCACGTGCTCGACGAGATGCAGAAGAACCTGGAGCGGGTCGGGTCGTCCATGGAGAAGGTGTTGAAGGTCAACGTGTACCTGAATGACCTGAAAGACTATGCCGGGATGAACGAGATGTTCCTCGGCCGCTTCGGCGCGGAGCCGGGTGTCCGCACGACGATTGCGGCCGCCGGTGGTATCCCGGGGAACTCGCTCGTCGAGATCGACTGCATCGCGTACATCTGAAATAAAAACGGCCGGCGTTTCCGCCGGCCGTGTCTTGCTTCGAGGGAGGGTCTTATCGACTGCTCCCGGTAGTGTCTGCCATGCATGCACCTCCCGGCCGCGACCATATTTTGTGAGTGTCCCGGGTGTCGGGACGGGTCGCTCGAGCCTTTTTTTGACGCCGTCGCGTATCGCGCGGCGGAACCGACCCTTTCAGAATAACACGCGATTTCCCGCGGATCAAAGGGGTCCGGCTCTTCCGAGCCTGCCGGCGTGCGGTAATCTTGATGGGATGCTTCAACGGACCGACGACCTCCGGATTACCCAGGTACGACCGCTCATTCCCCCGGCCATCCTGCTGGAAGAGATTCCGATCAGCGAAAAGGCGTCGAATGTGGTCTCGGACGCCCGCGCTGCGGTCGCCGAGGCGCTCGCGGGGCGGGATCCCCGGCTTGTCGTCATCGCCGGTCCGTGCTCGATTCATGACGTCGCAGGCGCGCTCGACTACGCCGGGCGCTTGAAGCGGCTGGCGGATCGATACTCGGGCCAGCTCATCATCCTCATGCGCAGCTACTTCGAAAAACCGCGCACGTCGGTGGGCTGGAAGGGGCTCATCAACGACCCCGACCTCGACGAGACGTTTCACATCAACAAGGGACTTCGTCTCGCGCGCCAGCTCCTGCTGGACGTCAATAACATGGGCCTGCCGACGGCCTCCGAGTTCCTGGATACGCAGATCCCCCAGCACATCGCGGATCTCACCTCATGGGTCGCGATCGGCGCCCGCACGACCGAGAGCCAGGTGCACCGGGAGCTCGCGTCCGGCCTGTCGATGCCCGTCGGGTTCAAGAACACGACAGACGGGACGACGAGGACCGCCGTCGACGCCGTGCTGGCCGCGAGGTCGCCGCACTGGTTCCCCTCTGTCACGAAACAGGGGGTGGCGGCCATCTCGCACACGACCGGCAACGACACCTGCCACGTCATTCTCCGGGGCGGCACGCGCACGGGGCCGAACTACGGGAGCGAGCACGTGCGCGAGATCTGCACCCGGCTTGCATCGACGGGACTGCGGGACGCAGTCATGATCGATTGCTCGCATGGCAACAGCAACAAGGACTACCGGCGGCAGTCGGACGTGGCCCTCTCGATTTCCGAACAGGTTGCGTCGGGATCCTGGCAGGTCTTCGGCGCCATGCTCGAGAGCAACATCGTCGAGGGCCGGCAGGATTACGTGCCGGGGCGTCCCGCCGTCTACGGCCAGAGCATCACGGACGCCTGCATTTCGATCGAGCAGACCGAGCCTCTTCTGGAGCGGCTCGCGCAGGCGCAGCAGGCGAGAGGCACCAGCCGCTGACGCTCGCGGCCGGTCCTCCGGATGAACGTCAGGCCGGGGCGCAGGGTCACCCCGGCCCCCGACGTCACTAGAAGTAGAACTTCAAGCCGAGCTGAATTTGCCGCGCGACGGAGGTTGACGTGATCGCCCCGAACGAGCTCGAGGAGCGGTTGCCATTCGCGGGACCGAAGTTCGTCTTGTTGAGCAGATTGAACGCTTCGACGCGCGCTTCGAGACGCGTCTCATCACGTCCAAGCCCGAAATTCTTGTGCAGCCCGAGATCCAGCTGGTAGAACGGGTCGGCCCGCGCGGCGTTGCGGGGCGCGTTGCCGAACGGCTGGGTGCGGTCGGTCGGGATTTCGACCGTCGCGGGGTTCAGATAATTTTTGATCGTGCGTTGCGCGCGCGGCGTTACGGGGTCGCCGGTCAGGTTCGGCCGGTACGTCGGGCTCCCGCTCACGTTGAAGGTTGACGACGGCCCATACGACAGGTTGATGGGCACGCCACTGGTCATCGTGTTGATCCCGACGATCCTCCAGCCTCCGAGCACGCCGTCGACTACCGGGTTCAGGTTGGCCGCGAATCGGCGGCCGCGTCCGAACGGCAGTTCCCACACGAAGCTGGTGGTGTTGTTCAGCGGCTGATCGTACCCGGACCTGCCGAACTCGCCTTCCAAATCCCGGTAGTTCACGCGGCTGTTGTCCCCGTTCTGCACTTCGAGGTGTCCCGACGCGTTGTCGCGCGCGCGGGAATACGTGAACGAATTGAGCAGGTACAGTCCACGCGAGTAGCGCCGTTCGACCTTGAGCTGCAGCGCGTGGTAGTCCCCCTTGCCGCCGCCCCACGCACTCTGGATCTCCTGGAATCCCTGGATCGGCCGCCGCGCCTGAAGCGACGCATCCTCGCCCGGTCCGTTGGGTCGCGCCTGGTTGAAGTCACCGAGGATCATGATGTGCGAGCTCTTGTTCCCCACGTATCCGATGTCGACGAGCAGGTTTCGGACGATTTCGCGCTGCACGGACGCATGCCAGCTCTGCACGCTGCCCGTCGGGTTGTCCTTCGGGATGTAGTTCACCCGGACGTTGAGGGGGTTGAAGTTCGCCGGAACCGTGAGCCCCTCCGGATACCCCTGCTGCGTGGTCCGGAAGCAACTTGTCGGCGCACTCGTCGCGCCGCAGAGCCCCTGCGACGGCTGCTGCGTGATATTGACGCCGACGACGTGGGGGCCGTTGAACGAGAGGAGGTTCTCTCCGCCCATGCGGTTGAAATGGATGTAGCTCACACCGTAGCCGGATCGGATGACGGTCTTGTCGTTGACCGTGAACGCCAGCCCGAGCCGGGGCGCGAAGTTGTTGCGGTCCGGGTTGACGAGCGCGCGATCGTAGATCGATCCGTCCTTAGCCTTGATGAGCGTGTTCGTCGCGGGGTCGTAGTTGGTCAGGAAGTTGTCCTTCTCCCACTGCGGCGTGGCGAACTCGTACCGGAGCCCGAGGTTGACCGTGAGCCGCGGCGCCACCTTCATGTCGTCCTGCAGATAGGTGAAGTGCATGCGCTGGCGGAGGTTCGCGATGAACGGGTTGATGATCGAGTAGGCGTTGCGCGCGCCGAACATGAAATCGGCGAGGTTGTAGATTGCCGGGTCGCTGCCCGTGGCGCCAGACGGGCGGCTGAACTGGCCGCCGTAACTGTCGCGGCCGTACTTGGGATTGAAGTCGTCGATCCGCGTGTTGATGGCTTGGTACTCATAACCGGTCTTGAAGCTCTGACGCGCTTTCATCCACGAGAAGTTGATGCGGGGGTTCAGCACGGACGGATCCTGGAACTGCGGATTGCTGTTCTGCCGTCCCCACGTCGTCCAGCCGGTCACCCCCTGCTCGGTCAGGCCCCCCGCGAAGCGCGGGTCAGTCGGCAGCCCCGGGATGCCATACGCCTCCAGCATCCCCGGAGACCCCACGCCGGGAGGCTCCTTGCCGGCCTTGGTCCGCGATACGCCGAGGCGCGCTTCGAACAGCGACGTCGGCGTCGGTGTAAAGGTGAAGCCGCCGGCTCCCTGATCGTTGAGGACGTGGACGAACGCGTTGCTCGGACTCCCCGTCGCGCCCGGGATGGGCGACGGCTCGAAGTTGTCCACCTTGCGGTGGCTGACGCGCACGAAGGCCGTCATGCGGCTCGTGAACTGGTGGTCCACCTTCACGTCGAACTTGTTGTTGAAGTCCTGCCGCCGCGGCAGCGAATCGAAGTTGTTCGAGATCCCGGGTTTCGTGGGCGCCGGCAGATCGGCTAGCACCTTCTTCGCGAACGCGGTGATGGCGCTCGATGGGATGACGCCGTCCGCGTAGAGCTCACCAGTCAGCGGGTTCTGGATCGGCTTGCCGAGAATTCCCTCACGCTGCGCGAGGGTGGGGATGCTCGCGAAGGTCACCGTGCGTGAAATCTGCCGGAAGCCCTCGTAATCCGCGAAAAAGAACGTGCGGTTCCGGACGATCGGTCCGCCGAAGACGGCGCCGAACTGATTGCGCAGGAGCTTGGGCTTGACCCCGCTCGTGGGCTTGAAGAACCCGACCGCATTCAGCGCCGTGTTCCGGTTGAATTCCCAGACCGTCCCGCGGAAGGCGTTCGTGCCGCTCCGCATCGAAGCGTTGATCACGGCGCCCCCCGTGCGTCCGAACTCGGCGCTGAAGTTGTTGGTCTCGACCTTGAACTGCTCGACGGCGTCCGGCGAGACCTGCACCACCTGATTCGAAAATCCCTGGTTGCTCGTGCCGTACGAGTTGTTGTCCACGCCGTCGAGGATGAAGCTGTTGACGGCGCTCCGCAGCCCGTTCACGTTGAAGGACGCGTCCCGCGAGTCCGAGATAGCCGAACGGCGGACGCCGGGGCTCAGGAGCGCGAGGTCCGCGTACGCGCGGCCGTTCAGCGGCAGGTTGACGATCTGCTCCTTGCCGATGATCGTGCCGCGTTCGCTCGACTCCGTCTCGAGCAGCTTCACGGCGCCGGTGACCACGACTGTCTCCCCGACGCTGCCGACCTTCAGCGTCAGGTCCACCCGCTGCCGCGCGTTGACGACAACGGGGAAGTCGTCCGCCTGGGCAGCCGAGAAGCCCTGCAGCTCGGCGCGCACGTTGTACGTGCCGACCCGGACGTTGAGGAACTGATAGCTCCCATCCTGATCGCTCACCGTCGTCGCGGAAATGCCCGTGCCCACGTTCTTGAGGGTGACTGTTGCGCCCGGGACCACCGCCCCTGAGGCGTCCCGTACTGCACCGAGGACCGTCGCCGCGTCGAACTGCGCGGACGCTGTGCCCGCCAGGGCGAGGACACCAAGGACGATCGCGGCGAGGACGCGCGGGAGCCGCGTGAGCTGCGTGTGCGGGGTCATGACACTCTCCACGTGAATCGGGAATGGGCCCGGTTGTGTGTGCGGGGCCCGGCTGGCCCGCGCCGCGGACCGTACCCGGGGACTGAATACGGCCGAAGCGCCCAGCAGTATAGGACAAGGGGGCCAGGGGTGCCAGGGATGCCAGGGGTGCCAGGGGTGCCATGGGTGCCAGGGTGCACGCGTGCGCCGGCAGAAAGATGCTGCGGGCCATGGCTGGGGATTCCGTCGGGGAGGCGGGGAAGCCCGAACCGGAGCGGGAAGCGGGAAGCGGAAGCTGGAACCCTGAAGCTGAAATCCTGTATCGTGCGCCGATGAATCGCCGCGAATTCCTGACGACGGCGGGTGCGGGGGCTGCTTTGGCGGGCCTGCCGCTGCAGGCGGGCGGGCAGGCCACCGCCACCACGGACCGGGACACGTGGGTGCGCCTGGTGGAACGCGTGGCCGCGCCGGTGCTGACCAACCTCGCTGCCGGGACGCTCAAGGCCAGGATGCCAGTCGAGCAGGCGGCGGGAACGACTCGGAACAACGTCACCCATCTCGAAGCGTTCGGACGGCTTCTCGCGGGCATCGCTCCCTGGCTGGAGCTCGCGCCGGAAGACACGGCTGAAGGACGGATCCGAGCACGATACGCCGACCTCGCGCGACGCGCGCTCGCGCATGCGGCCGATCCGGCATCGCCCGATTTCATGAACTTCACGCTGGAGCGCCAGCCGCTGGTGGATGCCGCCTTTCTCGCGCAGGGGCTGCTGCGGGCGCCGCGAGCGCTCGGTGCGACGCTCGACGCGGGCACCCGGCGCAACCTGGTGGCGGCGCTCGAATCGACGCGCGCGATCGTGCCGGGCTACAACAACTGGCTGCTGTTCTCGGCGACGGTCGAGGCGGGGCTGAAGCAGCTCGGAGCCACATGGGACCGCGTGCGCGTGGACTACGCGCTGCGGCAGCACGAGCAGTGGTACAAAGGCGACGGCGCGTACGGCGACGGTCCGGAGTTCCACTGGGACTACTACAACAGCTTCGTGATTCATCCGATGCTGGTGGACGTGCTCGACGCGTGCGGCGGCGACATGCCGGCCTGGAAAGACATGGCGCAGCGAGTCTCGCAGCGGGCGAAGCGCTTCGCGGCGGTCCAGGAGCGGCTGATCGGGCCCGATGGCGCCTTCCCCCCACTCGGCCGCTCGCTGGCCTATCGCTCGGGCGCCTTCCACTTGCTCGCGCAGGCCGCGCTCCGCCGCTTCCTTCCGGAAGGGGTCTCTCCGGCACAGGTCCGCGGTGCACTTACGGCCGTCATCCGGCGGACGCTCGAGGCGCCCGAGACGTTCGACCAGAATGGATGGCTGCGCATCGGCCTCTGCGGCCACCAACCCGCCACAGGCGAAACCTACATCTCGACCGGCAGCTTGTATCTGTGCAGCGTCGCCTTTCTTCCGCTCGGCCTCCCCGCGTCCGACGAGTTGTGGACCGCGCCGGCAAGGGACTGGACCGCGCGCGCGGCGTGGTCCGGACGCGACCTGCCGCCCGACCACGCGCTGCCGGGCGGCTGACCGGTCCCTGTCGCGCGAGCCCGATGACGACGGACGCGGCCGTGATGGCTGAAGGTTCCCATCCACGTCGCCGCACCGGGAGCCCCTTTTGCACGCAGCGCTCTCGGCGAACGATGCATACCTGTCCTCCCCCGCTGCCGGCGAGCTCGTAACGGCGGCGATCAGGCCACCCGAGAGACTTCAGGGCGAACGCGACGCTGTCCACCGCCCCCACCGCCACCGTCCCCGAGACGCTCGTGGCGCACGCAGACGAGCT
>JBBWZJ010000350.1:0-21668 GCA_039648985.1 Acidobacteriota bacterium | reverse complement strand
CTACAAACGGTAGGTCGTGAAGATAGATGGACCCACGCTGACCCAGAAAAAGATCACGGTCAAAATTCTCGACGACATCAATCTCCAGATCGCCAGCTTCATGCGGGTTCAGGTCCTGACGAGCGTCCTCGTGGCTGTCGCGACTTCGCTCGCGCTCTGGTGGTTTGGTGTTCAGCAGTTCGTCATCTGGGGGCTGCTCGCCGGCATCTTCAATTCAATCCCGTACGTCGGCCCGCTCCTTGTCACCGGCGGGCTCGGGATCGTGGCGTTCATGCAGTTCAACGATCTCCTCAAGACCAGCTACGTGTGCGGGGTCGCGTTCGCGATTACCAGCCTCGAGGGTTTCCTGCTCACGCCGATGTTGATGAGCCGCGCGGCACAGATGAACCCCGTCGCCATCTTCATCGGCCTCCTCTTCTGGAGCTGGGTGTGGGGCCTGTGGGGCACGATCCTCGCCGTCCCGATGCTGATGATGATCAAGGCCGTTTGCGATCACGTCGAGGATCTGCAGCCGATCGGGGAGTTGTTGGGGGAATAAAGGGAGAGGGTGCCCTTGTTAAAGATGTATATGCGCCAGCAGCCAGCCGAGGATCAGGATGGGCGCCAGCGCCAGCAACGCGAGGACGCCGAGTACGATCAGGACGAACGCCCAGTCTGACGCGCCGGCTCGGCTTCCGGGGTGCGCGTGCCGCTCGAGCAGGGCGAGATTGCGCACGTTCGCCTTCCACCCGAAGTCGAACAGATCCCCGATCACCGGAATGACGCCGATCGCGAAATCGATCGCGGCATTCATCAGCATCCGGAGCTGCACGACTTTCGGGATCCGCATCCGCACGGCATGGAGCAGCAGCACCGCGGAGAAGAGCGGCGTGGTGATGTCGCCAATCCACGGAATGAGCCCCAGCAGCGGGTCGAGCCCGAACGTCATGTTCGTGCCCGGCACGCGGAAGGCGCTGTCGAGGAGCACGCTCCACTTGCGGAGCGCCGCGACGGTCCGGGCGTCAGACTCTCGCATCGCTATACATGGCTACGTTGGGTCTGAAGACGCCCGGCCGTTTCGGATCTAGCGTGCGCTCTTTTCCATCGCGCGCACCTGATCGTGCGCGGCCCGCACCTCGGCCGCAAGCCGCTCGACGAGTGCACGCACCTGCGCGGGCAACGGCTCCTCGAGTGCGGCCTTGAACGCCGCCTTCGCCACGTCCTCTCCGCGCTCGGCCTCCGCGATGATCTTCTGATCGTCCCGGCCGGTCACGACAGACTTGATGTTGATCCACCCGCGGTGGACCGCTCCCCCCACGCTGCCGGAGGTTTCGGGATTCCCGCCGAGTCCCTGCACCTCGTCCTGAAGCTCCCGTGCCATCTGCCAGCGCTCCCGCGCGATCTTTGCGAAGGCCGTCTTCACGGCCTGATCCGACACCCCCTCCGCCGCGGTCCGGAACCCCTCTTCCCCGTCCTTGCACGTTTCAATAAGGCTGTTGAGCGTCGCAATCACGCGCTCGGTCCCGCCACTCCCGCTGTCCTTTTCGTTCCCCATTAGATCCTCCTCGCTGGTGCCCTTCAGCTCGTGCAGCAAGCGGCACGCCACGGCGCGCGTGCCGCCCGTCGTTGCACACACGGGCCGGAACGTGTTACGTAAACCCTTCTGTGCCTACTACACACATGCGCGTCTGGCCAGGCTCCCCTTACCCGCTCGGCGCCACATGGGACGGTGTGGGTGTCAACTTCGCCATCTTCTCGGAACATGCCACGCGGGTAGAGCTCTGCCTTTTCGACTCGATGGACTCGGAGGTCGAGTCCGTGACCATCCCCCTGGCCGAACACACCGACATGGTCTGGCACGGCTATCTGCCGGATGTGCGTCCAGGCCAGCTGTATGGCTATCGTGTCCACGGGCAGTACGACCCCCATCAGGGGTTCCGCTTCAACGCGCACAAACTGGTCCTCGATCCCTACGCGAAGGTGATCGGGCGCGCCGTGCGGTGGGACGATGCGCTGTTTGGATATCAGACGGGCGAGGACGACACGACGTTCGACGAGCGGGACAGCGCGCCGCATGCGCCGCTCGCCGCGGTCATCGACACCGCGTTCACGTGGGGCGGCGATCGCCCGCTCCGGACGCCGTGGCACGAGACGCTCATCTACGAACTGCACGTGCGGGGCTTCACGAAACTGAACCCGTATGTGCCCGAACCGTTGCGGGGTACGTATCTGGGGCTCGCCTCCGAACCGGCCATCCGGCACCTGACCTCGCTCGGCGTCACGGCAGTGGAGCTCATGCCGGTCCACCACCACGCCGACGACTGGCATCTCGCGCAGCTCGGCCTGAACAACTACTGGGGCTACAACACGCTGTCGTATTTCGCGCCGGACGTGAGGTACGCCTCCTCGAGCTCGCCGATGGACGCGGTCCGCGAGTTCAAGATGATGGTGCGGGCGCTGCACGCCGCGAACCTCGAAGTGATCCTGGACGTCGTGTACAACCACACCGCCGAAGGCAATCACCTGGGCCCCACGCTCTCGCTGCGCGGCATCGACAACACCTCCTACTACCGGCTGCTGCCGACCGACGCGCGCTTCTACCAGGACTTCACCGGCTGCGGCAACACGCTGAACATGCGCAGCCCCCGTGTGCTGCAGTTGATCATGGACAGCCTGCGCTACTGGGTGCAGGAGATGCACGTGGACGGGTTCCGCTTTGATCTTGCGAGTGCACTGGCTCGTGAGTTGCATGCGGTGGACAAGCTCGGCGCGTTCTTTGACATCATTCACCAGGATCCGGTGTTGTCGCAGGTCAAGCTCATCGCCGAACCCTGGGACCTCGGCGAAGGCGGCTATCAGGTCGGGAACTTCCCCTCGAAGTGGACGGAGTGGAACGGCAAGTACCGCGATGCGGTACGCCGGTTCTGGCGCGGTGACGGAGGCGTGGTGTCGGAGCTTGCGACGCGGCTGTCGGGAAGCAGCGACCTGTACGAACAAAGCGGGCGTCGGCCTTACGCCAGCATCAACTTCATCACCGCGCACGACGGCTTCACGCTCGCCGACCTCGTGAGCTACAGCGACAAGCACAACGACGCCAACGGCGAGAACAACGCCGACGGCGAGAACCACAATCTCAGCTGGAACTGCGGCGTCGAAGGGCCGACGACCGACAGGCGCGTGCTGGAGATCCGCGATCGCCAGCGGCGTAACGTGATGGCGACGCTCCTGCTCTCCGTGGGCGTGCCGATGATCAGCGGCGGCGACGAAATCGGCCGGACACAGGGGGGCAACAACACCGCCTACTGCCAGGACAACGAAATCAGCTGGATGCCCTGGGACATCACGCCCGAGCGGCGCGATTTCCTGGACTTCACCCGGCGGCTGATCCGCATCTGGAAAGAGCACCCCGTCCTTCGCCGGCGCAAGTTCTTCCAGGGGCGCCGCATTCGCGGCGCCGACGTGTCCGACATCGCGTGGCTCGATCCCTCGGGCCGCGAGATGACCGACCAGACGTGGAACTCCCCCGACGTCCGCTGCCTCGGCGTCCGGCTGAACGGCGACGCGATCGACGAAGTCGACGAGCGCGGCGGCCGCATCGTTTCCGACACGCTCTTGTTGATTTTGAATGCGGGCGAGGAGCCGATCGCTTTCACGCTGCCGGTAACCGGAGTCGAGGAGCGCTGGGAGACGCTGATCGACACCGCCGATCCGTGGGCGCCGTCACGACGGCTCCGTGCCGGAGGCCGGTACGAACTGCTCCCCCGCTCGATGGCCGTCCTCAAGTTGAACTGCCGCAAAGAGGACCTGCGGCGCGTCGAGGACTGGGGGCCTATGGGGGTCTATTGAAGGGGTGCCAGGGGTGCCAAGGTGCCAAGGTGCCAAGGTGCCTGGGTGCCCGGAGTGCTCCGTGCTACGTGCTGAAACCAACTGAGAGCTGACGGCTGAAGCTGATGGCTGATGGCTGGTGGCTGGTGGCTGAGAACTGATAGCTGAGAACTGATCGCTGAGAACTGATCGCTGAGAACTGATAGCTGATAAAGACCGATGGCCAAACGTCCCGCGACCTCGAAATCCACACTCGCAACCCCCCGCCGGAAGCAGATCGCCGACGAACGATCGGCCACGGCCATGGCTCCGAAGGAGCGCCCGCCGGCGCTCGATCCGGCGCTTCAGCGCCGCGTCGTTGTCGAAGGTGTCCGTCCCGAGGTGGATGGTGGCCGATTCCCGATCAAGCGGGTCCCGGGCGAGCGGGTGATCGTGACCGCCGACGTATTCGCCGACGGACACGACGAGCTCGCGGCGGCGCTGTTGTATCGGCAGGCCGGTGATGCGGCGTGGCGCGAGCAGCGGATGGCACTCACGACGAACGACCGCTGGCAGGCGGCGTTCACTGTCGAATCGCCGGGCAGCTACGAATACACCGTCGAGGGCTGGGTCGACCGGTTCGCCACGTGGCGGCGAGACCTCATCAAGAAGGTTGACGCCGGGCAGGAGGTGACGAGCGAACTGCTCGAAGGCAGTGAGCTGATTCGAGAGACAGCGGCGGGCGCCGGGGAGCACGCGACCGAACTGCAGCAGCACGCCGCGCGCATTGCCGATTCGGCCAGCACCGCAGCGGCGCGCATCGCGGCGGTCCGATCGGACGATCTGCGCCGGTTGATGACCGCCCATCCGGACCGTCGCTTCGGCACGCGCCTCGACCGGGTGCTCGGCGTGCTCGTCGAACGCGAACGCGCGCGGTTCGGTGCGTGGTACGAGATGTTCCCGCGATCCGCAGGCACGGACCCGGGGCGGAGCGCCACGTTCGCCGAGGCCGCCGGACGCCTGCCCTACATCGCGTCGATGGGGTTCGACGTCCTGTATCTGCCGCCCGTGCACCCGATCGGCCGGAGCTTCCGGAAGGGGCCGAACAACACGCTCACTCCCGGACCCGGCGACCCGGGGAGTCCGTGGGCGATCGGCTCCGACGAGGGCGGCCATATGGCGATTGAGCCGGGCCTCGGGACACTCGACGACTTCGACAGCTTCGTCGAAGCGGCCGCGCGGCATGGTTTGGAAATCGCGCTCGACATCGCCTTCCAGGCTTCGCCCGATCACCCGTACGTGCGCGAGCATCCCGAGTGGTTCCGGCACCGCCCGGACGGGACGATCAAGTACGCGGAGAATCCACCCAAGAAGTACCAGGACATCTACCCCATCAACTTCGAGTCGGCACAATGGCCGGCGCTCTGGCAGGAGTTGAAGCGGGTCTTCGAGTTCTGGATCGGCCACGGCGTGCGTATCTTCCGCGTGGACAACCCGCACACGAAGCCGTTCCGATTCTGGCACTGGGTGCTCGGCGAGCTCCACCGCGAGCACCCGGACACGATTTTTCTGTCGGAGGCGTTCACCCGGCCGAAGGTGATGCGCTATCTCGCCAAATGCGGGTTCTCGCAGTCCTACAGCTACTTCACCTGGCGGAACACCGCCGCGGAGCTCACGGCGTACTTCACTGAGCTGACGCAGACAGACGTGCGCGAGTACATGCGGCCCAACCTGTTCGCGAACACGCCCGACATCCTGCACGAATACCTGCAGCGCGGGGGCCCGCCGGCCTTTGCGATCCGTCTCGTGCTCGCCGCCACCCTGGGCGCCTCGTACGGCATTTACAGCGGATTCGAGCTGTTCGAGAACGTGCCCGTCAAGGAGGGCAGCGAGGAATATCTGGACTCCGAGAAGTACCAGATCCGACCGCGCCAGTTCGATCGGCCCGACAGCCTCGCGGGGCTCATTCGGGCGATCAACACCATCCGCCGCGCGCACCCGGCGCTGCAGCACGACCACGGGCTGGCGTTTCATCCCTGCGACAGTCCCGAGCTGATCTGCTACAGCAAACGGTCGGTGGACGGGACCGATCTCATTCTCACGGTCGTCAACGTGGATCCGTTCCACATGCAGCACGGCTACGTGCAGCTGCCGCTCGCCGACTGGGGCTTCACGCCGCACGACACCGTCGAGGTGCACGATCTGCTCTCGTCCGAGCGGTACTACTGGCGCGGCGCGTTCAACTACGTGCGGCTCGAGCCGGGATCACGCGTTGCACACGTGCTGCACGTCCGGCTGCCGCGGCCGCTCGGGGACCTTCCGGGGCTGCCGGACACTCGCTGATCGGAGCAGCGATCCCCGTTCATCACCCAGGGCGGCTCCGCCAGCCCCCCTTTCGCGACGTGAATTGACCGCCATGGCCGACGCTCTCTGGTACAAAGACGCCGTCATCTACCAGGCCCACGTTCGTGCGTTCTTCGACAGCAGCAACGACGGCGTCGGGGACTTCCAGGGGCTGACGCAAAAGCTCGAGTACCTCCAGGGGCTGGGGGTCAACTGCCTCTGGCTCCTGCCGTTCTACCCGTCGCCGCTCAAGGACGACGGGTACGACATCGCCGACTACGAGAACATCCATCCGAGCTACGGCACGCTCGAGGATTTCGACAGGTTCGTCGGCGAAGCTCATCGCCTGGGACTGCGCATCATCACCGAGCTCGTCATCAATCACACCTCCGATCAGCACCCGTGGTTCCAGGCGGCGCGGCGCGCACCGGCCGGGTCCGCTGAACGCGACTTCTACGTCTGGAGCGAAACGAACCAGAAGTATCAGGGTGTCCGGATCATCTTCACCGACTCCGAGACCTCCAACTGGCGCTGGGACGACGTGGCGAAGGCGTACTACTGGCACCGCTTCTTCCATCACCAGCCCGACCTCAACTTCGACAACCCCGCCGTGCTCGAGGCCGTGATCAAGGTGATGCAGTTCTGGCTGGATCGCGGGGTCGACGGCCTCCGGCTGGACGCCATCCCGTACCTCATCGAGCGCGAGGGCACGATCTGCGAAAACCTGGACGAGACGCACCAGGTGATCAAGAAGATCCGCGCGGCCCTCGACGCCCGCTATCCCGACCGCATGCTCCTCGGCGAAGCCAACCAGTGGCCCGCCGACGTCCGCCCGTACTTCGGCGACGGCGATGAGTGCCACATGGCGTTTCATTTTCCGCTCATGCCGCGGATGTTCATGGGCGTGCGCCAGGAAGACCGCCACCCGATCACGGAGATCCTCCGCCAGACGCCCGACATCCCGGACAACTGCCAGTGGGCGATGTTCCTCCGGAATCACGACGAGCTGACGCTCGAGATGGTGACCGACGAAGAGCGCGACTACATGTACCAGGCGTACGCGGCCGATCCGCAGATGCGCATCAACGTCGGGATCCGCCGCCGGCTCGCGCCGCTGCTCGAGAACAGCCGCCGCCGGATCGAGCTCCTGCACAGCCTGCTCTTCTCGATGCCAGGCACGCCGGTCATCTACTACGGTGACGAGATCGGCATGGGGGACAACATCTATCTCGGCGATCGGAACGGGGTCCGTACGCCGATGCAGTGGACCGGCGATCGCAACGCCGGGTTCTCGCGCGCCGATCCGGCCCGTTTGTACGCGCCGCCCATCATGGATCCCGTATACGGCTACCAGGGGTTGAACGTGGAGGCGCAGGAGCGCGCGCCGTTCTCGCTGCTGAACTGGATGAAGCGGATGATCGGCCTCCGCAAGCAGTCGAAGGTGTTCGGACGCGGCACACTCGACTTCCTCCCGGCGCAGAACCGAAAGGTGCTCGCGTACGTCCGCCGCTACGAGGGAGAAACGGTGCTGTGCGTCGCGAACCTCGCGCGCAGCGTCCAGCCGGTCGAGCTCGACCTCTCCCGCTTCAGGGGCATGACGCCCGTGGAGATGCTCGGACTCACGGAGTTCCCCCGCATCGGCGACCTGCCGTACTTCCTCACGCTCGCGCCGTACGCGTTCTACTGGTTCCGCCTCGAAGAGGCCCCCTCCGCGGTGACGGCACGAGTAGCACCCGCGGCGGCGACCGACGTGATCCACGCGCCCGCGCTCTTCGTCGGCGCAGCATGGGAGACACTGCTCGAAGGCAACGTGCGGACGCTCATCGAGCGGGACCTGCTGCAGCCGTTCCTGCAGCGTCAGCGGTGGTTCGGCGGAAAAGCCCGCCCGACCCGTTCGGCCCGGTTCGCGGACTGGGGCGTTCTCCGCCGCGGCCCTCAGCCCCTGTTCCTGACCGTCGTCGAAGTGGAGTTCGGCGACGGCGGGCGCGACGAGTACTTCCTGCCGCTCACGATTTGCGGACACGCCGACGTGCAAGGGCTCGAGGATCGCGCACCGCATTCAGTCGTCGCCAACATCACGGGGGCGCGCAAGGGAGTGCTGTTCGATGCGTGGCTCGACGACCGCTTCGCGAGAACCCTGCTCGAGGCACTCGCGGGAGAGGAGCAGACGATCACGAAACGGGGCAACGTCAAGGGGCTGAAGACGGACGCGTTCGCCGATTTGCGCGGACCCGCGGGCGAGAATCTGCGTGTCGCCCGCACGTCGGCGGAGCAGAGCAACACGTCGATCGTGTACGGCGACCGGCTGATCCTGAAGCTGTTCCGCCGTCTGCAACCCGGCATCAACCCCGATTACGAGATTGGCCGGCAGCTGACGGATAAAACCGGCTTCGCGCGCGTGCCGCGCGTCGCGGGCGCCTTCGAGTACGCGCGGCTGGCCGACGGACCGATGACGCTCGCGATGATGCAGCAGCTCGTCCCGAGCCAGGGTGACGGCTGGACTCATGCGACCGAGCAGGTGCAGCGTTTCTACGATGACGTCGAGGGCACGTCCCTGCCGGAGGCGCCGCCGTCCGCCTTCTACACCGACCTCATGGAGCAGGCGCCGCCGGAGCTCGTCGGCTCGCTGATGGGTCCGTCGCTCGCCGCGGCGGAAGTCCTCGGACGTCGAACGGCAGAGATGCACGTGGCCCTCGCCTCTGACTCCTCGAACCTGGCGTTCGCTCCGGAGCCGTTCACCAAGGACGATCTCGATGCGATTTGTCGCGACGCGGCCGCCGAGGCTCAGAAGGCGCTGCAGAGCCTGGAGTCACCCGCCTCGGCCCTGCCGGCCGATGTGGCGTCGGCAGCGGAACGGCTTCTGCAGTCACGCGATACGCTCCTTGAACGGATTCGGTCCGCGCCTGCGCTCGAATTCTCCGCGTCGAAGATCCGCGTGCACGGGGACTACCACCTCGGTCAGGTCCTTCGCGCGGAAGACGACTATTACCTGCTCGACTTCGAGGGAGAACCCGCACGGCCCATCGAGCAGCGAAGGTTGAAGCAGTCGCCGCTCAAGGACGTCGCGGGGATGATGCGTTCGTTCAGCTACGCCGCGTACGCCGGGCTGTTCCATCACGTCGCATCGCGTCCCGCGGAGCTCGAGCGGTTCGAGCCTTGGGCACGCATCTGGCAGGCGTGGACTACTGCCGCGTTTCTACGCGGGTATTTCACCGCGGCCGCCGGCGCGCTGTTCATTCCGGCCGCGACATCGCAGCGCGACGCGCTGCTGCAGCTGTTCGTGCTCGACAAGGCTTTGTACGAGTTGAATTACGAGCTCAACAACAGGCCGGACTGGGTGCGGATACCGCTGCGCGGGATTTTCGAGCTGCTCGAAAGTCCGCGGCTCTGACCGCGGCCGGCCGCGTCAATCTGACCACACAGCTTCGGGCAGGCGGCAAGGACCCCGCACCGCCCCGGTGACTCCATGGATACGGCCGTCGCAACCGAGCAACTCGACCTGGGCGCCAGCGTAACGCCGCGCGGCACGCGTTTCCGAGCACTGGCCCCGGCGGATGCGAACCTCACGCTCGTGATTCACGACGGCGCGGCTGCCGGGACGTACCCCATGACCCGCGGTGAACACGACGTCTTCGAACGGGTCGTCGACGGCGCCGCCGCCGGAGATCGGTATGCGTACCGGATCAACGCGGGTGACGACCGGCCGGACCCGGCCTCCCGGTTCCAGCCGGACGGCGTGCACGGGCCCTCCCAGATCGTCGATCCCACGGCCTTCGCCTGGACAGACGAACACTGGAACGGCCGCAGCTTGCGGGATCTCGTCGTCTACGAGCTCCACGTCGGAACGTTTTCCCCGGAAGGCACGTTTGCCGGGACGGCGGCCCGGCTCCCCGTTCTTCGGGATCTGGGCGTCACCGCAGTGCAGTTGATGCCGGTCGCGGACTTCCCCGGAGCGCGCAACTGGGGCTACGACGGAGTGTGCCTCTACGCCCCGTCGCGTGCGTACGGGCACCCCGACGATCTACGGCGGCTCGTCGATCGCGCGCACCAGCTGGGACTCGCGGTGATGCTCGACGTCGTGTACAACCATCTCGGCCCCGAAGGCGCGTACCTGCCGGAGTTCTATCCCCCGTACTTCACGGATAGACACGAGACGCCGTGGGGCCGCGCCCTCAACCTGGACGCCGCCGGGTCGGAGGTGGTCCGCCGCTTCGTCACCGACAACGCACGCTACTGGGTGCGCGAGTATCACCTCGATGGGCTCCGCCTGGACGCGACGCATGCGCTCATCGAAGACGACGCCGGGGCCATCGTGCGCGACATCGTTCAGGCGGCGCGCGCGGCATCCAGCCGGCCCGTGTTCATCCACGCCGAGGACCACCGCAATCTCGCACCGATGATCGAGGACACGGCGGACGGCGGGTGGGGCCTCGACGGTGTGTGGGCCGACGATTTCCACCACGTCGTGCGCAGGCTGCTCGCCGGTGATCAGCACGCGTACTACTCGGACTTCCAGGGCACGACGGAGGAGCTCGCACGGACGATCCGCCAGGGCTGGCTGTTCACGGGCCAGCGCTCCGCTCACCAGGGCACGAACCGCGGCACGGATCCCTCACGGGTGCCGATGCGCCGCTTCATCATCTGCCTGCAGAACCACGATCAGATCGGCAATCGTGCGATGGGCGATCGGCTGCACGGCAGCATCGCCGCGGAGGCCTGGCGCGCGGCAACCGTCGTCCTGCTCACCGCGCCGATGACGCCGCTGCTTTTCATGGGGCAGGAGTGGGCAGCCGAGACGCCGTTCCAGTACTTCACGGATCTCGAGCCGGCCCTCGGGCGGCTCGTTACGGAGGGTCGCCGGCGCGAGTTCGCGGACTTCCCGGAGTTCTCGAACGAGGAGGCGCTCGTTCGCATCCCCGATCCCCAATCCCCGTCTACGCACGCCGACAGCCATCTCGACTGGGCGGAGATGCGGGAGCCTGCCCATGCGGCCGTATTCGCGCTCTATCAGGCGCTGCTCGCGCTGCGGCTCGAGCACCCGGCGCTCGGTGCGAGCGAGTTGCCCGCAGGTGACGCCGAGGCTCCGGACGATGGGTCCGTCGTCATCCGGCGCGCAGAGCAGGGCGGCGTCTTCTGGGTTGCCGCGCGCCTCAAGGGGGCTGGCACAGTCGACCTGTCGCCCTTCCTTGCGGCCCGGGACGACGAGAATGGAGAGTGGCACGTTGTGCTCTCGACAGAAGAGCCGCCGTTCGCGCTGGATCCCGCGCCTTCGCAGATCGACACCGGCTCTGGAGGTCCGATCGTCCATTTCTCGAGACCGGGCGCGGTCATCTTTCAGAAGGTATAGCGCGTTGGCGAGTGCGATCAGTTCACGTTGATGAAAAGTCCGCAGGCATACGCAGGGACCCGGCCGAGATACGTACCGGGCAGCACCTACCGACTCCAGATCCACCGCGATTTTCCGCTGACTGACGCCGCGGCGATCGTGCCGTACCTCGCGCGGCTCGGCGTCGGCGCCTGCTACACGTCGCCCTACTTCACCGCCGCGCCCGGCAGCACGCACGGATACGACGTCGCCGATCACAACGAAATCAACCCCGAGGTAGGCGGTGCCGAAGCGCACAACGCGTTCTGCGCCGCCATTGCGCGCGAGAAGCTCGGGCACGTGGTGGACTTTGTGCCGAACCACATGGGGATCGGCACGGGCAACAATGCGCGGTGGAACGACCTGCTGGAGAACGGACCGAGCTCGCCGGCCGCCATTTTCTTCGATGTGGACTGGACGCCGATCAAGGCCGAGCTCCACGCGAAGCTGCTCCTGCCGATTCTGGGGGACCAGTATGGAAACGTGCTGGAGCGCGGTGAGCTGCAGCTGGCGTTCGAAGATGGCCTCCTCGTCCTGCAGTATTTCGATCGGCGCCTGCCGATCAACGCCCGCGAGGCCCCGCGCGTCTACCAGGCGGCCGTGGAGCCCGCCACCTCGGCGCTCGGCGCTGACAGCCCGCACCTGAATGAATTCCTGAGCATCATTACGTCGCTCCAGAACCTCGCCTCCTATACGGAGACCGATCCGCTGCGCATTGCCGAAAGGCAGCGGGAGCGGGAGGTCGCACGGATGCGCCTGGTGAGGCTCTGCGCCGATGCGCCCGCGGTGCGCGACGCAATCGAGCAGGCCATCCGCACGTTCAACGGCACGCCGGGAAATGCCGCCAGCTTCAACGCGCTGCACGACCTGCTCGAGACACAGGCTTATCGCCTCGCCTACTGGCGGACGGCCTCCCACGAAATCAACTACCGGCGCTTCTTCGACATCAACACGCTGGCGGGGCTGAGGGTCGAGCACAAGGAGGTCTTCGATGCGACCCACCAGCTGCTTGGCGCCCTGATTCGGGACGGCAAGGTGCACGCGGTCAGGATCGATCATCCTGATGGCCTCTTCGATCCCCGCCGCTACTTCTCCATGCTTCAGCAGCTGGCGGCTGACGCGTGGGGTGTGACGGCTCCCGCCGAGGAGGAAGTCAGCCGACCCATGTACGTCGTCGCCGAGAAGATCCTGTCGGCGGGGGAACAGCTGCCGTCGGACTGGGCCGTGCACGGGACCACCGGTTACAACTACCTGAACGATCTGAACGGTCTGTTCGTCGATGTCGCCCAGGCGCGGCGCACGCGGCGGATATACGCAAAGCTCACCGGCCGGAACGAGCCGTTCGACGACGTGCTCTATGCGGCGAAGCGCCTCATCGTGTCCACCGCGATGGCCAGCGAACTGAACGTGCTCGCGCACGTGCTCGATCGGATCGGCGAGAACAATCGGAAGTCGAGGGACTTCACGCTCGACAGCCTGCGCGACGCGATCACCGAAGTGGTCGCGTGCTTTCCCGTCTATCGGACGTACGTGGACGAACACGGCTGGCGCCCGGCCGACCGCGCCGTCGTGTCGCGTGCGATCGCCCGCGCACGGCGCCGCAACCCGGCGATGGAGTCGTCCATCTTCGATTTCTTCCGCGAAGTGGTCCTCCCGCGCGATCCGAACGACGAATCCGCACCGCCCGGTCAGGAGCGCCGCGACGGCTACCCGCCCGCCAACGAGACGGAGGCTCGCGAGCGGCTGCGCTTCGCGATGAAGTTCCAGCAGTACACAGGGCCCGTACAGGCCAAAGGACTGGAAGACACAGCCTTCTACCGCTACAACGTGCTGCTGTCGCTCAACGAAGTCGGCGGCGATCCCTCGCGGTTCGGCCGGTCGGCGGAGGAGTTCCACGACGCGAACAGCGCACGCGCGGCTGCGTGGCCGTTTGAAATGCTCGCGACGGCGACGCACGATACCAAGGTTGGCGAGGACGTGCGGGCGCGGATCAACGTCATCTCTGAGATTCCTGACGAGTGGAGCCGTCAGGTCTCGCGGTGGATGCGGATCAACAGGGCGCATCGCACGGTCGTCGACGGGGAGCCTGCGCCCGATCGCGCCGACGAATATCGGTTCTACCAGGCCGTGCTGGGCGCCTGGCCGACCGGCGTGCCGGCCGACGCCACCGAAGCCCCGGCCGACCTCATCGAGCGGCTCTGCGAGTACATGCTGAAGTCGGTGCGCGAGGCCAAGGTACATACCAGCTGGCTCACGACGAATCAGCCGTACGAGGATGCACTCGTGCGGTTCGTGAAACGCGGACTGTCGGGGCCGGCGGGGGCGCGGTTCCTGAGTGCGTTCCTGCCGTTCCAGGCACGCGTGGCCTCACTGGGCATGGTCAACTCGCTCGCGCAGACGACGCTGAAGCTCGGCTCACCGGGCGTGCCGGACATTTACCAGGGCACCGAATTGTGGGACCTCAGCCTCGTGGACCCGGACAATCGCCGTCCGGTTGATTTTGACCACCGACGCCGGCTGCTCGACGAGGTCGATGCCCTGCTCGCCCGAGATCCGCGGGAGCGCGGGGCGATCGTGTCGGAATGGCTGGAGAACTGGAAGGACGGCCGGATCAAGCTGCTCGTCACGACGGCGGGCCTGCGTTTGCGCCGGGACCTGCCGCGCGTCTTCCCGGCCGGAAGATACCTTCCACTCGAGACGGAGGTCACCGTCGCCGCGGCAGCCATCGCGTTCGCCAGAATGGAGGAGACCGACGACGGAACGCGTGATGCGGTGATTTTCGCCGCCCCCCGCCTCTGTCACGCGATCGTCGATGCCGAGGCCCACGCGCCACTTGGCGCCGACTGCTGGAAGACCTCGCGGATCATGATTCCACCGTGTCTGGCCGGGCGCACGTTCCGCCACGAGCTTACGGGCGCGGAGGTCCGGCCGACACGAGCGGGCGATGCCGCGTGGATCTTCCTCGGCGAGGTGTTCCAGAACACGCCGGTTGCGGTCCTCAGAGCTCTGTAACGTGCGACGTGCCACGTGCGACGTGCCACACGTGCGACGTGCGACGCGTCAGAATGAAAGCTTCAACGCGAACTGGAAGTTGCGCTGTGGGTCCCCGTTGAAGTACGCCGTGGAGTTGATGCGGCCGGCGTTGGTGTTGTTGTTCCCGGGGACTCCGATTTCCGAATCGGGATTGCCGAGGTTCACGTTGTTGAAGAGATTCACGGCTTCGGCGCGGACTTCGAGCAGCCGCGCGCCGTTGATGCGGAAGTGCTTGAAGATTGAGGCATCGGTCCGCCAGTAGCCGGGACCGCGCAGCGAGTTGCGCTTCATGGTGCCGAACGTCCCGGGAGCCGGCCGCGAGAACGCGCTGCCGGATGCCCCGATCGGCGTCACGTTGAACCACTGCGCCTGGGTCTTCGGACCGGCGGGATCACCCGTCAGATTAGGCCGGTTGTTTCCGCCGGTGTCGCGGTCCGCGCCCGCATCACGATAATTGACGCTGAAGGGCAGGCCGCTCTGGATGGTCGTGTTCGTGTTGAACTGCCACCCGCCCACCACGGCGTCCGCCAGCGGCGAGATCGACGACATGTACTTTCTGTCGCGGCCGACCGGCACTTCAGCGACGAGGGACAGCCCCAGACTGTGCTTCCGATCCCAGTCGGCGGGCCCCTTGTTCAGCTCCGGGTCGTAGATGAAGTAGTCGCCGCTTTCCTGCACCTCATGCTGCAGCGTGTATCCCACTTTCACGGAATACCCGCCCGAGAACTGCCGGGTGAGCTTCATCTGCAACGAGTCGTACGAGTTCTCGGCGCAGTTGCAGAAATAGTCGATGCCCTGGGTCCAGCCGAACGCGCCGCCCAGGCCAAGAGTGTTCGCGACGCCGCCTGCAAAAAACGGCCGGCGATTGTTCTGTGGCACATTCGGGTAGCCCGCGAGCGTCGGCTGATTGATGTTGAACGCCGGCCCGTCGCCGGCAAACACGTTCCGGCCGCGGTTGCCGACGTAGGCGGCCTCCGCAGACAGGGTGTTCGTCAGTTGCCGCTGGATGGTGACGTTGAACGCGTCAACCGTCGGAGGGCGCTGCTTCTCCGGGAGCGCGCGGGCAAACACCCCGTTCGGCAGCGGAAAGCGGCCGTTCGACGGGACGGAGGGAAACACCGGCGCCGGCGGACCCTGCGCGAGCGTGAACACGCGCTCGAAATTCTCGGGCGCGTTGATCTCCTGCACCGACAGGACCGGCAGGTTCTGGGTGACGCTGTGGCCGAACAGCGATCCGAACACGCCGAGATCGTAGCTGCGGCCGAATCCGGCGCGAAGCACCGTCTTGCTGTCGATCTGATACGTCGCCCCGAGGCGCGGCGCCCAGTTCAGCCGGTTCTTGATGCCGCCGTTCAGGGGGATCCCGCCGACGCCGGCCACCCGGATCTCCCCGGTCGCGAGATCGAGGAAGCCGCCGTTGCCGGCCCCGTTCACGGTCTGCGGGTTGATGACGTCGAGACGCAGCCCGTAGTTCAGGGTCACCTTGCTCTGCGGCCGCCACGTATCCTGCGCGTAATACGCCGTGCGCCACTGCTGTTCGCGCGCATCGGTATTCGGGCTCACATAACGCCGCAGCTGCGTGACGTCGCCGAGCAGGAAGGTCGCGATGCCGAGACCGCCTCCCTGCGGGCCGCGCGTGCGGTTCTCGGAAAAGCTCAATTCGCCGGAGCGGTGGGCATCGCTCGGCACGCGCAAATTGTTCGCCCGGCGCACGTCAAGGCCAGCCTTGAAGTTGTGGTTGCCGGCCATCTTCGTGATGTTGCCGACCAGCTGCCACTGCGTTTCATCCTGATCCAGCGGGCAGTTGCAGCGATTCACGCCCAGGCCCGAGCCGAAGTTGAAGCCGCGATCCCCGTTGACGAAGCCGGCCGGCAGCCCCGAGCTGAAGGTCTTGTCCACGTTGAGCCCGGCGATGCCCGCGTCAGCCGCCGGCGTGGAGCCATAGTCGAACGGCAGGACGTTGACCTTGTATTTGAACCAGCCGAAGCGGAAATCCGCCAGGAGTGACGAGGAAAGGGCGTGATCGATCCCGTAGGCGAGGCTTTGATTCTTGACATCGGACACGCCCCCCAGACTCACGAGCTCCGATCCGCCGCCGGGGCCGAACGACGTCGGGCCGTCACGGAAGAACTTGCCCACGCTGTACCGGCCGAACGTATTGATGCCTTCCTTGAGCCGGCCATCGAGCCGCACGTTGAACGAGTTCTCCCTGAACGCCTCGGAACCCGACGCGATGAAGTTGTCCCGTGTGCCGGCGTCGCGGCCGGGGGCATTAGGCAGTGGAATGAGCTTCAGCAGCGCCTGCGCCTGCGGTGAGAGACGGCCCGCGGGGATGATGTTGCCGGCGAACTGTTGCCGCTGGTCGGGCGTGCCCGTGGCGGGATCGAAGATGTTGATGCCGTACGCGCTCAGATCTCCACCCCGCGCGGCAGCGGTCGGGACCGTCAGCAGTCGCGACCCGCCGACGGTGCTGCGCGTTCCTTGATAGTCGCCGAAGAAGAACATCCGGCTCTGGACGATCGGCCCGCCGACGGATCCGCCGAATTGATTTTTTTTTGTCGCCGGCAGGAACCGTCCCGTCAGCGCATCCGGCTGGAACTGGGTGAACGGATTGCGCGCCTGGAACCGATCGTCCTGATAGAACTCGAACAGACTGCCGAACGTCGCGTTCCTGCCGGACTTCGTCTGCACCGACACGACGCCGGCGGTCGCCTGCCCGAACTCGGCATCGTAGTTCTGGGAGGTGATCTTGGCTTCGCCGATGGACTCGAGTGTCGGGTTGATGACAATGATCCCGAGAATCGGATCACGGTTCTCGGTGCCATCCAGCTGGTACCCGGTTCCGCTGAAATGCTGGCCGTTCACCATTGTCTGGGTCGATCCCTGCGGGTTTTCGCTGGCCGCGTGCTGCCATTGCAGCTGCTGCGTGCCGGGCGTCAGCAGGATGAACTTGGTGAAATTCCGATCGAGCACCGGTAGATCCGTGAGCTGCTTCGAATCGAAGTTGGTGGCCACGTCCGCGCGGTCGGTCTTGAGGAGCGGCGATCCTCCGGTGACCTCGACCTGCTCGCTGACCTGGCCGAGTTCCAGTGCGAAATCAACCGGCGTCTGCGTGTCGACATTGACCGTGACTCTCGGGAGCACGGCGGTCTTGAAGCCGGCGAGCTCCGCCTTCACCTCATAAGTGCCCGGCAGCAGACGGTCCTTGAGATAGAAGCCTGATTCATTCGACACCGCCGTGTCGGACGTTTTCCGCTCGAGGCTGGTGATTGTGATGGTAGCGCCCGGAATGATCGCACCCGACGCGTCCTTGACGACCCCACCGATGCTGCCGGAGACCGCCTGGGCCGCCGCGTGCGGCACACCGGCGGCGGTGAGCAGGCCCGCAAGGATGGCGATGGTGCGGAACGCAGGGAACCTGAGGAGGGATACGGGCGGGAGAGAAACCAGAGACATGTCCATGGCCTCCGACGTCTTGGGGGGTCCGCGAGAGGGAGCCCAACCTCTTTGCCCGCGCCGCGCGCAGGCACGACGAAGCGCGGATCCTAACACCGTTTCGCGCGCGTGCAACACCAAGTTGATCGCGCACGGCTCACGGCGGCGCTCCTCAGGGTTCCTTGATCCTCAGGATACGGTCGCCCGGGACGTCGCCGAGCGTCTGTGTTCGGCCGTCCGGCCACCTGATCACGACGGCGTCGGCCCGGTCGCGGGCGCCAAGCCCGAAGTGCAGCCGGAAGTCGTCGTGCGAATAGTAGCTGGCCTGGCTCGTCACCGTGCGCGCCTGCGTGATGCCCCCTGCCGTCACGGTCGCGATCGCACCGATGGCGGAGCGGTTGGCCGACGTGCCCTCGAGCTGCAGCGTCAGCCAGCCGTGGCCGCCCGCATAGTCGTTGCGGAGAAGCGACGGGCGCTCGTTCATGTTCATCACGAGCACGTCGATGTCGCCGTCGTTATCGATGTCGCCGAACGCCGCGCCGCGGCTCGAATGCGGCACGGACGCGTCGCCGCTCCGGCGCGTCACGTCCTCGAATGTGCCCGTCCCTGTGTTGCGGAACACCATTCTGGGACCGCGGTGCGGGTACTGCGCGAGCACGCGTTCGATCTCAGGGTAGACGTTGCCGGTGACGTACATCAGGTCTTGCCGGCCGTCGTTGTCGAGGTCTGGAACACCGGCTCCCCATTCGACGAAACGATTCTCCACGCCGAGCCCCGCCATGACGGCGACATCCTCGAAGAGGCCCTTCCCGAGGTTCCGATAGAGAGAGGGCACATCGTCCGCAAAGTGGGTCTTCAACAGGTCGAGCCGGCCGTCGCCGTTGAAATCGCCGGCGGCCACGCCCATCCCGGCCTGGGCGTTGCCCCCTTCGCCGTACGCCGCACCGCTCTCGAGCGCGACATCAGTGAACGTCCCGTCATGACGATTTCTGTACAGGATTGCCGCCGTGGAGTCGCACGCGACGTAGATATCCGGCCAGCCGTCGTCGTCGAGATCGGCGGCAAGCGCCGTCATCGGATACCGGTGCTCGACGGCTGCAACACCGGAGGCAACCGAGACGTCGGCGAACGTTCCGTCGCCGCGGTTGTGGTACAGGAGGTTCGTGTCCGCGGGGAGCCCCTTGGGGCCGCAGTTGACCGGGATACCTTTCCACACGCAATTCGCGCCGGCTCCTGGTTCCGTTGCAGTGGCGAGATCGAAGCGCAGGTAGTTTGCGACGAACAGGTCGAGCCGTCCGTCGCGATCGTAGTCGACGAACGTGCACCCTGAACCCCAGCGCGGCGCCGCCGCCAGTCCGGCCTGCGCGGTGACATCCGTGAATCGGCCGCCGCGGTTTCGATAGAGGACGTTCTGCCCGTAGTAGGTGACGAACAGGTCCGTCCACCCGTCGTTGTCGAAGTCTCCCGCGCAGACGCTCGAGGCCCACCCGGTCCGGCGGAGGCCAGCCGCGTCCGTGACGTCCTCGAACGTTCCGTCGTGACGATTTCGATAGAGCCTGTTCGTTGGTCCGGTCCCCGGCGGATACGTCAGCGTGTCCCGAGTGCCCTCCTCGAGGCGTGTTCCGCTCAGCACGAGCGCGTCGAGCCATCCGTCATTGTCATAATCGACGAGCGCAACGCCCGCGCCGTTTGTTTCGATGATGAATCGCTTCTTCTCGACCCCGCCGTAGACGGTCGGCTCGCCAAGGCCCGCCCGCTCAGCAATGTCGGTGAATGTAACCGGCCAGGGTGACTGGGGCTGGCGGAGCGAACCGCCGGCGCGGACGGCCGTCGCGAGGATCACAATCGCGATCACCCCTGCGGCACCGGGCGATGGATGCTGCCGTCGAGAGAGCGGCTTCGGCGGCATCTCAGCGGCCCGGCTGGTCCTTGAGACGCTCCGCGGTGGAGAATTCGCGCTTCGCGTCGTCAGCCCTGCCGGTCTGCTGATAGAGCTGTCCGAGCAGGTAGTGCGCCGACCTGTTGTTCGGATCGTACTGAATCGCGCGCGTCAGCATTCCTTCGGCCGTCGCGGGCTGGCTCTTCTTCATGTACGCGCGGCCAAGGACGATGTACGGGGCACTGTAGTACGGGTTGAGCCAGATGGACTGCTGCAGTGCGAGGATGCCCTCGTCCCATTTCCCCTGGCGCACACGCGCGTCGCCAAGCTGGTAAAGCGCCATCGCGTTGCCCGGATTCAGCGCGATTTCGCGCTCCAGCAGCGCCACCCCTTCGTCCAGCCGTCCCCGGAAGATCGCGATCTGGCCCAGTAGCGCATGCGCCATCGGCAGCGCAGGGTCCTTCTCAATCGCACGCTTCAGCTCTACTTCGGCAAATGGTTCGAATTCGAGGCGAATCATCATCTGCGCCGTGAGGAGATGCGCGGCGGCGGAGTCCGGAGCGACATGGAAGGTCGACGCGAAGACGTCCCGCGCGCGATCCGGCTGGCGGATCTGGACGTACGCCTGACCGAGCACGTAAGCGAGCTCCGGGTTCCCCGACGCCCACTGCCGCGTTTCCTCGAGCAGAGGGACGGCTTCGGCGAAGTGTCCCGTCAGGAAGCTGCACAACCCAAGCACCTGAACGGCCTCCCGGCGCTCGGTTGAACCTTCCGGCAGCCTGGGGACGAGAGGCCCGAGCTGCGCCAGGGCGCGGGTGTAGTCGTCGGCGTGGTAGTACGCGACCCCGAGGAGTTGCGCCACGTCGAGCCGGCCCTGATCCGGCAGCGCCGTGAGCTCGTCGATCGCCGCCCGCGGCTTATCCTGGTTGATGAGGTCCCGGGCCTCCGCGAGCACCGCTTCGGCGGACCGCGGGCGTGTGTCCTGCGCTCGTGCGGGGGACCCGCCGAGCAGCGCCAGTAGCGTGACCGCCACCGCGCAACACCGCCTCACTGCGAAGGGCCTCCCGATCCCGTTCCCTCCGTGAGCGTCTCGATTCGATCGATCGCGACATCCTTCCACTGCTCGTCCGAGCCGTTCGGCCATCGAACGACGACGTGGTCGATCCGTGTGGCGGCGCCGAGGCCGAAGTGCACCCGAAGATCGTTCTGCGAGAAGTAGCTGCCGCCTCCCCTCACCTCCTGCACCTGCATGCCGTCCGCGGCGAACAAACTGACGCGCGCACCAATCGCGCTGCGGTTCGAGCGGGTGCCAACGAGCTTCAGCGTAATCCAGTGAGCGCCGGGCCGCAGGTCGAGCCTGAAGACGTCAGGCGCCGCGTTCATGTTGTTCACCACGGCGTCTATATCCCCGTCGTTGTCCAGGTCCCCAAATGCGGCGCCGCGACCCGCGGCGGGGGTCGTCACTGGAGGACCGAGCCTGGTCGTGATGTCTTCGAAGCGCCCGTTCCCCAGGTTGCGATAGACGACCTTGCGCTGCTTGTAGGCAGCCTCGGTCTTCAATCGCTCGACCTCGGGATACACGTGGCCGTTGACGAGAAACAGATCGAGCCACCCGTCGTTGTCGAGATCGACGAAGCCGACGCCCCATCCGAGCCAGCGGGTGTTCAGGCCGAGTCCGGCGCTGAAGGTGCGGTCCTCGCACAGTCCTTTGCCGTCGTTCGCATAGAGCGTGGACGTGTCCCCCGCGAAGTTGGTCTTGAACAGATCGATCGTGCCGTTGCGGTCGTAATCACCCGCCGCGACCCCCATGCCCGCCTGGGGCTTGCCGTC
>JBBWZJ010000349.1:0-3746 GCA_039648985.1 Acidobacteriota bacterium | reverse complement strand
CGGGTTCACGGGTTCACGCATTCACGGGTTGGGGTTCACAATTCGGGGTTCCGACTCGCATTACGCGCCCCGCGTCGCCAGAAAAATCGTGTGCATGGGCCCGCCTTTTTCCAGCCGCCCGCGAACGCGCTCCACGGTGACGGAGAATCCGGCGTGGCGTAGCCGCTGCTCGAAGCGACGCTGTTCCCAGGCGGACCAGACCGCCAGTACGCCGCCGGGCTTCAGCGCTTCGCGGGCGGTTGCCAGGCCCTGGTCCGTATACAGCCGCGCATTCGTGCTCGATGTGAACGCGTCGGGACCATTATCAACATCGAGCAGCACGGCGTCGAACCTGTTGCGACTCGCCTCCAGTGTGTCCGCGACGTCGCCGATCTCCATCCGAACACGCGTATCGCGCAGCGGTTCGTCCGCCAGGGCCGCCAGGGGCCCGCGATTCCACTCGACGACTGCGGGTACCAGCTCGGCGACGACAACCGTGGCGGAGGGGACGAGGAGGTCGAGCGTGGCACGGAGCGTGAAACCCATCCCGAGCCCGCCGACAAGGACCGCGGGTTCCGCGGCCCGGATCCGTCGCAGCGCCAGCGTCGCGAGTGCCTGCTCCGAACCGTGCATCCGGCTGGACATCAGGCTCCTGCCGTCCGCCATGATCACGTACTCGCGATCGTGACGCGTGAGTGTCAGGCTCCCGCCGTCCGGCGTCCGCGTCTCGCCCAGCAGCTCCCCGCGCTTCAAAACCTCCCACCTCGGCCAGCCTCGCTGCCTCGAGCTCCAGTCCCTCCGTCGTGAACCGCAACGTCAGCGCCGCGACGACGAGAGGCGGTCGCTGTTCTGCGCGGCGGCCTCCTCCATTGCGAGCACCTCGCGGTACTGCTTGAACTCCTCGGCGACGACATCAACGTGGCGGCGCGTGGCCCTGCCCTCGTCGCCCACACGGTCGTCCATCCCCGCCAGGCGCTTTTCCATGGAATCGAACCGCGCCTCGAGCGCATTGAACCTCGCCTGCACCTGCCCGAACCGTGCGCTGACTCCCTCGAACCCGATCCGCAACTCGGATCGGAGCTTGTCGATGTCCATCGAACCTCCAGTCTAATGTCCGCACCGGGCAAGTGCCAGCCTCGTGCCGCGACACTTCGCCCGGAAACGCGCCCGCCGCGCCGCTTTCCGCGCAGTTTTGACGATCGGTCGAACCGATGCCGCGGTCGATTTCTGCCGCACGCCACCCGCACCCCTGGCGCACCTTGGCACCCCGGCACCTTGGCACCTTGGCACCCCTGGCACCCTTGCCATACGCTTGCCCCATGCGAAACATCTTCCGTCTGACTGCTGCGACCCTTGTGCTCTCCGGGATCGCGTCTCCCGGGTGCCGCTCGCGGCAGCAATCCGCGCCGTCGGCCGCCGCGTCGAAGGACGCGGCGTTCACCTCCGTCGCACACGACTATCTGGAGGATCTCTATCAGCGTCAGCCCACCCAGGCGACGTATCTCGGGATCCACAAGTACGATGATCGGCTGGAGAATTATTCGCGCGAGGCTGTGACAGCCGCTGTCGCGGCCGCACGGGGTTTTCGCGATCGTGTGAGCGCCATCGACCCCGCTTCGCTCAACGCTGACAACCAGCTCGATCGCGTGCAGCTGCTGCACGCCATCGACTCGAGACTGCTGACGCTCGAAGTGGTTCGTCCGTGGGCGCGCGACGCCGATGCGTACAGCAGCGGGGTCACCAACACGGCCTACATCATGATCAAGCGCGAGTTCGCGCCCGCGCCCGACCGGCTCCGCAAGCTGATTGCGAGAGAAAAGGCCATGCCGGCCGTGCTCACGGAAGCCAGGAAGAACCTCGAGAATGTTCCCCGCATCTACACGCAGATCGCCATCGATCAGCTCGACGGCAATCGTGAGTTCTTCCGGAAAGCCGTGCCGGAAGCGTTTACCGCCGTCACCGACCAGACGCTCCTCGCCGAGTTCAAGACGACCAACGATGCGGTGATTGCGGCGCTGGCGGACTACAAGGCCTGGCTCCAGAACGACCTGTTGAAGCGGTCCACCGGCGAGTTCGCGTTCGGGGAGGACACATATCGCAAGAAGCTGTCGGCAGACGAAATGATCGAGGTGCCGCTCGACACCCTGCTCGCGACAGCCGAGGCGGACCTGAAGAAGAACCAGGCGGCGTTCGCCGAGGCCGCCAAACTGATCGATGCGGCGCGGACGCCTGCGCAGGTGCTTGCCGAAATCGAGCTCGACCATCCGCCGGCCGCCAGGCTGCTCGAGACGACGCAGGCGGAGCTCGACTCGATCGGCCGGTTCATGGCCGACCATCACATCGTCACCGTCCCCAAGGCTAGCCCGGCGCGTGTGCAGGAGACGCCGCCGTTCCTGCGGGCGACGACGACCGCGTCGATGGATATTCCCGGCCCATTCGAGACCGTGGCCGACGAGGCGTACTACAACATGACGCTGCCGGATCCGAAGTGGTCGAAGAAGGAGACCGACGAGTTCATGCGCGAGTGGTACTACGCGCTCATCACGAACGTGTCGGTGCACGAGGTCTGGCCCGGGCACTACCTGCAGTTCCTGTATGCGCGCAACTTCCCGTCGGACGTGCGGAAGGTGTTCGGCGCGAACAGCAACTCCGAAGGCTGGGCGCATTACTGCGAGCAGATGGTCATCGACGAGGGGTTCCACGCCGGTGACCCGAAGTTCCGCCTCGCGCAGCTCCAGGACGCGCTGCTCCGGGACGCCCGCTTCGTCGTCGGCATCCGGATGCACACGCGGGGCATGACGATGCCGGAGGCGGAGGCGTTCTTCGTCAAGGAGGCATATCAGCCGGCGCCAACCGCGCGGGCGGAGACCAAGCGCGGGACGTCGGATGCGACGTACGGGTACTACACGATGGGGAAGCTGATGATTCTGAAGCTCCGTGAGGATTACAAGGCGAAGATGGGCGCCCAGTACTCGCTCCAGCGCTTCCACGACAGCTTCATCAAGCTCGGGCCGCTGCCGATTCCGCTCATCCGCAAGGCGATGCTCGGGGACGTCGGCCAGCTGTTCTAGCGGCGGCTAGCCGCCGGCGACCGGCTGTGTCGCGGTGTGCCCGAGGCGGGCCAGTTCGTCGCGGACGGGGTGGTCAGGCCGGCGACGCGTGACGGCCCTTGCGGTGCCCACGCGGGCAGTCATGCAGCTCAACAACTTGCGTCCGCTCTCGTGGTCCGGCAGCGGCGGCAGGCCGCGCTGACGCTTCGACGAGGGCGAGGCGACGCTCGGTCCGGCGCTAGAATGATTCAGCCGGGCACAACACGAAGGCGATGCGAGTTTTCGTTGCGGGCGGAACAGGGGCGGTTGGGCGACAGATGATTCCCCGGCTGGTTGCCGCGGGGCATTCCGTCGTGGCGATTTCACGTGATCCCCGGAAGATCGACGCCCTGCGAAGCAGCGGTGCCGAAGGCGCGATCTGCGATGTCTTCGACGCCGTGCGTCTCGCCGGTATCGTCCAGGACACGGCGCCCGACGCCATCGTCCACCAGCTCACGGCACTGCCGGCCGCGATGAACCCTCGCCAGCTCGCGGCCATCTACGCGCGGAACAACCGCGTCCGAAGCGAGGGGACGCGCAATCTCCTTGCGGCCGCGCGCGCCGCGAAGGTGACGCGAATGGTGCTGCAGAGCATGGGGACCTGGTACCGGCCCGAGGGGGGAGCCGTGAAAACGGAGCAGGATCCGCTGTGGACGGACGCGCCCGAACCGATCGGCA
>JBBWZJ010000347.1:0-34763 GCA_039648985.1 Acidobacteriota bacterium | reverse complement strand
GAAAGAGCTGGTCTACCCGGAACTGGCAAAATGACCATCGCCGCGGCTCCGCCGCCGCGCTTCGACATGCGCGGCATCCGGAAGGCATTCGGCGCGACTGTCGCGCTCGCGGGCGTGGATCTGTCGGTCGCGTCAGGCGAGGTGTGCGGCCTCATCGGCCAGAACGGCGCGGGCAAGAGCACGCTGATGAGCATTCTCGCGGGCGCGCTGGCGCCCGATGCCGGCGAGATGTTCATCGATGGCGTGCGCTACGCGCCCGGAAACCCGCTCGAAGCGAGGCGTGCCGGGATCGCCATGATTTACCAGGCGCTGTCGCTCGCACCGCACCTGAGCGTCATGGAGAACATCCTGATGGGCGCCGAGCCCATGCGCTACGGTCTTGTCGATCGCGCGAGCATGCGCGCGACTGCCGCGCGCGCACTCGCGGATCTCGGCCACGACGACATCTCGCCGGACGCGCCCGTTGGCAGTCTGTCGGTTGCCGCCCAGCAGCTCGTGGAGATCGCCCGCGCGGTCGCGGTCGGGTGCCGCGTGCTGGTCCTGGATGAGCCCACGAGCAGCCTGGGGCGCGCCGACGTCGAACGGCTGTTCCATCTGCTCGCCCGCCTCAAGGCGCAGGGTCACGCGATCGTGTACATCTCCCACTTCATCGAGGAGGTCAAGGAGGTCGCCGACCGCTTCACCGTGCTCCGGGACGGCCGCAACGCCGGCGGGGGATCGACAGCCGACGCGACCCATGACGCAATCGTGTCGCTGATGGTTGGCGGCGATGTCGGCGACCTGTTCCCGCGATCGGCGCGAGCTCCGGGGGAGGCAGTGCTCGAGGTATCCGCGCTGCAGCCCGGCTCAGCCTCCTTCTCGCTGCACCGCGGCGAGATCCTCGGGATTGCGGGGCTGATTGGGTCCGGACGGACGCGCCTGCTCCGCACGCTGTTCGGGCTCTCGCCGGTCCGCAGCGGACGCGTACGGATGGCGATGTTCACCGGCGCCGCGACTCCGGATGCGCGGTGGCGCCAGGGCATGGGGCTGCTGAGCGAGGACCGCACGGAGGAAGGCCTGGCGCTGGGGCTCGACATCGCGAACAACCTGACGATGACGCGCCTCTCGTCGTTCGGCGCCGCGGGACTGCTCTCTCCCGCAAAGCAGCGGTCCGCCGCGCTGACATGGATCGAGCGCCTCCAGATCAAATGCGCCGGGCCGCAACAGGCCGCGGGCGAGCTCTCCGGCGGAAACCAGCAGAAGATCGCGATCGCCCGGCTCCTGCACCATGACGTCGACGTCCTGCTCCTCGACGAACCGACACGCGGCATCGACGTCGGCAGCAAGGCGCAGATCTACCGGCTCATCGACGAGCTCGTCGCCTCGCGCCCCGGCCGCGCGCCCAAAGCGGTCCTGATGGTCAGCAGCTACCTCCCGGAGCTCCTGGGCCTGTGCGACCGGATCGCCGTGATGCACCGCGGTCAGCTGAGTGAACCCGTGGCTGCGGAAACCCTGTCGGAGCACGACCTGATGATGGCGGCCACCAGCGGGGGGCCTGTCGCATGACGACACGGACGCTCATCGAACGGGGCGGAACCTTTCTTGGCCTGATCCTCGTTGCCGTCATCTTCGGCGCGCTGGTCGGCCCGCAATTCTTCAGCCCGAACAATCTGGAGCTCATGGCGCGCCAGACCGCGATCGTCAGCATCGCGGCGGTGGGCATGACCGTCGTGATCGTCTCGGGCGGCATCGATCTCTCCGTGGGCTCCATCATCGCGCTCGGGACCGTCGTGATTGCGCTGCTGCTGCGGAACGGCGCCAGTCCCATGGTGGCCGCTCTCGGGGCGGTTGCCGCGGCCGCGGCCTGCGGCCTCGTGAACGGCGTCCTCATCACGCAGCTGCGGGTCGTTCCCTTCATCGTGACCCTCGGAACCATGCTGGTCATCCGCGGGGCGGCCAAGGGTCTTGCGGAGGAGCGTCGGATCGAAGCGCCGGAGAGCTGGCTGAACGACCTGCTGCGGGTCCCGCGGGGCGGCGCCCTGCTGCCCTCCGGTATCTGGGCCGTCATCGCGCTCGCCCTGATCGTGGCGGGCGTTCTCCGATACACGCGGTTCGGCCGCCATGTCTTCGCGATCGGGTCGAACGAGCGGATGGCGCGGCTGTGCGGCGTGGCGATTACGCGGACGAAGATCCTGGTGTACGTGCTGACGGCGGCCTTTGCCGGTGTTGCCGGCCTCCTGCAGTTCGCAAAGCTCTCCGTCGGCGATCCGACGGTGGCCATCGGCCTCGAGCTCGACGTCATCGCGGCGGTGATCATCGGGGGCGGCAGCCTCCTCGGCGGGCGGGGCACGGTATCCGGAACGCTCATCGGCGCGGCGATCATGACCATCATCCAGATTGGCTGCTCGCAGAAGGGGCTCGCGAACTGGATTCAGCAGATCGTCACCGGCGGCATCATCGTGGCCGCCGTCGCGCTCGACCGCGTGCGCTCAGCCGACCTGATGAGAACGCCCTGATGAAGATTCGCGAGCTCGAGATTCTGGACCTGCGATTCCCAACCTCGCGGACGAGCGCCGGCACCGATGCGATGCACCCGGACCCGGATTATTCGGCCGCATACGTCGTGCTCAAGACGGATGGCGGCCTCGACGGTCACGGCTTTACCTTCACCATCGGCCGGGGCAACGAGATCTGCGTCGAGGCCATCCGCGCGTTCCGGCCGCTCGTCGTCGGGCGCACACTCGAAGAGATCGTCGCGGAGCCCGCCGCCTTCTGGCGCTCGCTGGCATCCGACTCGCAGCTCCGCTGGCTGGGTCCCGAGAAGGGCGTCATCCACATTTCCATGGCCGCCATCGTCAATGCGGTGTGGGACCTCCATGCGAAGCACGCACGCAGGCCCGTCTGGAAGCTGCTGGCGGACATGACGCCGCAGCAGATCGTCGCGTGCATCGACTTCCGCTACATGACGGACGCACTCACGCCGGACGAGGCGCTCGAGATCCTGTCGCGGCAGGAGGCCACAAAGCACGCCCGCGAGGCGCAGCTGCTTCGGGCCGGCTTCCCTGCGTACACGACGTCAGCGGGGTGGATGGGCTACTCGGACGATCGCATTCGCGGTCTCTGCCGCGAGGCGGTGGCGGACGGCTGGACGCACTTCAAAGTGAAGGTCGGAGGGCCGCCGGCGGACGATGCCAGGCGGCTGGCCCTCGTGCGCGCGGAAATCGGGCCGGACCGCAGGCTGATGATCGACGCGAATCAAAGCTGGGACGTCGGCGAGGCGATCGAGAAGGTCCGTGCGCTCGCCCGCTTCGATCTGTGGTGGATCGAGGAGCCGACGAGCCCGGACGACGTGCTCGGGCATGCCGCGATCGCGCGGGGAGTGGCTCCTGTCGGCGTCGCGACAGGCGAGCACTGCCAGAACCGGATCGTCTTCAAGCAGCTGCTGCAGGCGGGCGCGATCGCCTTCTGTCAGATCGACAGCTGCCGGCTCGGAGGGGTGAACGAGAATCTCGCCGTCATTCTGCTCGCCGCGAAATTCGGCATCCCGGTGTGCCCCCATGCAGGCGGTGTCGGGCTGTGCGAGCTCGTCCAGCATCTCTCGATGTTCGACTACATCGCTGTCGCGGGCCGCATGGACGATCGGGTGGCCGAGTTCGTAGACCACCTGCACGAGCATTTCGTCGATCCGGTCGTGATCCGGCGCGGGCGCTATATGCCGCCCATGGCTGCGGGATACAGCAGCGAGATCAAAGCCGCGTCGCGCGCGGAATTCCGGTATCCGGACGGTCCGGCGTGGCAGCCGGCGGGCAGGGGCACGGCCGCTGTCTGAAAACCGGCGTGCTGCGCCCGTCCGGGCCGCTATCGTCCCGCTACAGCGTGACGCACGACCGCGCCGGTGATCGTGTCGGCACCAATCGACACGTAGAGCTCGCGCTCGTTGATCGAGAGGCTGAACGCCATGCGCCGCTCGAGCCGGGCCGCAAGCGCGGAGACCAGCACGCGATCGAGCGCGTACAGTTCCAGGGTATCGGCCCGGTGGATTCGCTCCCCCTCCAGGTTTCGCACGACCTGGCCGACGTCCTTGTGCGTGTACACGACGACGCGCGGCGCGAGCTTCGATGCCTTGTGGAGCCTGGCCGCGTCGGGAGAGCCGATGTCGATCCACGCGCGGAGCCCGCCGGTGAGGTCCCGAACCGCAATCGCGGGGTCGTCCGGATCGCAGATCCCGCGCGAGAACTCGATGCCTTCGGTGAACTCCATCGCGTACGCCAGGATGCGGGCGACGAGGTATTCCGCTGACTCGGACGGGTGGCGGGCCACGCGCAGCGCCAGGGTTTCGTAGACGGAGCGGTCCGAGTCCGCCAGGTCGATGTCGAGATTGTAAATGGTCGCGGTGAGTGCCACGCCGCTCGATTATCCCATGCGCCGTCGCGCCGCACTCTACTCGTGCTTGCGAATCACCCACGTCGTCATCGCGCGCTCGTTCTGAACGACCGTCGTCTTGAGCGGGTCGACGAGGTCGGCGCCGAGCCGCCGCGTTGCCTCTGTCAGCATGTATTCGTCGACCAGAAACCTGTCGCTGCCGTCAGGGAGCCGGAATCGCCCGTGGCCCAGCGGCTCGAGCAGCGGGCCCATCCCGATCGAGGATGCAAGGCGGGCGAACAGCAGGCCGCCAGGAGCGAGCACGCGCCAGAGCCCGCCGAGCATGGCGTCGAAGTGCTCGGGCCGTGCGGCGAAATGCAGCACGGCGCTCGCGATCACGATGTCGGCCGACGCGCCGGGGAACGTCATGGCCTCGATCGGCTCGACCCGGAAGTTTTCGGCCGGGAGCGCGGGCGCGAGCTGCGCTGCGAGTGCCCGGACCTGGTCGATGGCGGCCGGGTCCCGGTCGACCGCAGCGACGCTATAGCCCTTCCGCATGAGATACACGAGGTTGCGGCCCCCGCCGCAGCCCGCGTCGATGACGTGCATGCCGGGCGCGATGCGCCCGCGCAGAATCTGGTCGAACAGATAGATGTCGATGTCGCCGAACTGGGCGCGCAGGTCATTCATTGTCGTCGGTCCGCCGTCCACGATCATACTTGCTCGGGATCCGGGGCTCGGGATTCGGGACTCGGGGCTCGGGATTCGGGATTCGGGATTCGCCGCCTCCGCTCGCGAGCAGTGCGGGCGAGCTCTGGCGAGGCCGCGCCGTAGCCGCTTCGCGGCGTGGGCGGGGGGCTCAGGATTCGGGGCTCGGGATCCGGGATCCGGGATCGGGGATCCGGGCTGGGACGCACCGACTCGGAGCTCAGAGATGCAGTTCCCCGCGCCCGACGATTACTGATCGCCCGCCGACGCGGACGCGTGTGATGCCGCCATCCCGTGCGTCGATCGAGATGTAAATGCGGCTGGGCCGTCCCATAGCGACGCCCTGAAGGCTCACGATGTCCCTGGCGGCTTCGGACGGCACGATCTCGTAGTGCACGAGATAGCACCCGAGCGGGCCGCTCGCGCCGCCTGTTGCCGGATCTTCAGTGATTCCAAATCCGGGGGCGAGCATGCGGCTGTAGACCGTCTGCGCGGTTTCGGCGTTCGTCCCCGCTCCATCCATGGTGAAGAAGAACGTGGGTAACTCCTCGAGCCCGGCGCTCCTGTAGCAGCGGGAGAGGGCATGCCGATCCACCGAGACCCTGTCCACCGCGTCCCGTGACGCCAGCGGCACGAACATGAACGGCACGCCGCACGACACCGATTGCAGCGGCAATCCGGGGACCAGGTCGCGTGTTTCCACGCCGACGGCTGCCGACCACGCGGCCAGGTCGGTCGCTATGCCGCCGAACGCGGGGAGCAGCTGGGTCATCCAGGCGAACGAAAGGGTACTCCCGGACCATTCCAGCGTGACCGGAGTGGGGCCGACCCCGAGGTCGAACGTGAAGTCGGTCTGGCCCTGCGCGATGGTCCCTTCGGCGGCGAGTGCGAACGTGCTGCCGATCGTGGGGTGCCCTGCCATGGGCAGCTCCGCGCCCGGCGTGAAAATGCGCATCCGCGCCCTGGGGGCCGGTACAGGCGCCGCCTGATGCGGCGCGGCAGATCCTTCGGCAGGGAAGATGAACGTGCTCTCGGAGAAGTTCATCTCTTTGGCAATCGCCTGCATGTCACCCGTCGAGAGCCCGTGCGGATCCGGAAAGACCGCGAGCTGGTTGCCCTCGAATCTACGATGGGTGAAAACGTCCAGATGTAGGTAGCGCATGACTCATCTCGGGATTCGCCCGCCTCCGCTCGCGGACAGTCCGGGCGAGCTCTGGCGAGGCCGCGCCGTAGCCGCTTCGCGGCGTAGGCGGGGAGCTAGATCGGGATCACTGAATCGGGGCCCCGTCTGTCTGAGGATCCGGTATGAGGAGATTCCGCGCAAGGCGCAATCGGACGGTGGACTCTAGCGCCCCGATCCCGCATCCCGGATCCCGGATCCCGAGTCCCGGATCCCTGATCCCGAGCCCCGAGCCCGGAGCCCCGCGCCCCGAATCCCGAATCCCGAATGGTATCCTCCCATCGGAGGTCCCCTTTTGGCGAAACGCGGGAAGAGAGATGAGCGGTCGTTGTTCGATGCGCCCGGCGGCGCTGGCGGCGTGATCGATGTGTCGGGATCCGGGGGCGGGTCCGGTGAGCCGGAGGCCGTCGAGCTCCACGCGGCGGCGCAGACGCGGTACCTGAATTACGCGCTGTCGGTGATCACGTCCCGCGCGCTGCCCGATGTGCGGGACGGACTGAAGCCCGTGCAGCGGCGCATCCTCTACACGATGTGGCAGCAGAACCTGACCGCCGACGTCAAGCACCGCAAGTGCGCCAAGGTGGTTGGCGATGTGATGGGCAACTACCATCCACACGGTGATTCGGCGCTCTACGAGACGCTCGTCCGGATGGCGCAGTCGTTCTCACTCAGGTATCCCCTCATCGACGGATCGGGGAATTTCGGATCGCTCGACGGCGACAGCGCGGCGGCAATGCGCTATACGGAATGCCGGCTGGCGCGACTCAGCGACGAAATCCTCGCGGAAATTCACCAGGACACGGTGCCCTTCCGCCCGAACTACGATGGCACGCGCACCGAGCCGGTCGTGCTCCCCTCGCGCATTCCGAACCTCCTCATCAACGGCGCCACAGGGATCGCGGTCGGGATGGCAACCAACATTCCGCCGCACAACCTCAACGAAGTGTGCACCGCGCTCATCAAGCTGCTGGGGAATTCGGAGCTGTCGAGCGCACAGCTCTGCCGCTACATCAAGGGGCCCGACTTCCCGACGGGCGGCGAGATGCTGAACTCGGCCGAGGAGCTCAAGGAAATCTACAAGACCGGGTCGGGCGCCATCCGCCTGCGGGCCACATGGGAAGTCGGCCCGGTGACGAAGGCCGCCAAGACCATCTACATCACGAGCGTGCCGTACACCGTGAACAAGTCCACGCTCGTCGAGCGCATTGCCGACGTGGCGTTGAGCCGCAAGCTGCCTCCTCTTGTCGACGTCAAGGACCTGTCGACCGACGACGTGCGGATCGCGCTCGAGCTGAAGAAGGACTCGGACGAGAAGATGGTGATGGCGTACCTGTTCAAGCACACGCCGCTGCAGAACAGCTTCATCGTCAATCTCACCTGTCTCATTCCGACGGAGAATCCGGAGGTCGGCCGGCCCGAACGCCTCGACCTCCATGCGATCCTGTGGCACTTCCTGCATTTCCGCCTGGACGTCGTCACCAAGCGGCTCGAACACGAGCTCGAGGCGCTCAGGAAGCGCGTGCACATCCTGCAGGGGTTCGAGAAGGTTTTCGATGCGCTCGACGACATCCTCAAGATCGTCAGGAAGTCGGAAGGGAAGGCGGACGCGGCCCAGCAGATCATGGGGCGCTTCGAGCTGGACGCGGAGCAGACCGATGCGATCCTCGAACTGAAAATCTACCGGCTCGCCCGCCTGGAGATCCTGATTATCCGGAAGGAGCTCGAGGAGAAGCGTCGGCGGATGCGCCAGATCAACACGCTCCTCAAGGACGAGCAGAGCCGCTGGGACATCGTCCGGGTCGAACTCGAGGAGATTCAGAAAAAGTACAGCGACCCGCGGCGGACGAGCATTTCGAGCGATGCCGGCGAGGCGGAGTACACCGCCGAAGACTTCATCGTCGACGAAGACAACGTGGTGCTGCTGTCGCGCGACGGGTGGGTGAAGCGGCAGAAGGAAGTGAAGGACGTCGCCTCGACGCGCGTTCGCGAAGGGGACGCCGTCATGGCGGCGCTCGCCGGCAGCACGCGCGCCTCTGTCGTCTTCTTCAGCAACTTCGGCGTGGCGTATTCGTCGCGAATCGCCGACATCCCCGCGTCGACAGGATACGGCGAGCCGATCCAGCGGTTCTTCAAGCTCAAGGACGGGGAGCGGATCGTCGCCGCGCTCAGTCTGGACCCGCGCGTCGTGGGGAACATCACGCCGCGGAAGGAGGGTGCGGAGCCGCCGGTCCATGCGCTCGCGGTGACGAGCGACGGATACAGCATGCGGTTCAGCCTCGAACCGTTCGCGGAGCCGAGTACACGGTCCGGACGCCGTTATGCCCGCGCCGCGGACGGGGCCGAGTTCGTCGGCGTGACCAGACTGACGGGAGGCGAGATCGTCATCGCGGCGACCCGCGAGGCGCGTGCCATTCTGTGCAAGGCTGACGAGGTGAACTTCCTCTCGGGTCCGGGGCGCGGCGTCATTCTGATCAAGCTTTCGGCGGACACGGATCGCGTCCTGGGGTTCATCGCGTCGAAGGGAGACCGCGACCTGATGACTGTCGAAACCAGCCGCGGGGCCGAGCAGACGATCAGCACGACCAAATACGAGGTGACGGGCCGCGGAGGCAAGGGCCGCGAGCTCCTCCAGCGTGGCCAGTTCACGCGCGTGATCACCCCGGTGCCCGAGGCGCCTGAACCGCTGGCGGAGTAGGGGCCGCCGTAGCTCGCCCCAACTCTTCGCCAGCGGCGGCTGGGCGAGTCCGAGTCCCCGGTCCCGAATCCCGAATAGGGTAGGATCAACCCATGGCAGGGTGGCAGGAATTCACGGGGCTGAATCGCGGCTACGTGCTCGAGCTGTACGAGAAGTACCGCCGCGACCCTGCCGCCGTCGACGCCGACACGCGTGCGTTGTTCGAGCGCTGGACCCCGCCGTCCGAGCTCGAGCCCGTACCCGACGGCGTCCCCCTCCAGAAAGTCGTCGGCGCAGTCAGTCTCGCGCAGTCCATTCGCATGTACGGCCACCTGGCCGCGCGGCTCGATCCCCTGGGCAACCGCATCGGGGGAGGCGATCCGTCGCTGCTTGCCGACACGCACAACGTCACGGACGATGACCTGCGGAGCCTGCCGGCGACGTTGATCTCCTCGCCTCTGGCGGACGGCGCCGCGAACATGCTCGAGGTGATCACGGCGTTCCGCAGGATCTATTGCTCGACGACCGGATACGACTACGCACACGTGTTCGTGCCCGAGGAGCGCCAGTGGCTTCGACAGGCCGCCGAAGGCGGGCGATTCCGCGCGCCGGCGGATCCGATCAGCCCTGTGGCGATCCTCGACAGGCTCACCCAGGTCGAGGTGTTCGAGCGCTTTCTGCACCGAGTGTTCCCCGGCAAGACGCGGTTCTCGATCGAAGGGCTCGACATGCTCGTGCCGATCCTCGACGAGGTCATCGGCGAAGCGGCCGAGTGCGGCATCCGGAACATCCTCATCGGCATGGCGCACCGGGGCCGCCTGAACGTCATGGCCCACGTGCTCAACAAGCCCTACGCGCAGATCCTGGCGGAGTTCAAAGAACCCGTGTCGTCGCGGGGGTTTCGCGAGGACATGGCGTGGACCGGCGACGTGAAGTACCACGCCGGCGCGCATCGCGCACTCAAGGGCGGCCGCGAGATGGACGTAGTGGTGTCCCTGCCGCCGAACCCCAGCCACCTCGAGGCGGTCGATCCCATCGTCGAGGGGATGGCCCGCGCCGCGGGGACCCTCGTGGACGCGCCGGGGCCGGCATCTTTCGACCCGACGCGGAGCCTCCCGATCCTGATCCATGGGGACGGGGCGTTCCCGGGGCAGGGCATCGTCGCCGAGACGCTCAATCTGGGGCGGCTACCCGGCTACCAGACCGGCGGCACCATTCACATCATCGCCAACAACCAGCTGGGGTTCACGACGGGGCCGGAGGACGAATACAGCACGTCGTACGCGAGCGGCCTGGCGCGCGGCTTCAAAATCCCCATCGTGCACGTCAACGCGGACGACCCGGAGGCATGCGTCGAAGCGGCGCGGCTCGCGGCGGCGTATCGTGAGCGCTTCCAGCGCGACTTCCTGATCGACCTGATTGGCTATCGAAAGCACGGGCACAACGAGGGGGACGAGCCGGCCTTCACGCAGCCGCTGATGTACCAGAAAATCAGCGCGCACCCGAGCGTGCGCGAACAGTGGGCGCGGACGCTCGAAGCAAGAGGCCAGGTGGAAGCCGGAGGTGCCGACGCGCTCGTTCAGAAGCACACGTCGGAGCTGCAGCGCGTGATGGACGAGCTGAGCCCCGAGCGGGACTACGTTGAGCCGGAGCCGGCGCCTGCCCCGCCGGGGGCGGCCTCGAAGGCAGAAACGTCTGTGTCGATCGAGCGGCTCAGGGAGCTGAACGAGGCGCTCCTCAAGGTGCCGGACGGGTTCACGATCCATCGGAAGCTCGAACGCGTGCGCGAGAAGCGCGCGCACATGTTCGCAGCGCCGGACGAACGTACGGTGGACTGGGCGACGGCCGAGGAGCTGGCGCTCGCGTCGATTCTCTCCGATGGAATCAGTATCCGGCTCACCGGCGAGGACGTCGAGCGCGGCACGTTCAGCCACAGGCACGCGGTCTTCCACGACGCGGTCAACGGGCGCGTCCACGTGCCGCTGCAGGCGCTTCCGCAGGCGCGCGCGGCGTTCGACATCCACAACAGCCCGCTCACCGAGAACGCCGTCGTCGGGTTCGAATACGGCTACAACATCCAGGAGCCGTCGCGGCTCGTGATCTGGGAAGCGCAGTACGGCGACTTCATCAACGGCGCGCAGGTGATGATCGACGAGTTCCTCGTATCGGCGCGCAGCAAGTGGGGGACGAAGCCCTCGCTCGTGCTGCTCCTGCCACATGGCCACGAGGGGCAGGGGCCCGATCACGCGAGCGCCCGGCCCGAGCGGTTCCTCCAGCTTGCGGCCGACATCAACATCCGCATCGCGAACTGCACGACAGCGGCGCAGTACTTCCATCTGCTCCGCCGCCAGGCCGCACTCCTGCAGGTCGATCCGCTGCCGCTCGTAGTGCTGACGCCGAAGAGCCTGCTCCGCCATGCCGCCGTGGCATCTGCCCCCGTCGACTTCGCCGCGGGCCGGTTTCGCATGGTCCTGCAGGACGAACAGGCCGCGCCGCGCGGCGATGCCGTCCGGCGCGTCCTCGTCTGCTCGGGCAAGGTTTACGTGGATCTGATTGCAAGTGACCACCGTGCGGCGCGGCCCGACGTCGCGATCTGCCGCGTGGAGCAGCTGTACCCCGTGCCGATGCGCGACCTCCGCGCGATGATCGACGCGTACGCCAACGCGGACGAAGTCGTCTGGGTGCAGGAAGAACCGGAGAACATGGGCGCCTGGGACTTCATCCGCCCGCACCTGCAGGAGCTGTCAGACGGCCGGACGGTCCGGCGTGTGGCGCGCCCGCGGAGCGCGAGCCCGGCGGAGGGCTCCGTGTCGCGGCACGCGCTGACCCAGCAGGCGCTCGTCAATCAGGCGTTTGGCGATCACTCGGCTCCCCGTGCCGACGGCAGCGTCGCCCGGAAGGCGCGGCAGGACAGCCAGCTGACGAGCAGCAAGGGCTGAGGGATAGAGTTTTACGGGTTTTACGGGTTTTACGGGTTCTACGGGGTTGTGCAAGTTCAGTGATCGAGTGCGGGAGCGGGGAACAGATCAATGCCGTCGAACATAGTCGTACCCGAAGTCGGCGAGTCGATCGTCGATGCGCGCGTCGCGAAGTGGCTGCGCAAGGAAGGTGACGCGGTCGCGGTCGGCGACCCGCTCGTCGAGCTCGAGACCGACAAGGTGGACCTCGAGGTCGCCGCGACGCAGGGGGGCATCCTGGCGCGCATCGATCGGCACGATGGCGACGACGTGAAGGTAGGCGAAGTGCTGGGCGTCATCGACGATGCGGCGGCGGGTGCGGCAGCCAAGGGGGACGGCGGCGCCGCGAAAGCGCCCGCGGCCAGCCCGAAGAGTGCCGCAGGCAGTGCTGCAGCTGCGGCGCCGAAGGCCGTCACGGAGAAGACGCGTTCGACGCCGACGGCACGCAAGGCGGCCGAAGACAAGGCGGTGGATCTCAGCACGGTGCGCGGGAGCGGCGATGCGGGCCGGGTCATGCTGCGCGACGTGCAGGCGGCGGCCGGCACCGGAGGAGCTGTCCCGTCGGGCAACGGCACGGCCGCCCCGTCGGCCGGCGAACCTGCGCGCGACGCGAGGGCGCGTCCGGCCCCCCCGGTGTCGGAAGGTCCGCGCCGCCCGGCGGGCGAGCGTCGCGACGAGCGCATCCGCATGTCGAAGCGCCGCGCGACGATCGCGCGCCGGCTCGTCGAAGCCCAGAGCACCGCGGCAATGCTGTCCACGTTCAACGAGGTCGACATGACCGCCGTCATGGCGCTTCGCGAGCGGCACAAGCAGGCCTTCAAGGACCGGCACGGCGTCGGGCTGGGCATCGCGTCGTTTTTCGTGAAGGCGTCGATTGGCGCGCTCCGCGCGTTTCCGCGCATCAACGCGGAAATCCAGGGCGACGAGATGGTGCTCAAGCACTACTACGACATCGGCGTCGCCGTCGGCGCGAGCGAGGGCCTCGTGGTGCCTGTCCTGCGGGATGCGGACCAGCTGTCGTTTGCCGCCATCGAGGCGCAGATTCGCGAGTTCGCACGCCGGGCCGAGGACGGATCGCTGTCGCTCGCGGATCTCAAAGGGGGCACGTTCACCATCACGAACGGAGGCGTGTTCGGATCGCTCCTGAGCACTCCCATTCTGAATCCCCCGCAGGTCGGGATCCTGGGCCTCCATGCCATCCAGCCGCGGCCCGTGGCGCAGAACGGCCAGGTCGTGATCAAGCCGATGATGTATGTCGCGCTCACGTACGATCACCGAATCGTCGATGGTTCCGAGGCCGTGCAATTCCTCGTGCGCGTGAAGCAGCTCGTGGAAGATCCCGGGGCGCTGCTGCTCGATTAGACCCGCGCCGAGGGCGCCGCGGCCGGCCGCCGGGTGACGGTCGTACCTGGTTATCGCGTCCGCGTTGTCCCGACTCCTGCCCCTCAAGAACCCTGCGCCACCGCCGGCGGTCGGCCGACGCGCGCCGACTTCGTGCGCGCGATCGGTAAAGAAGCGGCGATTCGCGGATCCGGGCAGGGATTCACTTTCCGATGGACAACGTCGCCGGCGTCAATCTCGGCAGGTCCATCGCGCAGGTCTTCATCGACCGGGCGCAGCACGCCGGATCCCAGTAAATCCCGTTCATAGCCTTCGTTGGCATGCTGCGGCCGCCAGCCGCAGCGTGCGGCCTTGTCTTGTCCGACTTCGATCCACGCGCTCCCGTCCGGTCACGGCCGCTCACCGCGACTCGGCCCCTTCGAGCGCGTGCTACCATTCACCATCCCTGCGACGGACTCGTGCGAGAGCCGCACGAATCCACGTCCCCGAACCTGAATGGCCAGCTACACAGCAAAAGACATCACCGTCCTCGAAGGGCTCGAGCCCGTACGCAAGCGCCCCGGGATGTATATCGGCGGAGTCGGCGCGTCCGGCCTCCATCATCTCGTCTGGGAGATTCTCGACAACTCCATAGACGAGGCGATGAACGGGTACGCCTCGAACATCACCGTCACCCTCCACGAGGACGGTTCGTCCGTCACGATTACAGACGACGGCCGCGGGATCCCCGTCGACAAGCACGCGAAGACGAAGAAGAGCGCGGTCGAAGTGATCTTCACGACGCTGCACGCGGGAGGCAAGTTCGAGGCAGGCAGCTACAAGACGGCCGGCGGCCTGCACGGCGTCGGCGCAAGCGTCGTCAACGCGCTGTCGAAGGAGCTCGTGGCGACCGTCCGGCGGGACGGAGGCGAGTGGGAGCTTCGCTTCAAGCAGGGGCAGCCCGTCGGCGCGCTCAAGAAAATCGGCCCCGCCCGCGGGACCGGGACCACTGTCTTCTTCCGGCCCGACGCCACCATCTTCCCGAAGATCGAGTTCGACCCGGACACAATCAAGCAGCGCCTGGAGGTCTCCAGCTATCTCCACAAAGGCGTGAAGCTCACGTTCGAGGACATCCCGCGCAACGAGAAGCAGACCTTCCAGCACTCGGAGGGCCTGTCGGACTACCTGAAGACGATCCTGCGCGACCGATCCGCCACCCCCGTACACGACGTGCCGTTCACGCTCGCCAAGGACGGCGAGGATACCGGCATGCGCATCGACATCGCGCTGCAGTGGACGCAGTCGACCGACGAGCACGTGCGCAGCTACGTCAACGGGATCCCGACGGGATCGGGCGGCACGCACGAGAACGGCTTTCGCGCGGGGCTCGGGAAGGCCGTGCGCAATTTCATCGAGACGCACAATCTCTCGCCAAAGGGGGTCACGCTCACGGCCGAGGACATCCGTGAGGGTCTTGTCGCGGTTCTCAGCATCTTCGTCGCCGAGCCGCAGTTCCAGGGGCAGACCAAGGACCGTCTGAACAACCCCGAGGTGATGTCCGCCGTCGACTCGCAGCTGCGACCCGCGCTCGAACACTGGATGAACACGAATGCCAGCGTGGCGGAGTCGATCGTGGGTCGCGTGATCCTCGCCGCACGCGCGCGCGAGGCGAGCCGCGCGGCGCAGCAGGAGGTGACGAGAAAAACGGCGACGTCCGGACGGCTGACGCTCCCCGGCAAGCTCAGCGACTGCACCTCTCCCGGGCTCGCCGACAGCGAGCTGTTCATCGTCGAAGGCGATTCGGCCGGAGGGTCGGCGAAGCAGGGCCGCGACCGGAGTCGGCAGGCGATCCTGCCGCTGCGCGGCAAGGTGCTCAACACCGAGAGCGCGTCGCTCGCGAAGGTGCTCGAGAACAAGGAGCTGTCGGATCTGGTCACCGCACTCGGGTGCGGACTTGGAAAGAACTTCGAGCTCGCGCGGCTCCGCTACGGGCGCGTCATCATTCTGTCGGACGCGGATTCTGACGGGCACCACATTGCGACGCTCCTGCTGACGTTCATCTATCGCCATATGCCCGGTCTCATCGCATCCGGCCGCGTCTTCCTCGCGCAGCCGCCGCTCTACCGGGTCGACGTCGGCAAGGAGACGTTCTGGGCGCTCGACGATGCGCATCGGGACCGCATCTTGAAACTGCACGGGAACGGCCGCGCAAACCCCGAGATCACCCGGTTCAAAGGCCTCGGCGAGATGATGCCGAAGGTCCTGTGGGAAACGACAATGAACCCGAGGACGCGCCGGCTGCTGCGGGTCGAGATCCTCGATCAGATCACCACCGACCGCGTGATCAACGAGTTGATGGGGAAGGATCCCGGGGCGCGCTTCCGCTTCATCATGGACAGGGCTGAGGAGGCGGAGGAGCTCGACGTCTGACCGTGCTGCACGGCGCTCCTCGTACAATTTGAGCATGCGCGGCAGAACAGGAACGGCCCAGCTCCCACTCCACGGCGGCAAGGCGCCCGCCTGGCTGTTCTCCCGCATGGTGAAGCTCGCGCGTGAGATCAGCGTGCACATCGTGTCGGAGTTCGGCCCGGACGAAATGCTCCGGCGCCTCTCGGACCCGTTCTGGTTCCAGGCCTTCGGCTGCGTGCTCGGTTTCGACTGGCACTCGAGCGGCGTGACAACGACGGTGACAGGGGCGCTGAAGGAAGGTATCCGCGGTCTCGAGCAGGACCTTGGATTCCACGCCGGCGGCGGCAAAGGCGCGGCATCCCGTCAGACACCAGCGGAGATCACTGCCGCGTGCGAGCGTCTGTCGATCGATCCAGGGCCGCTGGTCTATGCGAGCCGCATGTCTGCGAAGGTCGACAGCGCCGCCGTGCAGGACGGCTACCAGCTCTATCATCACGCCTTCTTTTTCACGCCGTCCGGGACCTGGTGCGTCGTTCAACAGGGCATGCACGACGGCAACGGCATGGCACGCCGCTATCACTGGCTTTCGACCGCGGTGAAGAGCTATGTGAACGAGCCGCATGCGGCCGTCTGCGCGGAAGCGGAAGCGCCGACGCTGAACCTCGTTGCGAGCGAGAGCGAAGGCGCGCGAACGTCGTCGGCAGAGCTCGCGCGGCAGCCGCCGGCTGTCGTCCTCTCGGCGATCGCCGGCATGCCCGCGCTGACGATGCCGCGGCGGCACGCCGTCCTGCGCGCGGATGTCAACCCGCAATACCTGCAGAAAATCCTGCTCAAGACGTACGAGCGCGCGCCTGAAGATTTCGAGACGCTGCTTGGGATGCCGGGAGTTGGCGGCCGCACTCTCCGGGCACTGGCGCTCGTATCCGAGATCATCTACGGCACGCCGGCGAGCACGCGCGATCCGGCGCGCTTCTCGTTCGCGCACGGAGGCAAGGATGGATTTCCGTATCCCGTGGACCGGGGTACGTACGACACGACCGTGGAAGTGCTCCGGAATGCGGTGAGCCGGGCGGGCATCGATCGGTCCGAGCGTGTCCAGGCCCTGAAGCGGCTCGTCCGCTTCGGCGAGGAGCGGGTGCGGGCGCGCCTCGCGGCGGAGAAGGATGCGCCGCCCGACGTTCCGGAGACATCGTGACGCCTCGCGGCTGGCTGCTGCTGCTCTGTGTGTTCCTGTTCGCGTGGGAGCCCTTGCGCGTCGCGGGCGACTTCACGGGGGCGATCGGGACGATGGGGATGCGGGGAGCGCTGGGCGGAATCGAACTGGCGGCCCATGCCGCGGTCGCGATGATCGCAGTCGCGGCAGGGTGGGGGCTGTGGATCGGGAATCCGCGGTCGCCGGCGCTTGCCGTGGTTGCACTGGCGGCGTCGGCGGGGGTCACGATCCAGTCGCTCTACTGGTCGCGTCTACCGGGCAACGCCGTTCCTGGCGAGCGGCTGCCCCTGGTGCTGCTGGCGCTCGCACACGCGGCGGGGTGGATTGCGTTCCTCCTGAAGTCCCGCCGCGTGCGCGCCGTTTACGACTAGAACTACTTGGTCGACTTGGCAGCCTTCGCGGACTTGCCGGACTTCTTCGCGCCGGTCGCCTTCACCTTCGTGATGCGGGTCGCGTTGTTTTCCGACTTCGTCACGTTGACCCAGTCGCCAGCCTTGACGTTCGCGAGGGAGGCCACCGCTGCACCGGTCGCGGTGAGCGTCGTGGAGGCGCCCGCGGCGTCCTTCACGGTGATGGTCTTGGCCGTCGCGTCAGTCGACACGACCTCGGCCTTCATCGTGGAAGCCTTCGCCGCAGCGGGGGCCTTCATCGAGTGAGCCGAGGGGCTCGCGGGAGTCGCCGGGGTCGCCGGCTGAGCCTTCGAGCCTGCGGGAGCCGCCGGGGTCTTGGCAGCGGTCTGAGCGTTTGCAGCAGCGGCAGTCGCCACGGTCAGGGCGATTGCGAGAACAATATTCTTCACGGTTCCTCCTCGAAGGATAAGAGTTGCGAGTGCACCCACCATGCTGCAATGGCATTGCCGCGCCGTGCCACAGGCCTCGATTCCCGAATCTCATTGAAGGCCAATGACTTAGTTATTGATGCTGGGCGGTAGTAGAGTTCTCACCCCATGCACAACCGCCACAGCGGGGCATTTACGACGGGTGTTGCCGTGGATACGGCCCTGCTGAACAGCGCCTGGGTCGCGGGCGGTGAGGGTAAGCGGGCGTCGCTGGGGCGAGAATCGTAAGGTATGGACACCCTGCCGGAATCGATGATCGCTGTTGAAATCCGCGAGCCGGGCGGGCCTGATGTGCTCCAGCCGGTCCGGCGCGCTTTGCCGCGTCCCGGACGCGGGGAGCTGCTCGTCCGCGTCGCGGCGGCCGGGGTGAACCGGCCAGACGTGATGCAGCGGCTCGGAAAATATCCCCCTCCCGCGGGAGCCTCCGACGTTCCCGGGCTCGAAATATCCGGCGTCGTCGCGGCGCTGCACGCGGAGGACGCGCCGGGCCGGTGGCGGGAGGGCGACGAGGTGTGCGCGCTCGTGGCCGGCGGGGGGTACGCAGAGTATTGCGTGGCGCCCCTGTCGCAGTGCCTGCCGCTTCCCCCTGGCATGGGCTTGGTGACCGCGGCCGCGGTGCCGGAGACGTTCTTCACCGTGTGGAGCAATCTGTTCGAGCGGGGCCGGCTTCGCCGCGGCGAGCGCGTTCTCGTGCACGGCGGGACGAGCGGAATCGGTACGACGGCCATCCAGCTCGCGCGAGCGTCCGGTGCGCGCGTACTCGCGACGGCGGGTTCCTCCGTGAAATGTGCCGCGTGCGTCAGCCTGGGCGCAGAGCTCGCCATCAACTACAGGACTGAGGACTTCGCCGCGGCCGTGGCAGCCCACACGGCGGATCGCGGCGTGGACGTGATCCTCGACATCGTGGGAGGGAATTACTTCGGGCGCAACGTCAAGTGTCTGTCGATTGACGGCCGGCTGATTCAAATCGGATTGATCGGAGGGGCCCGGGCGGAGATCGATCTGGCCGCGCTGCTGCAGCGGCGCCTGACGATTGTGGGGTCCACCCTCCGCGCCCGCTCCGTCGAGGAGAAGGGCGTCCTCGCCCGGGCAGTCGAGCAGCACGTCTGGCCCTGGCTGACCGATCGGACGGTTGCTCCCGTCATCGATCGAACGTTCCCGCTTGCGTCGGCCGCCGACGCGCACCGCAGGCTGGAATCCGGCGATCACATCGGGAAGATCGTGCTCACCGTCCGGCCGTGACGCACTTACGTCAGCGCGACTGCCGCCAGTTCGCTGGTCGCGTCTGGCGTGCCACGGTCCAGGCGAGGACCGCCGCGACGGCAGCACCCGCCATCACTTTGGGAAGCGGGTCGGGGGGCAGGCGGATGATGCCGCGTTCGTCGGTGACGGCAGGTTCCACGGCGTAACGGCCCATGCTGGGAACTTCGATGTTTTCGAACCGCGCGGCGAGCGCACGCAGGTCGCGGCGCATCTCGGAACCGGCGAGCGGCTCGCCGTGTCCGGTCGCGAGGATCTCAGGTTCGAGGGCCGCAAGCCTGCCGACCGATTCGCCGGCGGACCGCCAGTCCTGGGTGAAATACGCGGGCGGCCCGTGAATCTCCCGCCGCTGGGTCGCGACGGCGATGACCGACTCCTGTTTCGTCGTCGTGACCGCGTCACCTGCGATGAGCGTCCGGTCGCGGCCCCGGAAGAGCGACACGTGGCCCGGACTGTGGCCTGGCGTGAAGATCCAGCGCCACGACGGGAAGCCCGGGATGAAGCCGTCCTCCTCCAGAAGCTGAAGCCGTCCGCCAATATCGATCGGACCACGCGGATAGAGCCGCGACATGAGTGACATCGCACCCCGGCCGACGAGTGGATCGGGCGGCGGGTACGGCGATCGTCCCGTCAAGTAGGGCCGTTCGAGCGGATGGGCATACACGGGCACGTCCCACGCATCGAGGAGCGCGTGCAGCGAACCGATGTGATCGAAGTGGCCGTGCGTGAGGATGACCGCAGCCGGAGGTGCATCACTGCCGATGAACTCACGCGCAACCCGACGGATGGAGTCCGCGTAGCCGCCCAGGCCGGCGTCGACGAGCAGCCACGAGCCCGCTTCGCGCACGATGAACACGTTGACCATCATCGTGCGGAAGAAAAGAACGTCGTCAGCTACCGCTCTCGGATTCATCTGCTCGCCTCCCGTTGTCACCTGCAGGTTGCAAGCGTTATACCTCGCAGTCGTTCAGCCGCGAGCTCGACGACGGGGGACGCGTGCCCGCTCTTCCGGGGAGCGGCGCCGCCGCGTCGTCTTGCGACGACGAGACGAGGGGCGATCGGCGGCGGTGTCGGCAGCACGGACGGCGGGGACACCCGTCGGCATGTAGTACCGAGCGAGCCACCGGCTCAAGCCGTCCAGCCCGGGAAAGAGCACCCGCTCGTTGATGTTGGCTTGGTCGAGCTTGTCGCGGATCTCCCACTTGAGGTGCGCCGGCACCGCTACGCGCCGGCAGAGCTCGGGATGGTCGCGCAGCCAATCGTCCAGCACGGCGTTCGGCGTGGACATCAGCGAAAACAGCGCGAGCTGATTGAGGATTCGTCGGTCCACCGCGGGCGGCTCCACGAACACGACGAACGGGTCGCGGGATAGCGCGTCGAATTCGCGCAGAGTCCGGAAGCCAGCCAGCATCTCGACGGTCAGCGTATCGGAACCCTCCTGCTCCAGAATCGTGCGGAGGCGGCGGGGGAGGCGTTTGTTGGCCTCGACGAAATTCACGCACCAGACCACCCCGTCCTCGCCGAAATCCGCGGGGTCGTGTGTCGCGAAATGCAGGGCCACGAGCGGCGAGTACGTCCAGTCCAGCAGCCGGGTTGGCAGCCCCCGATGCTGGCCGAGCGAGAGCCACGCCCAGATTGAATCGGCGCCGACCCCCTCATCGTGCGCGTACTTGCGGAAGTTCCGGAGCAGCGCCAGCTCGAGCCGGTGCACGTCCGCCCCGGGTGCCGCCAGCCGCACGAGTGAGCTGGCAAGCGTGTGGTCGAGCCGAGAATGTCCCCGGAAGGCGTACGGCGACCGAAAGCGCTGGAGGTCGTGGCTCCACGACCCGGCGTAGAGAGCCTCCAGCACATCGAGCCAGCTCCTCACGGCAACTCCTGTCGCGGGCACGCGCACTGCATCCGGATGAGGATTTCGCAAACCCTATGCCCGTGCCGACTCTTGCGACCGACCTCTATCAACTCACGATGATGGCCGGGTATTTCCAGACCGGCCGCCATGTGCTGCCTGCGACATTCGAATTGTTCACGAGGCGCCTCCCGCACAATCGCAATTGCCTCGTTTTTGCCGGGCTCGAGCAGGTCCTCGAGTACCTGGCCGAGCTGGAGTTCACGCCTGCGGAGCTGGAGTGGCTGACCGCGCAACCCGTGTTCGCGGGCATTGTGCCGGAGTTCTTCGAGTTCCTGCGAACGTTCCGGTTCGCCGGCGACGTGTGGGCGATGGAGGAAGGCACGCCGTTCCTGCCCCACGAGCCCGTCGTCCGCATCACCGCGCCGCTCGCACAAGCCCAGCTCGTCGAAACGGCGGTCCTTGCGATCGTCAATTTCCAGACGACCATCGCGAGCAAAGCCGTCCGCCTCGTCCAGGCCGCCGGCGGGCGGCCTGTCATGGAGTTCGGTGCGCGCCGGGCGCACGGCATCGAGGCGGCGCTGTACGCCGCACGCGCCGCGTATCTCGCCGGGTGTGCGGCAACATCGTTCGTCGAAGCCGGCAAGCGGTTCGGCATTCCGCTCTCCGGTACGATGGCGCACTCGTGGATCCTCGCAGCCGACAACGAGCGGCAGGCCTTTACAGATTTCGCGGCGCTCTTCCCCTCGGACACGGTCCTGCTGCTCGACACGTATGACGTGGCTGGCGCGGTGGACGCGCTCGTCGCCGCCGGCCTGCAGCCCGCAGGCGTCAGGCTCGACAGCGGCGATCTCCAATTGCACGCGCGGTCCGTACGACACTCGCTCGACGGCGCGGGGCTCTCAGCGACGCGGATCATCGTCAGCGGCGACCTTGACGAATGGAAGGTGCGCGACCTCGTTGCCGCCGGTGCCCCAATCGACGCGTACGCTGTCGGAACCGCCTTGACGACCTCGGACGATGCACCGGCTCTTGGAGGTGTTTACAAGCTGGTGGAGATTGCCGGACCCAACGGTGTGCGACAGGTCCTCAAACGAAGTGCCGGCAAACGTACGCAGCCCGGAGCAAAACAGGTGTGGCGCATCATCGAAGACGGAGTAGCGAGCCGCGATATCGTCTCGCTGATCGGCGAGCTGCCACCGGTGGGCGGCACTCCGTTGCTGCAACGTGTCATGCGCTCCGGCGTGAGGCTTGCGAAACCAGCGGCGCTCCCGGGACTCCGCTCACGCTGTGCCGAACTGATTGCGGTCATGCCCGGGTGGATGACGGGGGTCGAGCCGAACGTGGACTACGCGGTCGAATTCAGTACAGGGCTCCAGGCGTACGCGCCGGACGCCGCGTCGGCACGGCCGCCCATGACGTCAGCCTCGATCGCGCCGGCGCCCTGAGCGCCGCGCGATAGTGCGGCAGGCGCGGCCTCGATCAGTGACGTTGATCCAGCGTGATCTCGCCGAGCTGCACGGCGCGATTGTCATCTCGCGTCCGGTCTGCGCGGAAGTCGAGCCTGCGCACGCGCCTGCTTCCCGGCGGAGGCAGGCGAATGACGCATTCGCGCCACTGGGGATCCGAGAGCACGACCCGGTCCACCGCCACATCGTCGATCGTGACCGACACGGCAACAGGCCACTCGCCGGGACGATCGAAGGTCGTTCGTAATGGCACGTGAACGACTCGCGCATCCGATGGCACGAACAGCGAGGCGTGGGCGCCCGCCCAGCGGAAGCGGGTTCCGTCCGCCGCTGTCTCCCACGGCCGTACGCCGCTCGACATCGTCAGGAGCCACGGTGGATCCCGGAGGTACGCCAGTGCGGCCGCTGTCGCGAGCACCGCGACAATCACGGCCGCCCCGCGTCGATACTTCAGCATCGATCGCATAACCACAGGACGCTCACCCGAGCCTCAGAAAGAGCGCCCGGTACTGCTCCCACGTCGTGTCGCTGAACGGAAGGAGGCCGTTCCAGTACTGGTACATCTGGAAGACGGACAAAGCGATCGCGACAGACGCGAGACACGTTGCCGTCACGGCTGTCGCCACCCGATGCGCGGACCACGTGTAGAAGGCGGCGAGTCCGAGCGCGAAGAGCGGGAGACTGTCCGTGAAGCCGCGGTGCCCGAAGCTCCCGCCGAATTGCCAGTCCCACCAGCTTGCGATGAGATAAGTGTTCAGCACGAGGAACAGAATCCCGCCGCTCACGAAGGCACGGGCCCCATTGCGGGACCACCACAACCCGACGAGCCCGGCGCTCGCGGGGAGCAGGATCGGCGACCAGAAGAACAGCCCTTTCTGCACGCTGAACAGCACGCCGTACAGCCTCGGGTGCCGGAAATCGAAACCGAGCGATCCATACGAGCTGACAATCGGCCGCCCTGTCGCGCGGTAATAAATAACGAGCTGGGGTGCGACGACGATCGCCGCGACCACGGCCATCAACAGGAGAAGGCGCCAGTCCTGCCGAAGTTGCCGTGCCCGCGCGCGCAGTGATGCCGCGCTCGCGACGCCGAAGAGCGGAAGGCACAGCGCGAAGACGGCATTCGTGTGCCGCGTCAGGATGATGAGACCGGCCACCAGGCCCAGGCAGGCCGCGCGGGTCGGGTCGCGCGTCTCGTGCCATCGCTCCGTCAGATCCAGGAAGAGCGAGAAGAGGAAGAACGAGTACGCGTGGCTGTACGAGCTGTCGAATGTGGCGTAGTGATAGAGGTTGGTTCCAAGAAGAATCGTCGCGAGGGTGCCGGCTGTCACGCGGTCCGTGAAGTGACGCCGCAGCAGGCGCCGGAGAACCACGAGCCCGGCGAGCGTCCAGAAGAGCCCCGAGAGCCCCACCGCGTGCTGGTAATACAGCGTGAAGCCGTCCCGCGAGAGATTGGTCCACCTCGTGAGCGCATCGGCCGCCGCGAAGAAGGGGACCTGCATCACCGCCACGCCAATCGGGTGTGCGTTGACCCAGTGCCGCGTGCGCGGCCAGCGGATGATCGCGGTATACGCCGGGAACTCACCGCCGCAGCAATCGCGGGCCGTCGCTGCGAGCGAGGCATCGTGAAAGATGAACCACGACGGGAGGTAGACGTAATAGCTGAACCCGTCGGACCGGATCGGCGGGCCCGCCCTCGGGGTCGTATAAACGAAAACATATCCGGCGAGGCACAGCAGGACCGCGGCAGCGAGCGTCCGGGTCGAGAGCGGGGCGGAGGCTCTTGCGGCGTCCGGCATCGATTCCGCGGGCCTACTGCAGCCCGGAAGGGAGGCGGGGCGAGGAGATCAGCTTCTCGAACTCGGCCCAGCGTTGCGCCGGATGGTCCGCGGTGCCGCCGCGCGCCTCGATGTAGCGGCGCACCATGTCCTTTCCGAGGTTGTAGTTGATGACGTAGCTCCGATACTGATCGAAGAACTTCACCCGCTGCAGGGCGCGGTCGTGCGGCATCAGCGCGTATCGTTCGAGCCAGGCCGCCGCGTGCGGCGCGTCAATCTGCCCGTCCAGGTACCGGCGTGCGGCTTCATTGCCTGCGTAGGCGAGTTGATCGACGAGGCCCTGGACCTCGTAGTACTCCGCCGCGCGGTTGGGGTCGAGGCCCGCCGCTGGAAACAGCACCGTCCGCTCGAATTCCACGCGCTGCGTGCCAGGGAACGCCACCTCGATCCCGAAGTTTGCCGATCCCTCCGCGATGAGCGACTGGGGCGAGAACAGCGGATACACCGTGAATTCCATCCAGCCGCGATCCTTCACGAGGTGCTTCTCGAGCAGCGCGTTGTACACGTGGTGGCCGGGGTAGCCCTCGTGGCACGCGAGATCGACGGCACGGTCCACGTAGATGGGCAGATCCGTGTTGACCTGGATGAGGCTGCGAAATCCCCCCTGATACCAGTTGTAGCCACTCCAGGACTTGTTCGTCACGTACTCGACAGTGAACTGTTCGTCCGCCGGCAGTGGGATGTGCTGCCGCGTACGATCGGCGCACGCCTGGATTGCCTTCTGGAACACGGCGTCCAGCCTCGACGGCGGGATCACGAACTCGCGCCGGAACGCATCGTAGCGCTCGACCAGCGGTCCGTCCCCGGGGAAGCGCTTCTCGAGACGGTCCAGAATCTGTTGAAAGTGCGATTCCGGCAGTGTGGGAGCGACGGCGTCGTAAAGCGCCTTCGATTCCGCGTCGAACGAGAGACGTTCTCCGCCGAGCATCCGCACGCGCGCACTGAGGGACGACATCTGCCGCCTGAGGTACTGAAGCCGAAGACGATCCATCTCGTCCGTCGGCTCCGCCTCACGATCGATCGCGCGGCTCAGATCCGCCGCTTTGGCCGCAATCGTGCCGAGCTCTTCCTTCGTTGCCGCCGCCTCGGCTTTCCACGAAGCAGGCCCGTAGTATGCATCGACGTAGTCATGGTCGTGCTGCCCGACGGCGAGCACGAGCCTGACGTATTCTGCGGCCATCGTGTCCATGTTGCGTGCCCGTGCGGTCGAGGGAGTGCCGGCCGCGGGCGACTGACCCGGCGCCTGTTCGGCGGTGTCCGCCACCGGAGCTCCTCCGGCAATGGCAATGGCGGCGAGAGCCGAGTAGGCGACGAGGCAGAAGCTTCTCATGATCACTCCCTGCGTGCAGCTTACCCGCCTTTCGCCGCTCGTTCCCCACGTTTCCCTGGTTGACGGAAGATCCGTCGAGGTCCGAACTATCCCATGCGAGCGCTCTTCTACTCTCTGCTTGGCTACTTCCTCACTCCCATCGGCGTCCTGTTCATGGGAGCGCTCGATTCGTCCATGGTGTTCTTCCTGCCGCTGGGGATCGACTTCGTCGTCATCATCATGGCCGCGAGAAAGCCGGAATGGTTCTGGCTGTATGCGGTTCTGGCCACGATGGGCTCGGTCGCCGGTGCGGCCCTGACGTTCTGGATCGGCCAGAAAGTCGGCGAGCACGGGCTGTCGCGTCTGGTGAAGCCCGGCCGGCTCCGGAAAATCGAGCAGCGCGTGAGTGAGGGCGCGGCGGTGAGCGTCGCTGGCCTGGCAATCATTCCGCCCCCGTTCCCGTTCACCGCGTTCGTGCTCGCGAGCGGCGCGTTCCGCGCGAACGCGTGGAGCTTCCTCGTGACGCTCGCCGGCGTGCGGATGGTGCGCTTCCTCGTCGAGGGCGCGCTCGCCGCACACTACGGCCACGGCATCCTGGCCTGGATGCAGTCCACGACCTTCACGATCATCGTCGGCGCGCTGATTGCGCTTGCGATCATCGGGACGCTGGTGTCGACCGTCGCCGTCTATCGCAGCACCAAAAAAGGTTCAGGCGGATCGCGTGGTCCGGAAGGTTCAGGGAAGCCGCGGGAGCCGGAGGAGCCACGCGTGCAGCCCGCGTGACTCCAACGGACGCGGACTCAGATCCGGAACCGCAGGAGCGCGGCGACACCCCCGTAGTCGGCGAGCAGCGACGGGTCCTCGATGAAGGTGACGAGCGCCGCCGTCTGCGTCGCTTTCGTCACGAGCTCGTCCGCCAGTCGGACGACCTGCGGCTCCGCGTCGGCGGCTTCCCCGGCCGAGACCGTATCGACGGCAGGTTCGGCCAGCAGCGTGTCGTTGGCGGTCTGCGGCGCCTGGAGGTCCCTGAGGCTCGCCGAAATCAGGAGCTCTTCGACCTGTCCCGCGGCAAGCGCCATCAGGGTATCCTCGGGTCCGACGACGCCAAGCCCGCCCGCGCGGTACGCCCCGATCGCAGCATCCACCTTCTCCCGGTCGGTGCGTTCGTTCAGCTTGCCCATGGCCTCGAGCGACGCCTTCATCACGTCGGAAACAGGCGCGTGCGTGGGCAGCCGGACCTGATCCACGACCTTGTCAGCGAGATGCTTCGGCAGCTGCTCGCGAAGCACCGGCATGATCGCTTCGTCGCCTGACAGGAGGATCTGGGTGATCCCTTCGCTCTGGACGACGCGGTCCAGAGTGTCGATGACCTCCTTCGCGTGGTGCAGATGGAAGTTGCTGATGTGCCGCTGATACCGCGCCTGCGACCATCCGCCCTGTGACGTGCTCCGCGTCTTGACCCCGACGACGTCGCGCTCGGCCACGAGGTCACCGGCGGCGAAGACCATGATTCGCGCCGAGTGAGTGTCGGCGAGCACGGCCGCATACCGGGGGTATTGCGATTCCAGCCGCGCGAGCGGGTAGAGGTGCGGCTGATCGCCGATGTGGAGCCAGTGCTGCTCGACCGCTCCGCCGGTCTGGATGGCTTCGAAGAGCTCGCCCGCCGAGCAGGCGAAGATCGCCACGCCGTTGGCGGAGGGCTCCAGTTCGGTCGCGAGGTACTGGGAAATCCGTTCGAGGTCCTGGTCGAGGCTCTCGCGCTCGGGCGATCCCGCCGGATACGTCTGGCTGCGTGCCTTGAATTCCTTGCGGATGAACGCCTGGTGCTGATCGCGCCCGTGCTGGCCGGGCTGCGTGTTCAGGTACAAGCTCACAACGGGATATGGGGCGGGCTCGAACGCGGCGAGCCGGCCGAGCTGTTCAGAAAGGGACATAAGCCTCCTCATGCGATGTGCTCCGGCTACAGCCGGTGGCAAATCAGGCGCAAGGTCCATGCCCAGCGGTGATTGTCGCGGCGGGAGACGCGCGCGATAGACTAGGCGCCGCCGGGGTGCCGGTTTTCTCCAATGTCCATGTCGTACACGTCTTTCTGGCTGGCCCGTGGGGCGAGAGGCCGGCGGCCCTCCTTCCCGAAGCCGCGCGGGCAGGGCCGGACCACTGTCGCGATCGTCGGGGGCGGCCTGACGGGGTGCGCGTGCGCGCTCTCGTTTGCGCAGGCCGGTGTCAAGGTGGTGCTCCTCGAGGCCGAAGCGATCGGCCAGGGTGCGTCCGGACGGGGCCCGGGTGTGGTGCGTGAGGATTTCGAGGCGAGCTTCAGGGAGACCGTGGGCGCCCATGGGCTCACGGCAGCGCGGTCGATGTGGCAGGCGTTCCGGCGGTCCTCTCTCGAGCTCGCGACGACGCTTCGAAGGCTGAACGTCCGCTGCGATCTGCATGTTGAGGATCTGCTCAGTGTCGCGGAACGCGGCGCGGTGGCGGGTTCGTCCCTTCATCGCGAGTACCAGGCCCGGCGGGCTGCCGGGCTGCCTCACACGTGGGTCGCTCCGGCCGCGGTGCTGCGGGAAACCGCCGTCGAGAGTGGCGGCGCGATCAGGACGCGCGGGGCGACGCTCGATCCCTACAGGGCGTGCCTGGGCCTTGCGGACGCCGCCGTGCGACGCGGAGCAGTGGTGCACGAGCACGCGAGAGTGAGGCGCATTCGAACCGCGAAGAAACACGTGGAGGTCGTCACGGAGAGTGCCGTCGTGCTGGCCGACGCGGTGCTCGTCGCCACGGCCGACCCGCTTCCGGACCTGAGGGCGCTTCGGCGTCATTTGAAGCCGATGGTCCGCTATGCCGTCGTGACCAGCCCGCTTCCCGGCGCCGTGCGACGGACGGTTGGCCTGCGCGCCGTCGCCGTCCGGCAGGACGGTCAGTCGCCGCACATGCTGCGCTGGCTCGGCGGCGACCGGGCGCTGTGGGCGGGAGCCGATGGCCCGGAGCTGCCGGCCCGCGCGCGCGACAAGGCGCTCGTGCAGCGCTCGGGTCAGCTGATGTACGAGCTGTCGCTGGTCTATCCCGGGATCTCCGGGCTCGTGGACGCGGAATGGTGCTGGGACGCAGCGCAATACGACACGGCCGACCACCTGCCGTTCGCCGGCCTCCATAGAAATTTTCCACGCCACCTGTTCGCGATGGGCGGCGGCCGCCATGGGGCCGGGTTTGCGTGGCTCGCGGCCCGGCTGCTGCTCCGTGCCTTCACGGGGGCGCCTCTCAAGGGTGACGATTTGTTCGGATTCGGCCGCGTTCTGTAGGCGCTTTCCTGGTGCGCTGAACCCGGTTTTGTGGTTCCCTCTTGGCATGCAGTCACCACCGCCCCGCGGACCCGTGCCTGACCCCGGTTCGCGCGAACGGCCCCGCAACGGCGAGCAGCTGATCGAGCACCTGCTGCGGCGGGCCGGCTTCGGCGCCAGCCAGGAGGAAGTGGATCTCTATACGGATCTCGGGTACGCGGGAACGGTCAGGCGCCTGCTCGACTTCGAATCCGTGCCGGACAACGTGGACGACCTGATTGGTACGCCGGGCTCGGTCGCGGTGACGGCGCGCGGCGCCTTCCTCCCCCAGACAGTGATCAATGATGCGCGGCAGCGCTGGCTCTTCCGCATGAGTCATACCCGTCGTCCTCTCCAGGAGAAGATGACGCTGTTCTGGCACAACCACTTCGCGACCGCTTACACGAAGATCGCCGGGGCGTTCGGCAGCGAGGAGGGCACGCGCTACATGGCCGCGAAGCCTTCCGCAGATCCGAACAGGCTGAAGGGACAGATCGAGCTCCTGCGGGAGAACGCGCTCGGCAACTTCCGGGACCTGCTCGTCGCGGTCGCCAAGGACACGGCGATGCTCGTCTGGCTCGACGGCCGGACCAACGTGAGGAACCGGCCGCAGGAGAACTTTGCCCGCGAGCTGATGGAGCTCTTCACGATGGGAGTCGGGACCTTCGCGGAAGAGGACGTTTATGCTGGCGCGCGCGTCTTCACGGGGTGGAACCTGGCGCGGCCCTCGAATGCGTATTACACGTTCAGCTACGCCGCGGGCCAGCACGATACGACGGCGAAGCAATTCACCTTTGCCATCTACCCCGACGGCAACAGGACCATTCCGGCGAGAACAGGGGACGGCGGCGCACAGGACGGCGTGGACCTCATCACCGCGGTGGCGGGCCATCCTGCGACGGGTCCACGGCTCGCACGCAAGCTCTACGCGTTCTTCGTCAGCGAAGTCGGTGAGCCGGACGCCGCGCTGATCTCTGAACTCTCACGCATCTATTACGCCAGCGGCTTCGAGATGCGTCCCGTGATCCAGCACCTGTTGGTGTCCCCGCAGTTCACCGACACGGCGAACAGGTACTCGCGCTATTCGTGGCCCGCGGAGTTCGTTGCCCGCTCGATCAAGGAAGTGGGCTGGGCAGGCTTTTCGGTGAACGACGCGCTCACGCCGATGGCCAACATGGGCCAGCAGCTCTTCGAACCCCCGGACGTGTCGGGATGGGATCTTGGGCCCTCGTGGTTCTCGAGCGGCGCGATGCTCACCCGCATGAACTTCGCCGCCCAGCTCGCGACGAACCAGAAGTTCGCGCTGCGCGATCTCGCGCGGGCCGCCCGGCAGTCGCCGGACGCCCTCGTCTCGTTGATGCTGGATCGGCTGACGGCCCCGCCCTTCGAGCGGGACGCCTACCAGGCGATTCTCGACTATGCCCGTGCCGGTGGCGCCTGGACGGGATCGGACACGCAGCTCGCGACGAAAGCGGCGGGCCTCGCGCATCTGATCGTCGGATCCGGCGACTACCAGCTCGTATAAGGACCCACATGGCCATTACCAGACGCGAGTTCGTCCGGGGCGGCGTCGCGGCGTTCACCGTCAGTTTCGCCGCGCCGGAGTTCCTCTCGGACCTGGCGCTGGCGCAGGGACGGTCGAGCCGCAACCTTGTCGTCCTGTATCTGAGCGGCGGCAACGACGCGCTCAGCACCGTCATTCCTTACAACGACCCCCAATACTACGCACGTCGTCCTACGATCGGCATTCCGGCATCGCAGGTCCTCCAGATCGGATCGGATCGAGCGGGCAATGCGCTGGGCCTGCATCCGCGGCTGACCGGACTCCGGTCGATTTACAACGCCGGCCGGCTCGCGCTCGTGCAGCGCACCGGGTATGAGAACTCCAGCCGGTCGCACTTCGAAGGGACCGACATCTGGTCGACGGCCGACCCGCGGCAGCCCCAGGGCACCGGCTGGCTCGGGCGCTATCTGGACACGCTGCCATCGCCTGTCGATCCCCTGACGGCGTGGGCGACGAGCAGCGTGATCCCGCGGACGCTGCAGGCGCGCACCGTCGGCGTCCCGTCGATCCCGTCCGTCCAGGGCTACGCGTTTTTGAGCCCGAATGCGGGACCTGAAGCGGTCCTGGGCCGCGAGACTGCGACACGCATCGCGTCGCACCTGCCTGTCGACCGTCCCCACCTCGCCTTCGTGAACGGGACGGCGCAAGGCGCGTTTGCCACGCTCGACCGGGTCGCGCAGGTCGGCGCCTACGCACCGACAGTGAGCTACCCGAACAACGGCTTCGCCCAGGCACTGCGCACGATTGCGGGCGCTGTCGTGAAGGGGGTGGGCACGAAGGTGTTCTGGGTTCAGACCGGTGGCTACGACACGCACGCGGCGCAGAATCCCAACCAGGCAAACGGCTCGTACACCGGTTTGATGACGACGCTCAATGACGGCCTGTTCGCGTTCTACAACGATCTGCAGAACCACGGCCTGCTGGGCGACACGCTGGTCCTGCAGTTCTCCGAATTCGGGCGGCGCATCACCGAGAACGGGAGCCAGGGGACCGACCATGGTGCGGCGAGCGTGATGATGGCACTCGGCGGGGGCGTGCGGGGCGGCATCTTCGGAACGGCCCCGAATCTTCGTCCCACGCCGGACAATCCGACCCTCGAGAACAGCGGCAACGACGTGCGATACGAGACCGACTTCCGCGCCGTCTACGCGCGGGTGATCGATTCGTGGCTTGGCGCCGACTCCGCATCCGTGCTCGGCGCGAACTTCCGCGCGTCCGTTCCGGCGTTCCTCTGACGCCCTCGCGCCGCGAGGCGCGGACGCTACTCGCCGAAAATCCCCCGCAAGGCCTGGCCGAGATCCGGATAGCGGAAGTGATATCCGAGCGCCTGAGCCCGGCCGGGCAGCGCGCGCTGGCCCGTGAGCACCAGCGGACCGGCCATTTCGCCGAGCAGCAGCTTCAACGCGAACGCCGGTGCCGGCACGAAGCCGGGGCGATGCAGGGCGCGGCCCAGCTCGCGCGCGAACTCGCGATTCGTCACAGGCGCCGGTGATGTCGCATTGATCGGCCCGATAATCGCCGGCGTCTGCGCAACCCACCGCATCATCTCGATCCAGTCGTGACGATGAATCCACGAGATGTACTGGCGGCCCGACCCCATGGGGCCCCCGACGAACAGCCGGAACGGGCGCATCATCTGCTGAAGCGCACCTCCCGACCGCTCGATCACGACGCCGGTGCGCACGAGGACGACGCGGGTGGCCGCCGTGGCGGCACGACGTGCTTCAGCCTCCCAGTCTTCGCAGAGCTCCGCCAGGAAACCCTGGCCCGGGGCCGAGTCCTCGAGTTTCGGCTCGTCGCCCGATGCGCCGTAGTAGCCCACCGCGCTGCCGCTGATGAACGCGTGTGGCGGCGCCCCCGCCCGCTTGATCCCCGCGACCAGGCTGCGGGTCGGGAGGATGCGGCTGTCGCGCAGCGCGGCCTTGCGTTGCGGCGTCCATCGCCGCTCGCCGATGTTTTCCCCCGCCAGGTTGAACACCGCGTCCGCTCCGTCGAGGACCGTCGCCCACGGGCCCGACTGGCCGTCGGGGTTCCAGCCCACCCGGGTGATGCCTGGGACGCCGGTGCCCGAATCGTGCCGCGCCTCGCCGGGCGGCAGCGAGCGGGTCAACACCCGAACGTCGTGCCCGTCCTCGGCATAGACCTCCGCGAGCGGGCTTCCGAGGAAGCCTGTGCCTCCTGCTATGACGATTCGCATGGGTCTCCAGGACGGCGGTGTGCCGCAGCGTACGGCGTGTTGTTGGACGAGCGGAGCCGCCGCAGGGTTTGCACTATAATGGGCCCTCGCTCCCCCCTTTTGGATTTCTTCGAGGTGTCATGCGCAAATCCGTGCGCGCAGGGGTGCTTGCGTGTGCCGTCGCGGCAATCGGGTGGGCGGACGCGAGGCAGGTGGGGGCGGCGCAGTCGGGCGCGGCAGCGCCAGCTGCCGGAGCCTTCGTGCCCGTTCCCGCCAACGTCAGGGCTGACGGCCTCCCTCCGATACCCGCCTCGCTTCCCGACGCACTGCTTCCGTATGGCTCGTCGCGACGTGCACTCCTTCTTGGCTGGCATCCGACGCGCCGCGAGATCCTGATCTGGACGGCTCTCGGCAACGTCGGTCAGATTCATTCGGTTGCCGGACCGGGCATGGATCGACGGCAGCTGACGTTCTTCCGGGAAGGCGTCTCGCCCCCTCTCCCGCAGTCCAGTGCCGCCTGGTACTCCCCGGACGGCGCCTATTTCCTGTTCGCGAAGGATACCGGGGGCGGCGCAGAAACGACGCAGCTGTTCCGGTACGACGCAGCGACACGCCAGACGACCCTCGTCACCGACGGGAAGTCACGGGTGGGCACGCCGGTGTGGGCGCATCACGCGAACCTCATCGCCTACGACGCAACGGGCGGGACCGGACGCAGCGGGGCGGATCGGGACGTGTACGTCATGAATCCGCGCGAGCCGGGCTCGGCCAGGCTCGTCATGCGGACAGAAGGGCAATGGGGCATCGCCGGCTGGTCCCCGGACGACCGCGAGCTCCTGGCGTCGTACGCCCCCGCGCAGGGAGAGCAGCACCTCTGGCGCGTGGACGTCGCGACAGGCGCGAAGACCGCCCTGACGGATCCCCAGGAGTACGCGTCGTGGAGGTTTCCCCAATACTCGCCCGACGGCCGGTTCGTGTACGCGCTGAGCAACAGGGGCTCCGAGTTCCTGCGGCTCTGGCGCTGCGAGCTCGCGACCGGATCCTGGAAGCTGCTGACGCCGGAGGACGACGGATTCGAGAGTTTTTCGTTGTCGCCCGACGGACGGACGCTCGCGCTCGTGTACGACAGCATGCTCGGGAGCCGCGTCGAGCTGCGGAACGCGCAGACGCTCGCGTTGCGCGCCGCGCCGAAACTGCCGAGGGGACAGCTCGTGGATGTGCCCCAGTGGCGGCCGGGCGGCCTCGAGGTGGCGTTCACGTTCTGGTCGCCGCATGTGTTCGGCGACGTGTACTCCGTCACCGCACGCACCGGAGCCGTCGATCGCTGGACCGAGAGTGAAGTCGGGACCTTCGATCCCGGCTCGCTCCCCGATCCCGAGATCATGCAGTGGAAAAGCTTCGACGGCCTGACGCTTTCCGGCGTGCTCTACCGTCCGCCCGCGCGGTTCACCGGGCCGCGTCCGGTGATGCTCAGCATCCACGGAGGTCCGGCGGGTCCTGCCGCCCGCGAGCGTCCACGGTACCAGGGGCGCAGCGCGTACTTTCTCAATGAGCTCGGAGTTGCCATTCTCTACCCGAACGTCCGCGGCAGCTACGGCTACGGCAAGGCGTTCTCGAAGCTGGACGACGGCCCGAAGCGCGAGGACTCGATCAAGGATATCGGCGCGCTGCTCGACTGGATTGCGCAGCAGCCGGCGCTCGACAAGAGCCGCGTGATGGTGACGGGGGTGAGCTACGGGGGGTTCATGACCTACGCTGTCGCGGAGGCGTACGGCGACCGCCTCCGCTGCGCGTTTGCCGGGTCCGGCATCTCGGACTTCATCAGCTACTTCAAGAACACCGACACCGCCCGCGTCGAAGACCGCCGGGCTGAATACGGCGACGAACGCATCCCCGACGTGCGGGAATTCCTGACGCGCCTGTCGCCCGTCACGCAGGCCGCGAAGCTCCGCATTCCGCTCCTCATCGCCCACGGACAGAAAGACAGCCGGGTGCCCGTGGACCAGGCCGAAGCCATGGCCGGCTCCGCCCGCCGCAACGGCGTCCCCGTGTGGCTGACCGTGTACACCGACGAAGGGCACCTCCTGCCAACCACGCGCGCCAACAACGACTTCCTGTTCTACACGTGGATTCAGTTCATGCGGGAATTTCTGCTGAACTAGGAGAGAGGTTCCGGGTTCGGGGTTCGGGGTTCCGGGTTGGTCTTGGTTCGAGGTTCCGGGTTCGAGGTTCCGGGTTTCGCTTTGGTTCGGCGGTTCGGCGTTCCGGGTTCTCTTTGTTCCGGGTTCAGGGTTCTCGGTTCACCGTTCGGAGTTCGCTCCGAGCGGTTCGGGGTTGAACCCGGAACCCC
>JBBWZJ010000335.1:0-8611 GCA_039648985.1 Acidobacteriota bacterium | reverse complement strand
GGAAAATGATCCCAGAAGAGCGGCGACGGCTCGGCACCCGGATCCCTGCGGATCTCCGTCAGCGCCGCGCGGAGCGTGGCTGCCTCCTGCCCGCACCTGTCACACGCCTCGACATGCCGGCGCCTCTCGGGCGAAAGGTTCGCGCCGTCGGGATCCTCGACGAGCTCGATGAGGTGTTCTCGCGAGAGATGCTTCATGAACGCGCCCGCAAAAGCTTCCGGAGGTTGCCGAGCGCGTGAAAGAAATTCGCTTTCACCGCGCCAACAGAGCTGCCGAGCACGCCGGCGATCTGCTCGTGCGGCATGTCGTGATAGACGCGCAGGATGAGCGTCGCCCGCTGTTTCGGGGGCAGCCGCGCGATGGCCGAGCGCACCTCGGCGGCGCGCTCGGTCCGAAGCAGCGTCGCGTCTGCGCGCTCGGCACGCGGGTCCGGTCGGTCGGCCGCCGCCATCGGCGCGAACACAGGTTTCCTGGCGCTGACCCGGTTCAGGCAGACGTTCACGGCGATGCGGTACAGCCACGTCGCGAACGCTGAGTCGCCTTTGAACCCGCGCAGAGCGCGATACGCGCGGATGAACACGTCCTGCGCGAGGTCGCTCGCATCCTCGTGGTTGCCGACGAATCTATAGCAGAGCCGATAGACGTGCCGCTGATGCCGCCGGACGACGACGTCGAAAGCGGCGCTGTCCCCCGCCAGACACGCGCGCACCGCGGCGGCGTCGTCCGCGGCCGCGAGATTGTCCGTCGGACCGTCGTCGACGGGACGGGATGTCACCGGCGCGTTCCAGCCCGGCCGTCCGCTCTGGATCCAGACCGCCGGCAGAAGTGCCCTCGAGATTGCCACTCCTTTATTAGACCCGGCCACGTGACAAAGGTAACGCCTGCCGCCTCTTTTGTTGACTTTCGCTTTTTGTTTGATATAGTGCGCGCATGCTGCCACTCACCAAGCGCCAGCGGGAAATCCTCGACTTCCTGAACGATTTCATCCAGCAGCACGGCTACGCGCCCAGCCTGGAAGAGATTGGCCGCCGGTTCAGCCTTTCGTCGCTCGCGACCGTCCACAAGCACCTCACGAACCTGCAGGAGAAGGGGTTCATCAAGCGCGCGTGGAATCGAAGCCGGTCGGTCGAGGTGGTGCCAGCAAGGCTCGGCAGCCGGGCGGTCGAGCTTCCGATGCTGGGCTATGTCGCCGCTGGAGTCCCGATTGAAGCCGTGGTGGGCAGCGAGACGATTGCGGTCCCAGAGGACCTGGTCGGCGCCCGCGACAGCTACGTGCTGCGGGTCAAGGGGGACTCGATGATCGACGAACAGATCCGGGACGGCGATTTCGTGATCGTCGAAGATCGGCGCACGGCCGATAACGGCGAGATGGTGATTGCGCTCCTCAACGGCGCCGATGTGACGCTGAAGAAGATCTACCGCGAACACGGCCACATCCGCCTGCAGCCCGCGAATCCCGCGATGCAGCCGATCCTGGCCGCCCCGGACCAGGTCCAGGTGCAGGGCGTCGTCGTCGGCGTCATGCGGCGGTATTAGCTGCGGGGCGCGCGACGCGGTAATCTGAACCTGCCATGTCTGACAGAAAGCAAATCAACTTCACCATCGTTCCCGACGATAAGGCCGATCTTCCCAGGACGTACGCGAATTTCTGCGCCATTTCCCACACCCCCTTCGATTTCACCCTCGCGTTCTGCGAAGTCCTGCCACTCTCGGAGAAGGACATTCACGCCGCGGAAGCCGATCATGTCGTCCGGGCACCTGTGCGAGCGAAAATAGTGGTGCCGCTGCAGGTCGTGCCCAACCTGATCGCCGCCCTGCAGGAACACATGCGCGTGTATTCCGAGTCCACGGGCACGAGCTGGGACAACAAGGGCCCTATCCACTGAACGTCGCGGGCAGGGCGCGATTAGAATCGGGTGATGCCGAAGGCTCCTGCCGCCCGCAAGAAGATCCCCGCGCCCGCAAAGAGCGCACCGGATACGCGGCGCATCATGGCCCGCCTCGCCACTCAGCACCCGAACGCCGACACCGAGCTGCATTTCTCGGATCCGTATCAGCTGCTCGTCGCGACGATTCTGTCGGCGCAGTGCACCGACGAGCGGGTGAACCAGGTCACGCCGGCGCTCTTCGAGCGTTATCCGGACGCACGCGCCCTTGCGAAAGCGACGACGGCGGAGCTCGAGCCGCAAATCCAGTCGACAGGATTCTTCCGGGCGAAGTCGCGCTCGCTCGTCGGGATGGCAACGAGCCTGGTCGAGCGGCATGGCGGCGCCGTCCCGAACACGATGGCCGCGCTCGTCGAGCTCCCCGGAGTCGGCCGGAAGACGGCGAACGTCGTCCTCGGACACGCGCTGGGCGTGCCGGGTCTGCCGGTCGATCGCCATGTACTCCGCGTAGCCAACCGGATTGGGATCGCCCGATCGGAGGATCCGGAAGTCGTGGAGCAGCAGCTCGGGGCAGCGGTGCCAGCCGCGGAATGGACTCGGGTGTCCGATACGCTGATTCTTCACGGGCGCAGGATCTGCAAGCCGAAGCCGCTCTGCGACAGGTGCGCGGTCCGCGACGACTGCAACTACTACCGGGCGCTCCGTCCGAAGGCGGTGCGCGCGACGAGCGGGCGGCGCCGGTGACGCGCGAGCGATTCACCCAGCTCGTCGAGGCCGCGCTCGATCAGATCCCCAGGCGCTTTCGCGCGGCGATGAAGAATGTCGCCGTGATCGTCGAGGACGAGCCGTCGCCGCAGATCCTCGCCGAGATGGAGATCGAACCTCCGGACTCGCTTTTCGGCCTGTATCACGGGACGCCGCTGCCCGAACGCGGATGGAGCTACGGCAACGTCCTGCCCGATCGAATCTCGATTTACCAGCGCCCGATCGAAGAGTCCTGCGAGGACGACGAGGAGATTCGCGACTGTGTGGCCGAGACGGTGATCCACGAGTTCGGCCACTACTTCGGGATGAACGAGGACGAGATCGAAGAAATCGAGGAGAAGTACTGGCGCGGCGATTCGCTCGACGACGTCTGACCCTCGATCACCATGCGGGCGAAGAAACGGTACGGACAGCACTTCCTGCAGCCGGCCTGGGCCGACAGGCTCGTGGCCGCCATCGACCCGCGAGCGGACGAGTGGTTCGTGGAGATCGGACCGGGCCCCGGCGCGTTGACGCTGCGGCTGGCGCCGAGGGTCGCCGGAGTTACCGCCGTCGAGCTCGACGCCGAGCTTGTCTCGCTCCTGCGGCCGCAGGTGCCGGCGAACGTGACCCTCCTCCAGGCGGACTTTCTGGATGTCGACCTCGCGGCGGTCGGGCCCCGGCGGGCGTTTCGCGTAGCGGGAAACCTGCCGTACAACGTCTCCTCCCCCATTCTGTTTGCGCTCATCGCGGCGTACCGCCGCGGCACGGCGATCGTGGATGCGACGTTGATGCTGCAGCGCGAGGTGGCGGCGCGCCTCCATGCGGCCCCGGGCACCCGCGAGTACGGCGTGCTCTCGATTTTCGTGCAGCTGCACGCGGACGTACGACCGCTCCTGTCGCTGCCCCCCGGAGCATTCAGGCCGGTTCCGCAGGTCCATTCCTCCGTCGTCAACCTGCGGTTCCGCGCGCCGTCGGTGAGCATCCCGGACGAGGGCGCATTCGAGGCCATGGTTCGCAGCATGTTCACCAAGCGGCGCAAGACCCTCGTCAACGCGCTGCGCGCGTACGCCGTCACGCGCGGGCGGGACGTTCGCGCGGCGCTGACGAGCGCCGGCATCGACCCGGCGCGCCGACCGGAGACGCTGCAACTGACAGAGTTGGCGAGGCTTGCGGACTTTTTTGCTGCGAATTCCGGGCGAGCTGTGCTATAGTCTGCGCAATTTTGCACAGTCCCTGGTCGGCCGTCCCAGCGGCGCCAGGTGGACACATGACGCGGCTCTCCGCCGCTTACGCGCAGGCTCCGCCCGCCCGGGTGGCTATCCTTGCGAGTCGTGTCCTCCGACTGGTGGAGCGGCCTGTCTGGAACAACCGGCGTTGCGGTTCCGCAGGGTGTCGTACCCCGATGTGTGGTGCCTTTACTGGTGACTGACGATCTGCAGGCCACGACCGATCTCCCGCCGCTGGATGTGATCCCGCTCGGCGGCCTGGGAGAGTTCGGCATGAACATGATGGTCATCGCCTTCGGGGAAACGGCAATCCTCGTGGACGCGGGGGTCATGTTTCCCGAGCCGGAGCTGCTCGGCGTCGATCTGATCATCCCGGACCTGCGACAGCTTCAGCACTACAAGATCGCCGCACTCGTCCTGACGCACGGGCATGAGGATCACATCGGCGCCGTGCCCCACGTGTTGCCGCATTTCGACGGCCCGGTGTACGGGACCGCGCTGACGCTTGCGATGGTCGAGAACAAGCTCGACGAGCACGATGCCGCGGGCCGCCGGCGTCTCGTGCGCGTCAAGCCGCGCGAGCGCGTGCAGGTTGGCGCGTTCTCGGTCGAGTTCCTGCGCGTGACGCACAGCGTCCCGGACTGCGTCGCGCTGGCGATTCACACGCCGCGCGGCGTCGTGATCCACACAGGCGACTTCAAGATCGACCAGACGCCCCTCGACGGCGAGCATGTCGACTTCCATCGCCTCGCGGAACTGGGTTCCGCCGGAGTGCTCGCGCTGCTGGCCGACAGCACGAACGTGGACCGGAAGGGATTCACCGGCTCGGAAGTCGAAGTGATCGACGGATTCGAGGAGATCTTCACGAGCGCGACGGGAAAGATCGTCGTCGCCATGTTCGCGTCGAGCCTCTATCGGATCCAGATCCTGGTGGATCTCGCGGCGCAGTTCGATCGACGGGTAGCGCTCGTCGGACGCGGCATCATCGAGAATTCGGAAATCGCGCAGCGGCTCGGCTACCTTCGGATCCCTGCCGGCGTGCAGATTCGCGACAGCGATGTGCGGAACTTCCCGGGCCAGGACGTCGTGTGTATCTGCACCGGCTCGCAGGGGGAACCGCAGGCGGCGCTGCCCCGCATCGCGATCGACGACCATCGGCACGTGAAGCTGGATCCGGAGGACGTCGTCGTGTTCTCGGCTCGCGAGATACCGGGCAACGAGAAGGCGATCGGACGGGTCATGAACAACATTGCGCGACGCCACGCCGAAGTGGTGTCGGACGCCGACAAGCACGTCCATGTCTCCGGCCACGGGAGCCGGGAGGAACTGAAGCTCATGCTGTCGCTGGTCAGGCCGAAGCACTTCGTGCCGATACACGGAGAGTACCGGCAGCTGGCGCTCCACGCACGGGTCGCCGCACGCGTGTCGAGGGCCACCAAAGTGCTGCTCGCAGAGAACGGCGACCTCATCCGCTTCGACGATGAGGGCGCCCGGCTGGCGGGGAAAGTGCCCGCCGGGCGCATCCTGATCGACGGTACGCGCAGCGGCGAAGTCGGCGACGAGGTCCTGCGCGACCGGCGACACCTGGCCGGCGACGGCCTTGTGGTTCCGGTGGTCACGATCGGGCGGCAGTCCGGGACGCTCGAGGAAACGCCCGACGTGATTACCCGCGGGTTCGTCCTCGACGCCCGGACCGAGGCGCTGCTCAAGGAGATCCCGTCCCTGCTGGCCGCCACGCTCGAGAGCGCCAGCGTCGAGGAGCGGACGGATCCGGGGCTCATCAAGGAGAAGATTCGCGTGGATCTGCAGCGGTTCTTCCGTAAGCGGTCCGGCCTCCGGCCGCTGGTGCTCCCTGTCGTGATGGAGATCTGACGTGACTGCATCAACGCTTTCGCGCAGAGTCAGCGAGTTCGTCGGCGTGGCGTTGTTCGCGGCGGCACTGCTGTCGTTCATCTCGCTGGCCAGTTACAGCGCGGCGGACCCGGTGTGGTTCTTCAACACGGGTGGACCCCTCCCGCCCGCTAATTTCGCCGGGCGCATCGGGGCGTTCGTCGCCGAGCTGTCGTACCAGCTGCTCGGGTATGCGGCGTACCTCGTGCCGCTCGCGCTCATGGTGATCGGGTGGCACCAGTTCTGGTGCCGTTCACTCGACGCTATCTACACGAAGCTCATCGGCGCACTCCTCCTGTTCGCCTGCGTGTCGGCATTCCTCGCGCTGGCGTTCGAATCGCTGGACGTCTCGGGCAAGACCTTCCACGCGGGCGGCTATGTCGGCGAGTGGGTGGCGGCCGGACTCGCGGCGTACCTGAACCGCACGGGATCGATCATCCTGATCCTGACGCTGCTCTTCCTCGGAATCATCCTGTCGACTCAGTTCTCGCTCGGGCGACTGTTCGCCGCGCTCGGTCAGCTCCTGCGGGACCGGTGGGCGGCCGTTCTCGGCGCATATCGCGCGCGCCAGGAGGAGCGGCGCCGCGACCAGGAACGGCAGGAAGTGCTGAAGAAGCATCTCGATAAGGCGCCCGCGCAGGTCAGGCCAGATCTAAGGCCGGATGCGAAACCGAAGATCGCCGCGCGCCGCGACACACCCGATCCGGCCGTCATGCGTCCGCCCGTCAGCGCGCGGACGGCCGCCGAAGAGCAGAACGCCGACGCTGCCGCTCGCAAGAGCTCGCGCACGGCCGCGATGGTCGAGGCCGCCGCGGCCGCGCTCAAGGCCGCGTCCTCGCGCCCCACGCCTCCACCCGCGACGATCCGCCGCGCGACCCCGCCCCTCGAGGCGTCGCTGCCGCTGACCGATCCCGAGCGATCTCCGGCCGAGCGCAAGAAGGGCGCGTATGTCACGCCTCCGCTGGCGCTGCTCGATGCGCCGCGGGCCGAAGGCAAAATCGACGAGCGCGAGCTGATGGAGGGGGCGCGCTTTCTCGAGGACAAGTGCCGCGAGTTCAACGTGGAAGGCACGGTTGTGCAGATCCACCCCGGACCAGTGGTCACCACCTACGAGTTCAAGCCTGACGCCGGCGTGAAGTACAGCAAGATCACCGGCCTCGCGGACGACCTCTGTCTCGCGATGCAGGCCGAGTCGGTCCTGATCGACCGCATACCCGGCAAGTCCACGGTCGGCATCCAGATTCCCAACAAGAATCGGGACCTGATCTCGATGCGGGAACTGCTGGAGTCCGAGGCATACAAGCGCTCCGCTTCCCGTCTCACGCTCGCGCTCGGCAAGACGATTCACGGCGAACCATTCGTCGGCGATCTTGCGACGATGCCGCATCTCCTCATCGCGGGATCGACGGGCACGGGCAAGTCCGTGAGCGTGAACGCGATGCTCTCGAGCATCCTGTTCCGGTCCACGCCCGACGAAGTGCGGCTCATCATGATCGACCCCAAGCGCCTCGAGCTCGGGATGTACGAAGAGATCCCGCACCTGCTCACGCCTGTCGTCGTGGACCCCAAGCTTGCCGCGAACGCCCTCCGCTGGGCGGTGCGCGAAATGGAAGAGCGCTACAAGACGCTCGCGAAGGTGGGCGTCAGGAACATCGAGCAGTACAACCGGAACCTCAAGCTCGCCCAGGAGGAGAAGAAGGGGCCTGTCCTCGACGACCACGGCGTCGAGGTCAAGACCCTCCCCTTCATCGTCGTGCTCATCGACGAGCTCGCGGATCTCATGATGGTTGCCGGCAACGAGGTCGAAGAGTCCATCTGCCGGCTCGCGCAGATGGCGCGTGCCGTCGGTATCCACCTGATTCTCGCGACGCAGCGGCCGTCGGTGGACGTGATCACGGGGTTGATCAAGGCGAATCTCCCAGCGCGGATCTCGTTCCGCGTGTCGTCGAAGATCGACTCGCGGACAATCCTGGATGGCAACGGCGCCGAGCAGCTGCTCGGCAAGGGGGACATGCTCTACCTGCCGCCGGCCTCGTCGCGGTTCCTGAGGCTGCACGGGCCGTACATCTCGGAGCAGGAGAGCGCCAGGCTCGCGAGCTTCCTGCGCAAGCAGGGCAAGCCGACGTACGACAACTCGATCACGGACGACGAAAAGAAGGCCGGCGGTGATCTGGAGTTCGAGAAGGACGACCTGTACGACGAGGCAGCGCGCATCGTGGTGTCGAGCGGGCAGGCGTCCATCTCGTATCTCCAGCGGCGGCTGCGGATCGGCTTCAGCCGCGCGGCGCGTCTGGTCGACATGATGGAAGCGGAAGGGCTCGTGTCCGGCGTGTCGGGTGCCGCCGGCGGCAAATCGCGCGAAGTGCTCGTCAAGGCCGACTACTTCGACGAAGTGGACGCGCAACTGAGGTAGGCATGAAGCTCAGGCTGGGTGTGGTCCTGCTGCTCGTCGCCACCGTGTTCGGAGCGGTGCCGTCAGCGGCAAAGTCGGGCACGGCGGCGCGAACGCTGTACGCGCGCGCGCTCGAACGTGAACGTGTGCTCCGCGAAGGGGAAGAGCGCGCCTCTCTCCAGCAGCTCCGCGGGCTCGCCGACACGTACGATGCGATCGCCAGGAAGTTTCCGGGCAGCGGCTACAGTGACAACGCCCTCTGGCAAGGCGGAAACATCGCGCTGCTCGCGTTCGAGCGGTTCGGGCAGCCGGCGGATCGGCGCACCGCGGAGCGGATGCTGAATCAACTCCGGCACAATTATCCGGCGAGCTCGCTCATCAGCCGCATTGACGAAGTGCTGGGGCGGCCGGATAGCGCTCGCTCTGGCAGCGCGTCGGCGCGACTCGCAAAACCGCTCCCGCCCGTCGAG
>JBBWZJ010000323.1:0-15076 GCA_039648985.1 Acidobacteriota bacterium | reverse complement strand
TCTGACCTTCCTCTCCGGAGGACTGCGTACGTGACCTGGCGCCCCGGGCTGATTGCCGCAGCCCTGGTCCTCTCCGTATACGGCGCGCTTGCGCTGACCGTCGATTTTCCCCACGCCGCATCCGGTTTCAAGAGCGACGAGGCCACGTACTACATGATGGCCTACAGCCTCACGGAGGATGGTGACCTCGCCTATAGGCGTGCTGACCTCGAGCGCGTGTGGCGTGAATTTCCCGCCGGGCCGTCAGGCGTGTTCCTGAAGAAAGGGCGCACGCTGACGGGAGCGCCAGACCCTGACCCACGCCGCCTGTATTTCGGGAAGTCGTTCATTTATCCGCTTGTCGCGGCGCCGCTCGTGAAGATCTTTGGCACGAACGGCTTCCTGGTTTTGCATGCCCTGCTCCTGGCCCTGGTCGTGCTGTGCGGATACCTCTTCCTGCACGCGCGCGCCGGTGGTGCGGCATCCGCCCTGCTCGCTTCAGGGTTCGTGATGGCATCCGTGGTCCCTGTCTACTTCGTATGGCTGATGCCGGAGGTGTTCAACTTCGCGATCGTGTTCCTTGCGTACTTCTGCTGGCTGTACAAGGAAGTTGCACAGCCCGGGCCTTCACCGCGCGGCACGCGCTGGCTGTTCTCGGCCCGCAGCGATGCAATGGCCGGCGCCCTTCTGGGAATCGCCACGTTCTCGAAGATCACGAACGCGGCGCTGTTCGTGCCGCTCGTGCTCTGGCAGCTGTGGAAGGTGTCTCGCCGGCCGCCGGCGGCGGGCCGCGGCGGCGTCACGAGCGTTGCCGCGACCGTTCTGGTGTTCCTTCTGATTGCGGGGGGCCTGTTTGCCGCGAATGCAGGCATTACAGGCGAATGGAATTATCAGGGTGGCGATCGCGACACCTACTACGTCGAGTTCCCATTTCAGAACGAGGTGCCGAAGCACGATCTCGGACTGCGCAAGTCCCGGGAAGACGTGCTCACGCACATCATCTTCAATCCGCGGACGTTCACGTCGAACCTGGCGCACAACATCGAGTATTTCTTCGTCGGGCGCCACACCGGGCTGCTCGGCTATTTCTTCCCGGCCGTGTTCGCGATGGGCGCATTCCTGGCGGCACGCGGCCGGCGTCCCGGCTGGCAATGGCTCGTGCTGGCGGCCGGGCTGCTCCAGGGCCTCATCTTCATCGTCGCCACCCCTTACACCTGGAGCGGCGGGGGTGTTGGCAACCGATATTTCTTCAGCGGCTATGGAGTGATGCTGTTCGTGCTGCCGCCGATTGAATCACTTGGGGCGGGATTCGCCGTGTGGGCGGTCGGCAGTCTTTTCGTAGCGCCGCTGGTGCTCAACCCGTTCGTCGCGTCGTTCCACCCCGCGGACAGCGCGAAGAGCGGTCTGCTTCGGCTCCTGCCGGTGGAGTTGACGCTCGTGAATGATCTTCCCGTCAACACGGAGCCGGAACGGGCCCGGCTCTGGTTCGGCGATACGGGGGCGGGTGACCCGGGGTTTCTGGTCTATTTCCTCGATGACAATGCGTACGGGCGCGAAGCGGACAAGAGCTTCTGGACCCGCGGCGGCGCTCGCGCCGAGTTCATCATCAAGACAGACCGGCCCATTCGTCGCGCCACGTTTACCCTGACGGCGGGGCCACGCGCAGTCGACGCACGGGTCAGGATCGGCGGCCGCCGCGAGGACGTGCACCTGGCGGCGCAGGAGTCGAAGGACGTGGTGTTCGCGATGCCGCCGGGGCTGGCCTACGAAAAGGAAGTCCAGGCGCTCGCCTGGACGGCTTCGATATCGACCAGCGGCGGATTCACGCCGATCTTCTTCGACCCGAGTTCCTCCGACAGCCGCTACCTCGGTGTCCGGGTCAGGCCCGTGCTCGAGGCGCGGCCCTGATGCGGATCGCCGTCGTCACATCGAGCCCGCCGATGGTCGAAGGCGGGCACATGGTCATCGCGCGGTCACTCGTGCAGGCGCTCAGGGATGTCGGGCACTCGGCGGATGTGATCGTGACGCCGCAGAATCGATTTGGCAGGCAGGCCTCCGCGTATCTTGCCACCTGGCTGACGGACGTCGGATCAGCCGACGGCCACCCAATCGATCAGGTGATCAGCCTGCGGTACCCGAGTTACGCCGTCCGCCACCCGAATCATGTCTGCTGGCTGAACCACACGATGCGGGAGTACTACGACCTGTGGCCCCGCTTCACCCGGGGGCTCGGGCGCGCTGGACGGGCGAAGGAGAACGTCAGGCGCACGCTCATCCACGCGGCGGATCGCTACCTGCTCACGAGGAACGTGCGGAAGCTGTTCGTGCAGTCGCGGACCGTGCAGCAGCGCCTTGCGATGTGGCCCGAACTGCGCTCGACCGTCTTGTATCCGCCGCCTCCCCAGAGGGCGTACCGATTCGATGCGTGGGGCGACTACGTCCTGATGGTGTCGCGATTGACGCCGTTGAAGCGCGCGGACCTGTTCCTCGAGGCGCTGGCCAGACCCGAAGCGTCCGGAATCCGCGCCGTGGTGGCGGGCGAAGGCAGCGAGCGTGAGCGACTCGAGCGCCTGGTCGCGCAGCTCGGGCTCGGCGATCGGGTCACGCTCGCGGGACGGCTTTCCGACGAACAGCTGCTCGATCATCTGGCGCGGTGCAGGGCCGTCTGCTTTCCCCCGCTCGAAGAGGACTACGGGTTCATGACCGCCGAGGCCTTCTCCGCCCGGAAGGCAGTGGTCACCTGCCGCGACAGCGGCGGGCCTGCCGAACTGGTGGAGGACGGGATTACCGGACTCGTGTGCGAACCTTCGCCGAGCGGACTCGCCGCGGCGCTGCAACGCGTCATGTCCGAAGGAACGGCCGAGCGCATGGGCACGGCCGCGGCGGTGGCCGGCGCCCGGCTGAACTGGGCTGAAACCGTGAAGACGCTCACGACGTAGAATTGCTGGAACGCGCATGTCCTATAAATCACCGCTCGAAGCACGCCTCGCGAGGAAAGTCACCAGGGCGATCACCGAACATGGCCTCATCCAGGATGGGGACCGCATCATGGTGGGGCTCTCGGGCGGCAAAGACAGCTGGGCGCTGATGAACGTCCTCGATGTCCTTCGTAAGCGGGCGCCCATTTCGTTCTCGCTCATCGCGGTCACGGTGGATTCGGGCTACGAAGGGTATCGTCACGATCTCATCGCCAGCACGTGCGAGCAGCGCGGATGGGAGTACCACATCCAGCACACGGGCATCGGCGGCGTGATCGACGACCTGCTCGAGGCAGATGCGACGCCGTGTTCGCTCTGTGCCCGGCTGCGGCGGGGCGTGCTGTACCGGATCGCCACGCAGGTGGGCGCGACGAAGATTGCGCTCGGGCACCACCTGGATGATTTCGTCGAGACCCTGCTGCTGAACCTGTTCTTCTCGGGCGCACTCAAGGCGATGCCCGCGCGCCTCGTCTCAGACAACCGGGAGCACGTCGTCATTCGTCCGCTTGTGTTCGTCACGGAATCGGAAGCTCGGACCTACGCGAAGGACGAGGGGTTCCCGATCGTCAGCTGCTGCTGCCCTGTCTGCGGCGATCTGAGCCTGCAGCGCCAGCGGGTGAAACGTCTGATTGCCCAGCTCGAAGTCGACCATCCGGACGTGAAGAACTCGATGATTCGCGCGATCGGCAATGTCGGCACGCGGCATCTGCTCGACACGCGCCTCAATCCGCTCCCCGAGATCCGCGAGACGGCGCTCGCGGGCGGCGCGGTCCCGCTGCCGCTCCGCGGGCTCTAGCGGGTGTCCGGCTCCATGAGGCTTTTGATGCGAACAGTGTGGGCAGCGGCCATGGTCGCCTGCGTGATGATGGCGCACGCCACGAGTGCGGCCGCACAGCAGCGACCCCTCGTCACCGAAGATCCCGAGACGATCGGTGCGGGGCTCGTACTCGTCGAAGCCGGCATCGACGAGCAGCGGGGTGTGTTCTATCCGGCGTCGGGGCTGGAAGGGAATCTGCTCCGGCTCCCGACCATCGGTCTGAGCTTCGGGATCAGTTCGATTGCGGAGCTGCAGATCGATGGCGGGCTCTACAACCGGCTGAACGTCACGTCGCGGAGACCCGCTCCGCTGTCATCGCTCCTGAATTTCGCCGGCGATCGGACTCACGACGTCGAGGACATCGTGGTCGCGACCAAGATCCGCGTCCTCGCCGAAACGCCGGCGCGTCCCGCTGTCGCAGTGCGGTTCGCGACGCGGCTCCCCGACGCGAGCAACGAGAGCGGCCTTGGTCTCGACACGACGGACTTCTTCGTCTCGACGCTGTTCGGGAAGACCGTGCGCTCGATCCGCTTCGTCGGCGATGCCGGGCTCGGCATCCTCGGGGATCCGACGAATGGCAATCGCCAGAATGATGTGCTGACGTACGGCGCGTCGATCGCGAGGGCGGTCAGGCAGGGGCTCGAGGTCGTCGCCGAAGTGAACGGCCGGGTGAATACGAGAGGGGGAGAGCCGCCGGCCGGTACCGGCAGCCGCGGTGCCATGCGCGTCGGCGGCCGCTTCACCCGCGGCACCGTCCGTGTGGACGCCGGGATCATCGTCGGCCTCACGTCCGCGGATCCCGGCCTGGGGCTCACCGCCGGGCTCACCTGGGTTTTCAAAGGCTTCACCGTCCCCAACCCCTGATCCCGGATCCCGGATCCCGGATCCCTGATCCCTAATCCCTAATCCCCAATCTCATACACTCGCTCCACGGCCGCGATTTCCTCGGCGAGCCGGGCGGAATCCCAATTCAGCTCCGCCGCGGCGATGCGTGCGCAGGTGTCGAGAGCACCCTGCGGCGGCTTCTTTGCGGAGCCGAGCGCGGTGCGGCGGACGACGATGTCCGCGAGGCGGAGCGCCATTTCGGAGCGAATGACGTGCAGTACTTCGGCGCCGAGTGTGGGTACGCCGGGGGCAAGGGGTGACGCGAGGTCGGGCCGGTTCTTCATCAGCCGAACGATCTCGGGGGTGGCTTCCGCGTAGAGCGCAATCAGGTGCCGGATGGAGGCAGGCGAGAGTTCCGTGCCGGCGTCGCGAGCGGCTTCGATTGCCAGGGCCTCGTGGTCCGCGATCCCTGCGCCCGGCAGCGTGGTCGTCGCCGTGCGCGACCGCGGGACGGTCTTCCCGAGGCGGCGCGCGACGACACCCGTGACGGCTTCCGCGACGCCCCGGGCCGTCGTGTACTTGACCCCGATCACCGTCACCGCGCCTTCGACGCCGTCGCTGCGGTGATCGAGAATCTCGTGTGCGGGCTTCAGGTCGGGCACGCTGTTCCGGCCGACGACACCGGGGACGACTCCGCGATGGACGAGCGTCACGTCCGAACGCGTGAGATGCAGCGCCGGAAAAGCGTAGTTGGCATCGTTGACGAGCGCACTCACTTCGGCGGCGGACACGTGCGTGTCGCCCGGCTGGACGAAAGCTGTCGACTGACCCACGCCGACGATCGCCATACCTCGCCACGGGACGAGCGTCAGCATGCGTCCGCCGGCGCCCGGCGCGGCGAGCGCCATGTCGCTCGCCGGCCTCGAGGTCACGAGGTTCATCGCCTTGACCAGCGGGTACGGATGGGAGACCCCGAACATCGCCATGATCTCGCCCGCGCGCGACCCCGCCGCATTCAGCGTGACGCGCGCACGGACCGGGATTGTCGTGCCGCCGATCGCGTCGCGGACGCGCATGCCGGTGACCCGCCCGGCTTCGACCGTGGCCTCGGTTGCAACCGCATAATTCGCGAGCTCCGCGCCCGCGCGGTCCGCGGCGGCGGCGAACGCGATCGTCAGCCGATCACTCTCCACCATCTGGTAGTCGTACCATTGCGCCCCTCCGGTCAGCCCGTGTGACCTGATCCCGGCGAACAACTTCAACGTGGCGGCTTTCGACACGAGCCGTGGAGCGGGAAGGTGGAGCTCCGGCTCCACGCCGTCGTTGCGATGTCGGCCGAGCCATGCATCGAGGCGAAACGCCAGGCGCAGCGCGAGACGGTTCTTCGTCACGGAGCGGTAGGTGCCGAGGAGAAAGGGCAGGGGGCGGAGCAGCCAGGGCGCGATGCGGCCGAGGGCGCGGCGCTCGTGAATGCTTTGCCGGGCGCGCTGCAGATGCCCCGTCCCGAGTGACCGGAGCCCGCCGTGTACGGTCTTCTGGTGATTGAAGGACGCGGCGCTTCCGAAATCGCCCGCTTCGACGAGCGCCACGCGAAGGCCCCGGCTTGCGGCGTCGTACGCCGACGCGAGGCCGTAGATACCGCCGCCCACCACCAGGAGGTCGAACTCGTTCAACTCGAGCCGTGACAGATCGCGGGAGCGCATCAACGCGCTTTTATCTTATAGTAGAGCGGCGTGTCACCTTCGGTCGCTCCCACCACTGCCGCAGTCCGCGAGTACTGGAACCGGCACATTCACGATCTCGACATCACGACGCATCCCGTGGGCTCACGGGGCTTCTTCGCGGATCTGGATCAGTACCACTTCGAGAAGCTGCATCACCTCCTGCGGCTCGTCGACTTCGACGGATACCGGGGGCGCAAGGTGCTGGAGGTGGGGTGCGGAGCCGGGACCGACCTGGCGCGCTTCGCCAGGGGCGGCGCCCTCGTGTCCGGCGTCGATCTCTCCTCGGCCGCGATTGCCCTCGCGCGGCAGAATTTCGCGCAGCAGGGGCTGCAGGCAGACCTGCGGGAGGCCGACGGCGAGGAGCTGCCCTTCGCAGATGACTCGTTCGATCTCGTATACGCGCACGGCGTCGTTCAGTACACGAGCCGCCCCCAGGCGCTCGTGGACGAGTGCCGTCGCGTGCTGAAACCGGGCGGCGAAGCGGTCTTCCAGGTCTACAACCGGATCTCGTGGCTGAACGCCCTGTCGAAATTGATGAAGGTCCCGCTCGAACACGAGGACGCGCCGGTGCTGTTGAAATACAGCGCGGCCGAATTTCGCGCGCTGCTGCGCGGATTCCGCGAGGTCCGTATCGTGGAGGAGCGGTTCCCGGTCAAGTCCCGCCTGCACGGCGGCTGGAAGGGAACGGTGTTCAACACTGTGTTCGTCGGCACGTTCAACGCCCTGCCGCGCGGGCTCGTCCGCCGGTTCGGCTGGCACCTGCTGGCCTTCTGCCGCAAATGACCGGACGTCGTCTGAATGTCGTCAAGGCTCACGCGTTCGGCAACGACTTCCTGCTCGTGCGGGAGCAGGACGCGCGGACGGTCCCGGATCGCCCGGCCCTTGCAGTCGCGCTCTGCGAACGACATCGCGGCATCGGCGCGGACGGGCTGATCGCGTACGAGGAGACCTCCCGCGGGGCGTCGATGCACCTCCTCAATGCCGACGGCAGTCATTCGGAGGTCTCGGGCAACGGTGTGCGGTGCCTGGGCGCGTGGCTCGCGTCGCGCGGGGACGCACCGGCATCACACTCCGGACCCATCGATATCGACACGGAAGCGGGCACGAAGCGCCTTCAGCTTCTCCGATCCGAAGGGCGCCGGTACACCTTCCGCGCCGCAATGGGAGCGCCGGAGCAGGTGGCGCGGGTCACGATCGACGTTCACGGCGCCGGGGTGGAGGTGGTGACCCTCCGCGTCGGTAATCCGCAGTGCGTCGTCCTCGGCGAAGTGAGCCGCGAGCGGCTGCACACGCTCGCCGCCGCGCTGGCGATTCATCCCCACTTTCCCGCCGGCACCAACGTCGAGCTCGCCACGGTCGAAGCGCCTGACCGCGTCCGCGTGCTGATCTGGGAGCGGGGCGTGGGCCCGACCGAGGCGTCCGGCACGGGGGCGTGCGCCGCAGCCGTGGCGGCCATCCAGTATGGCGGCGCTGCGCGCGACGTTCAGATCCTGTCGCCGGGCGGCAGCCAGCGTGTCGAGTGGACGGACGACGGACTCTTCCTCACCGGCTGGGCGGAGATCATCGCCGAAGCGAGCTGGATCCTCTAACCCGTCGTCACACCCGGGCGCGTTCAAATCTCCGTACACAACCGAACCGCGCGGGCCGATGCTCGCGAGGTTGCGGAGTCAGAATCTGCGCAGGGAGGGAACGGCGGACGCGTCCGTTGCTGCGACGCGGTTCAGCGGACTCTGGCGTTCCGGCGCGCCGCTCGAGGGGGCGGGAGCGCGTCGATCAGCTGGATCTGCTTCCGAATCTGCGGCTCCAGCCCTTTGACGCTTGCAATGGCGTCGAGATAAGCCCCCATCTTCAGGTCTGCGCGCGCTTTTTGCAGGCTCGCCGCGGCATCCCTGGCGGTGCGCCGCGGCGCCGCGAGGTCACGCGGAGGCACGCGCGCCGCTTCGGCCGCCTTCAGTTTCGCGTCGAGGGCAAGCGCCGCGGCGTTGGTCGTGCTGACGATCATCTCGGCATCGCTGCGCGCTTTCGCCTTGCCGTCCGCCGCGAGCTTTGCCGCGTCCTGCGCGCGCTCGTACGCATCGATGGCGCGCGACAGCGCAAGCCGGTAATCGCGCTGATCGACGGCTTCGTGCGCCTGCTGCAGCGCCGAAGTCGCCGCGTTGTAGGCGTCGGCGGCGTACTGGTCCGCTCCCGCCGCGTGCGCAGCGTCGATGGCGCCTTGAGCGCGATTGATTTCTTTGTTCGGAGGTTCTGAGCACCCGGCGGTGAGCAGCATCAGCAGGAGCAGGGCCGCGAGACGACGCATCGCCCGGAAGTATAGCAGGGTATGGTGTACGATGAAGAGCGTTGCCCCGCACGATCGGCCGCGCGAAAAGCTGCTGCGTCTCGGCGCCGGCGGCCTCGGCGACAACGAGCTGCTGGCCATCGTTCTCGGACACGGTCGCGCACGCGCCAGTGCGCTCGACCTCGCCAATGCAGTCCTCGGCGAATGCGGTGGTGTGCACGGCCTGGTGCGGGCGCGGTTCGACGAGCTGCGCGCGATTGCCGGCATCGGCGCGGCACGCGGCGCGCAGATCCTGGCGGCGGTGGAGCTCGGGCGACGGACGCTCACGCGCGCGGCCGCGGAGCGCGTCCAGCTCGCGAGCCCGCGCGCCGCGGCGGAGTTCCTGCTGCCGCAGTACGGCAACCGGGGTGTCGAGCAGTTCGGCGTGGTGCTGCTCGATACCAAGCACCGCGTGCTGCGCACGATCGTGTTGTCGATCGGCACGCTCGACGCGAGCATCGTCCACCCGCGCGAGGTGTTCGGCGCCGCGACGGCCGCGGGCGCTGCCGCGCTGGTCCTGTTCCACAATCACCCGTCGGGCGATCCAAAGCCGAGTGCGGATGACGTGGAGCTGACGAGGCGGCTGGCGGCGGGGGTCCTCATGGGGATCGACGTGATCGACCACGTGATCCTCGCGGACGTACGGTATTTCAGCTTCAAGGAAGAAGGTACGTTCTAGCGTGGGCAAGACGCTGTACTTCGATTGCTTTTCCGGCGCGTCCGGCGACATGGTGATTGGCGCGCTGCTGGATCTCGGGATGCCGCTCGAGGGCCTGAAGGCGGCGCTCGGCAGCCTGGCGATCGAGTACGGCGGCGTCTCGGCGGCGCGCGTGCTCAGGGCCGGTGTGTCGGCGACGAAGTTCCATGTGCACGCCGACGCGCAGCCGGACGATCACGCGCATTCGCACGATCACTCGCATTCGCACGATCACTCGCATCCACACGAGCCTGCCGCGCGCGCGCATTCGCACGGGCCGGTGCATTCGGATGCCGACGAGCGCAACCCGAGTGCGACTCCCGCTGTCCGGACGCATGTGCACGCACACTCGCACGAGCATCACAGTCTCAAGGAGATTGCCGAGTACATCGGCCGGTCGGCCTTGTCGGCCGAAGGAAAGGCTCGCGCCGTGCACCTCTTCGAGCGGCTGGCGGAGGCCGAGGCGGCGATCCATGCGACGCCGGTGGAACAGGTGCACCTGCACGAGGTCGGCGCGCTCGATTCGATCATCGACATCGTGGGTGCGGTGCACGGGCTCGAGCAGCTCGGGGCGAGCACGATTCTCTCCTCGGCGCTGAACGTCGGGAGCGGTGTCGTGCAGTGCGCGCACGGTACCTTTCCGGTTCCCGCCCCGGCCACCGTCCGGCTGCTCCAGGGCGTGCCGATCTATTCTGGGACGGTCGCGGCGGAGCTCGTGACGCCGACCGGGGCGCTGATCGTAACCGGCTACGCGTCGGCGTTCGGCCCTCTCCCCGAGATGCGTGTCTCGGGGATCGGCTACGGCGCCGGCACACGAGATTTCAAGGGGGTGCCGAACGTGCTGCGGCTTCTGGTGGGCGAGGGAGCGCCGGGCGCGGGCACCGAGCGGATCGTGTCGCTCGAATGCGAGATCGACGACATGAATCCGCAGCTGTTCGGGCCGTTGATGGACCGGCTGTCCGAGACCGGCGCGCTCGACGTCTTCTTCGCCGCGGTTCAGATGAAGAAGAACCGGCCGGGTACACTGGTGACGGTCCTTGCGCCTCCGGAGAAACGGGAGGCGCTTGCCGCCGTGCTCTTCACCCACACGACAACGATCGGGGTGCGGTACCAGGAGATGCTGCGCGACCGGCTCGACCGGGAAATTCGGCCGGTGCAGACGCCCCTGGGACTGATCCGGTTCAAGGTGGCGAGCCGGGACGGGCGCGTGATGAATGCGGCCGCGGAGTTCGAGGATTGCGCCCGCATCGCAGCGGCATCCGGCATGGCCATCAAGGACGTGCAGGCGATCGCCATCAAGGCCTGGCTCGATTCGGCACCCCCGCTGCGGGCTTGATGGCGAGCGGGAAGCGGGTAGCCGGAAGCGGGTAGCCGGAAGCGGCAAGCGCGCAGCCGGAAGCGGGACCCCGAGACCTGATAACTGATTTATGAGCCGGTTCTACATCACAACCGCGATCGACTACGTCAACAGCCGGCCGCATCTGGGCACGGCGTACGAGAAGATCGCCGCCGACGTCATTGCGCGGTATCAGCGCCTCTGCGGCGTGGACACGCATTTCGTCATGGGCAACGACGAACACTCGCAGAACGTCTTCCGGAAGGCGCGCGAGCTCGGCGAGGATCCGCTCGCGTACTGCGACAGGATGGCGCAGGAATTCCTGGACGTCTGGAAGCGCCTCGATATCTCCTTCGACGACTTCATCCGGACGACCGAACCCCGGCACAAAGCCGGTGTGCAGGAACTGGTGCGCCGGATGACAGCCGCGGGAGACATTTTCGAGGGGCATTACGAGGGGTGGTATTGCGTGTCGTGCGAGGCCTTCAAACAGGAGAAGGACCTCGTGGACGGCACGTGCCCGATTCACCGCACGAAGCCGGACTGGATTCGCGAGAAGAACTATTTCTTCCGGCTGTCGGCGTACCGCGATCGGCTGCTGGCGCACTTCGCCGCGCAGTCCGGGTTCCTGGTGCCAGACGTCCGGCGCAACGAGATCCTCAAGCTCATCGAAGGCGGGCTCGAAGACATCTCGGTCAGCCGCGCAGGGCAGTCGTGGGGCATCCCGATGCCGGATGATCCGTCCAGCGTGATTTACGTCTGGGTGGACGCCCTCATCAACTATCTCTCCGCCGTCGGCTTCGGGACCAACCCCGCGATGGTGGACCAGTGGTGGCCGGCCGATCTTCACGTCATCGGGAAGGACATCACCCGGTTCCACGCCGTGATCTGGCCAGCCATGCTGATGAGTGCGGGGCTCCCCGTCCCGCGCCAGATTTTCGGCCACGGCTGGGTGAACTTCAAGGGCGAGAAGATGAGCAAATCGCTCGGCACCGCGGTCGAGCCGCTCGATGCCGCGCAGAAGTTCGGCCCCGACCCGCTCCGGCTGTACCTGGTCAAGGAGATTGCGTTCGGCAACGACGGCGACTTCACCTGGGAACGGTTCGAGGATCGCTACAACGTCGACCTCGCGAACAACCTGGGCAACCTGGTGAGCCGGATCGCCGCGATGGCGGAAAAGTACCGCGGGGGGCGCGTCGCACCAGCGGGCGAACCAGGTCGCCTGGCACGCCTCGCACTCGACAGCCTGGCCGATTACCGGCAGCATATGGACCGCTTCGCGCTCGAGGGAGGCGCGGCCGCCGCATTCCGCATCATCGACGGCGCCAACGAATACATCGCAAGCACCGAACCCTGGGCGCTGGCGCGCGACCCGGCGCGGGCCGACGCGTTGACCCAGGTGCTCTTCGACGTCGCCGAGGCGGTGCGGGTCGCGGCCGTGCTCCTGTTGCCCGTGATGCCGCGGTCAGCCGCGGAAATACTCCGGCGCGTCGGCGAGACCAGGCCGGTGCGCGAGCTGCGCCTGTCGGACGCCCAGTGGCGGCACACGGGAGCGCGTGTGATCGCCAAAGCTGACGCGCTGTGGCCGCGCGCCGAAAACCGGGTGGACACCACGAGCGGCCCATCGCGCACGACCCCCGCTGGCGCGGCAGCCAGCAGAGAATCAGGCCGGATCGCCGGCAGTTCGAACAGGAGCACACCCGTGGACGAGAGCAAGACCTCCGAGCAACCCGCCGCCGCGCCGGCCGTCTCCGCCCCGGCCGCGCCGCCGCAGCCGCCGGATACGCGGATTACGATAGACGATTTCATGAAGGTGGACCTTCGCACCGCGAAGGTGCTGACCGCCGAAAAAGTCCCGAATTCGCGCAAGCTGCTGAAGCTGACTATCGACGTGGGCACGGAACAGCGGACGCTCGTCGCCGGAATCTCGGAGGCGTACGAGCCCGAGACGCTCGTCGGCCGGACCATCGTCGTTGTCTTCAACCTGAAGCCCGCGAAGCTGATGGGCATCGAGTCGAACGGCATGGTGCTGGCGGCGAGCCCGGACGGCGGCAAGCCGACACTCGTCGGATTCGACAAGGATGTGCCGCCGGGCGCACGAGTCCGATAGCCGTTGGCTCTCAGCTCTCAGCTACCAGCCTTCAGCTCTCAGCTTTCAGCCCCCAGCTTTCAGCTGGAGAAATGATGTTTGGAGAGCTCAGGCGCTGACGTTGAGTTTCAGAGCTGACAGCTGAATGCTGACGGCTGAGAGCTGACAGAATTCACGTTCATTCCTGTGATCGACTCCCACTGCCACCTCGCGGGCGAGGAATTCGCGGCGGACCTCAAAGCGGTCGTCGGCCGTGCGCTGGAGGCGCGGGTGACGGGGGGCCTGTGTATCCTCGGCGCCGGAGACCGCGACGAGTCGATGCGGGCCGCCGCCGTCAGGAGCGCCTGGCCGGCCATGCGGTTCGCCACCGGCATCCATCCGCATCATGCGGGCGAGTTCGCCGGCGACGTCGGCCGTGCGGCTGCCACGTTGCGGAAGAGCGTCGCCGACGAGCAGGCCTGCGCGATCGGCGAAATCGGCCTCGATTACCACTACGATTTCTCGCCCCGCGCGGCACAGCACGAGATTTTCCGGGCCCAGGTCGCGATCGCGCGCGAGCTCGGCCTCCCGGTCGCGATTCACACCCGCGAGGCCACGGCCGACACGTTCCAGATCCTCCATGAGGAAGGGGCCGGTGAGGTACGGGGCGTGTTCCATTGCTTCACGGGAGACGAGGAGATGGCGCGGGCGGCGCTCGACCTCGGCTTCCACCTGTCGTTCGCCGGGATCATCACCTTTCCGCGGTCCGCGGGGCTGCGGGAAGCCGCCAGGATTACCCCCGCCGATCGGCTCCTCGCGGAAACCGATTCGCCCTACCTCGCGCCTGTCCCGTACCGCGGCAAGCGGAACGAGCCGGCATACGTCACGAGGGTGTACGAAGAGCTCGCGACGGTCCGAGGCGTGCCGGTCGGCGAGCTGGCCGGGCAAATCACCCGGAATTTCCAGGCGTTGTTCACAGGTTTGTGAGATCAGTTGCATGCTGTCAGCGCTCAGCCGTCAGCCATCAGGTGCAATGAGGGGCGGCTCCGACACGGCAAGGGGTTGAAGGCGCCTTCTGAGCGCTGAAAGCTGACGGCTGACAGCTGCGTGGGTCACGTCAAATATCGTTTCCGTAAGGGCTTAGCGCGTTGACACCCCGCGCGCAAGTTCAGTATTGTGAAGTGTCCCTACAGCTGGATTCTGGCCATCAACAGTGAGCGATACAGCGCAGAACTCGCCCGTCTCCGACCTGGCGCAGATCTTCGAACCCATCCGCGAGGATCTCGAGGCCGTCGAACAGGAATTCGTCCGCCATATCCAGTCGCGCGTCGCGCTCATCCCCGAGATGGGGCGCTACATCCAGAAAAGCGGGGGCAAACGGGTGCGCCCGGCGGTGCTGCTCATGGCATCGCGCCTGAGCGGGTACACCGGTGACCGCGCCGTCCTCTACGCGTCGGTCGTGGAGTTCATCCACACCGCCACGCTCGTCCACGACGACATCATCGACGGCGCCGATCTACGGCGGGGACGGCTGGCCGTCCACTCGCGCTGGGGCAACGACATTACGGTCCTGCTCGGCGACTACCTGTATATCAAGTCGATGGCGATGGCGCTGACGCAGGATTCGCTCGAGATCATCCGTCTGCTCTGCGACGTGACGCTCCGGATGATCGAAGGGGAGCTCTATCAGCTCACGAAGTCCGGGGACGTGGAGATCTCCGAGGAGGAGCACTTCGAGATCATCCGCAGGAAGACCGCGTTCCTGTTCGGCGGGTGCGCCCAGATCGGCGGCATGCTGGGCGGGGTGAGCCCGGAGCAGGAAACGGCGCTCCGCGAGTATGGATTCAACCTCGGGATCGCCTTTCAGCTCGTGGACGACCTGCTCGACTACACGGCCGACCAGGTGGCGCTCGGCAAGCCAATCGGCGGAGACCTGCGCGAAGGCAAGGTCACGCTTCCGATCATCTTCCTGCTCCGGCGCGGTGGGGACGAGGCGGATCGGTTGATCCGGGCCGTCGTCCAGGACCGGGCGGTGTCTCCCGACCAGTGGCGCGAGATCCTCGCGCTGCTGCGCGAAAATCGCGCAACCGACCTCGCGTACGAGCGCGCCGTGGAATACGCCGTGCGCGCCAAGAGCTGCCTGGCTGCGTTTTCGCCGAGCCGCGAACGCGACGCCCTGATGGCGCTGCCGGACTACGTCCTCGCGCGCGACAGGTAAGTCGCAGCGATCAGCTGAAAGCCATCAGCTATCAGCTATCAGCTTCAGACCTGAGCCTTCAGAATTGCCTTCGCCCTCCCGCATGGATCCCGCCGCCCGGCTCGAGCGCCTTCG
>JBBWZJ010000321.1:0-20806 GCA_039648985.1 Acidobacteriota bacterium | reverse complement strand
ACGCAACCACCCGGTGCTCACGCTGCTGCTGTCGGTCGGGCCGCTGCTCCTCCCTGCCCTCTGCGGGATCTGGCCGGCGCGCTCGCACAACCGTCGTGCCTGGACGATCGGATCGTCCGGCCTGCTCATCGGTCTTCTCGCGCTCTATTTCGTCAGGCTGTCCGATGCGTCGTGGATAGGATTCCGCGCCGGGCAGATCATTCTCGTGTCGCTCCCCCTGCTCCTCGCCCCGGTGCTCGCGCGCCTGACCCTGCGCAGCGCGACTGCACTCGCGGCGCTCGTCTTCGTCATCGGGTTTCCAACGACCGCGATCGACACGTGGAATGCGCAGGACATCGGCAACCGTCGTCCAGGCCCGGGCTTCCGATGGACGATTCCGATTGCGCCCGAGCAACAGCAGGCCTTCGCGTGGATCCAGGCGAACACGCCGCCCACAGCCGTCGTGCAGATGGAACCTGTCGTACGCGGCCGGGACGAATGGACGCTCATCCCCTCGTTCGCCGCGCGGAGGATGGCGGCGGGCCTGCCAATCTCGCTGCTGCCCCTGCCGGAGTACCAGGAGCGCTCGGAACGGGTGAAGGCCATCTTCTCCACGCCTCGTCCGGCCGAGGCGGCCGACAGCGCCCGGCGGCTCAGAATCGACTACTTGTACGTGGACGAGACGGACGTCGCGGCTTACCCGGAAGGCACCCGTAAGTTCGATGCGGACTCGGCACTCTTCGAGCGCGTCTACGCGAACCCCTCGGTCCGAATCTACCGCGTCCGGTGACGCAGGCGTTCAGCCGTTGCGGAAACGGTAAAACGTTCGCGTGCCGATGAACCAGTCGCGGAGGCCGATCTTCTTCCCTTCTTCCTTGCTCCGCGGGTTGTAGCTCACGGGCACTTCGACGATCCGGTACCCGCGCGCGAGCACCTTGGCGGTGATCTCGTGGTCGAGCTCGAATCCGCTCGTCGTCAGCGCCAGGTCCTTGATCACCTGCCGCGGGAACAGCTTGAGCGCGGTCACTGTGTCGGTAATCCAGGTGCCGGTGAAGAGGCGCGCCACGAGGCTGAGGCTGCGCCCGCCGAGGTATGCCGTCCAGGACTGATTGATGTGGCGGCCGGCCCGCATGTACCGGCTTCCGTACACGATGTCCCCACGGCCCTCCAGGAGCGCCTCGAGCATCGGGCGGTAGTCCTGAGGGTCATATTCGAGATCGGCATCCTGGATGATGAGGAGGTCGCCCGTCGCAAGGTCGATACCTTCCCGCACCGCGCGGCCCTTTCCGCAGTTCCTCTCCAGGCGGCGCAGGATGACCTGCGGGAATTGCGCCGCGACCTTGGACGTGCCGTCGGCTGAATGGTCGTCCACGACGATCACCTCCTTGCGAACGCCGAGGGACTCGAGGTCGACGCCCTGTATCTGCTGAAGCAGTGTGCCGATGAACCGCTCTTCGTTGTACGCGGGAATGACGATCGAGAGCACCTTCAGCGCCGGAGCGATCATGACCTCTCCGCGGCGCGCCGGCGCAGCGTCCGTTCGACAACCGCCAAATCCTCGGGCGTGTTCACGCCGATTGCTTCGGACGGCTCCGTGCACGGGAACGTCACGACCGTCCCCCGGGAGCTCGCCCACGGGATGAACGGCAGGAAATTTCTCTCGCCGGTGGCGTTTCCAGTCTCGGGCACACCCGCAAACTCGGGGAGCAGATCAAGGTATCCCTCGAGGGAGAGCGAGAACAGGCCCGTGTCACTCTCGCCGACCGTTGGCATCTCGTCGCCTTCGCGGCGATGGAGGACGCGCGCGATCCGGTGGGATGCATCACGTTCGAGGTGCACGTAGGGCGCGGGTGCTGTGCACGTCGGCAGCGCCAGCAGCGGGTCTCGGCCGTCAGCTTCGACGAGGCGGCGCACCGTTTGAGGATGGATGGCGACCTGATCGCACCAGGTGATCCACACCCGCCGCGGGCGGCCGGCTTCAACAGCGGGGCGGGCGAGCAGGATCGCGTCAAGCATCCCGGTCGGCTGCTCCTGCACGAAGACGTCGAACGCGTGCGGCGAATCCTCTAGTACGTGAACGACGGACGTCCGCGCCGACGGATGGACCACGACGGCAAACCGGTCCACGACCGGTTCGTACAGCGACAACAAGTGCTCGAGCATCGGCTGCCCGTTCACTGCGGCCAGGAGTTTTGGGGTGTGCGCACCGAGCCGCGAGCCGAGGCCCGCCGCCGGGATGACGAGAAGGCGTTCCATTCTGGGGGTCAGCGGGCTCTGGCCTCGCCGGAGCGGGCGGGCGCAATCGCCGCCGGCGGCAGTGCCTGAATAGCTGCCGGCCGGAGGCGTGCTTTGACCGCCGTGGCAATCGCGCGGAGGCCGTCGAGAGGAGTGGTCCTGCGCACCTGCGCCGGAGAGATCGAGAAGAACTGCACCGGGACCTCGAACATCTCGGCGCGCCGCCGAAGGAGGGCGGAGAGGAGGTGCTGATTCGCCATCTTGTGCGTCAGCGGCACGGGGAGGGCCACCGCATCCGCGACGCGCACCGCGCGCGCTGCCGAGAGGGTGTCGGACACATAGCGGCCGAAGAGCGCGAGGTAGAGCAGGCTCAGCATGTGGCTCCCGGCGTAGCTGATCGCGCCGAGGACCATGCGGTGCCGGTACTTGAGACGGTACGACTCGTGGATGTCACGCACCGACAGCCGGCGGCTGCCCCAGACGGCATCGAGCCGCCCCGGGTTCAGGTGTGACGCGAGCGTGGCCACGTCCTCGCCGTTGTACATCCCGGACGAGTCGAACAGGATGACGTAGTCGAACGCTTCTTCGCGCAGAATCGTCCGCAGCGTCCGATCGCGTTCGAGCTCGTTCCCTTCGAGCCGTCGAACCGGAAATCCAGGCGACACGACGAATCCGGGGCCGACTTCGTCAGGACCATCGTGAAAGACAGTCAGCGTGACCGGCAGATCGCGGATGCCGCCCCGCACCATCTCGAGCACAGTCTGGACGACTTTGTTCGTGGTGCTCGCGTCGTGCAGCAGCACGGCGACCTTCTGCGTCGTGTTCCACCGCGCCAGGAACGATTCGACGAACGGGCCGAGAATTTTGGCCGCGTCGTGCCGGCCCGTGCCCGCCTCCTCGAAGTTCGCGACCCGCACGAGCCGCGGATCCTCAATCGACTCGAGACGGCCGAGCGGCACGTACGGCATGGTGCTGGCCGCGTGCCCGGGATCGTTCAGCAGGTAATGCGTGATGAGGCACGGCGTGGCGATCGACAACCGCCCGCGGTTCTGCAGGTAGAACATCGCGCGATCGACGATGTCCACGGCGCTGCTGCCCGTGATCTCGGCGTCCGCCTGGATATTGGTGACGAGCAGCTTGATCGCAGTCAGGTTCGATGCAATGGCGCTGCTGAGCCCCGGCGTGAGGTACGACGGAAAGAGGCTCGAGTGCTGCGTTCCGGGCGCATACACGATGAGGTCTGCCTGGCGCACCGCGTCCGCCACCCTCGGATTGAGCTGCACGGCGGCGGCGCGCGCCGTCAGGAGCGCCGTGAGCTCCTCGCGTGAGCACGCGGCCCAGCGACGCGCCTCGTCCGCCGTCGGCGGGGCCGTGATGAGGAAGATATCCTCAATCCTGTTCTGGCGCGTCGCGTCGACGATGGCTTCTTCGCTGCCGAGGAACCGGCCATCGGCGTCGATGGCGACCAGGAAGCCGTTCGTGCCGTCCGTCACGTTGTCGATGAGCCCTGCCGGAAGGCCGACGAGCGCACAGTAATCGTCAACCGCGCGATTGAACGATCGACCCGCGAGCAGGAACCCCCCCGCGAAGACGAGGTTGCCCACGCTGCAATCCGAGAAGCTGAAAGGCCCCGCGGGCCGGGTCAACTCGGCGGCGAACCGACCGAGGCGGGCCGCGAGCGCCTCCCGGACGCCGGCCGGCAGGAGCTCCGCCTTCGCTCGGATCGGCTCGAGGCGACGGTCGGAGGCCACGCCCAGGTCGGGGCCTCGCACCGCAGCAGCGAGCCGCAGCCCCGTCTCCGCTTCGGTCAGGGACGGATCAAGGCGCATGTCCAGGAGGTCGATGAGCGCAGCCGGACAGCTGCGCAGCAGGCGTGCTAGCCGGGAGGCATTCTTGCGAAAGTCCGACGGACCGAGTGCATCGCCGAGCAGTCGCCGCACCTCACCGGTTGACGCGCCGTCGTCATACCCGTTGATCACGACCGTGAGCGCGATTCCGGCGTTCGTGACGAGCTGCTCGGTGAGGGCGCCGGATCCGCGGCCGCCGGAGAACAGCACGACCCGGAGCCGTGACCGCTCGGTTGGCGTGGGGGACACGGCTCATTATAATTAGCGGTTCAGGCAGAAGACCAGCGGCCGTTTCATCTCGAAGGCTGGACTCCGGTGGTTTGTTCGTGCCAAGGATGATTTCGATGCCGTGTAGCAGTGCATCGCCCGGGGACGCGCGCGCGCGCCGTCCGGGCGCGGCCCGCGCCCGCCTGTCGCGAGTGGCGTTGGTATGTCTGATGTCGCTCGGCAGTCTCGTCTCCGCATGCGGCGGCGCGAAGACGGCACCAACCCCAATCGTCGATCCGCCTGCGCCAGTCCCTCCGACGCCCGTTCCCCCTCCGCCCCCGCCCGCGGTGGGCGTGACGCGTATTCTCGCGTTTGGCGACAGCATGACGCAGGGGACCACGTCGCCGGCGCTGCCGACACTGTCGCTGACCGCAGGGCTGCCGCAGTCCTACCCGTTCAAGCTGCAGACCCTCATGACCGCGCGATACACGGCACAGACGATCACGGTCCTGAACGACGGGCTTGCAGGCGAGCATGTGGTGGGTTCCGCCGCGCTGGCGCGATTCAGCCATGACCTCTCCGATTCGAAGCCCGACCTTATTCTGCTGATGGAAGGCGCGAACGACCTGAACGACACACGCGACATGGTGAACGCGGCGATCACGTCGATCGTGAGCGCACTCGAAGAGATGGTCAAGGAGGCGGGGCGCCGGCGCATCCCCATCATGGTGGGAACGCTGCCGCCGCAGCGGGCGCCCCGGTCAGCGTCCCCGTTCATCGGCCGCTTCAACGACGCGGTGCGCGTAATGGCGGCCAAGAAGGGCGGAATCCTCGTCGAGGTCAACGCACGCGTCCCCGAAACGCTCATCGGCCAGGATGGCTTGCATCCGACGGAAGACGGCTATCAGCGGATCGCGGAAATCTACATGGACGCGATCGTGAGCAACTACGAAACGAGCGCCGCCGCGGCGGTTCGCTGAGCCGTTTTGGATCAGGCCGACTTGCCAGCCCGTGGGGATTTGTGCGTACACTCTGGCGGGGACGCGAGGCGCCTCCACTCACAGCATGACTGATCTGACTCCAAAGCGCGCCTGGGCGGCGTGGAAGGGATTCGCGCGCCGCGCTGCCGAGGTCCAGGCACACGTCGTGTTCTTTGTGCTCTACTTCGCCGCGGTAGCGCCGATGGGGCTGCTGCGGCGAGGGCGGTCGCGAACGTTCAGGCGGCAAGCGCCAGGCTGGCTCGAACATGGCGGGGCGTCGCCGGACCTCGCCTCGGCACGGCGGCAGTCCTGATGCGGATCCTGGGAGTCTCCTGTTATTTTCACGACGCGGCCGCCGCAATTCTCGACAACGGCCGGCTCATCGCTGCCGCCGAGGAAGAGCGCTTCAGCCGCGTCAAACACGACTTCGGCTTCCCGCGGCGTGCCATAGCATTCTGCCTGGAACGCGCGGGCATGGCCGGCGCCGATCTCGATTACGTCGCGTTCTTCGAAAAGCCGTTCCTGAAGTTCGAACGGATTCTTCAGACATCGCTCCAGACCGCGCCGCGCTCACACGCGGTGTTTCGCAAGGCAATGACCGCGTGGATGCTCGACAAGCTCTGGATCAAGAGCCGCATCCGCGACCTGATCGGCGTGCCCCCCGACCGCATCCTGTTCGTCGAACACCACCAGTCCCACGCTGCGAGCGCGTTCTACTGCTCCCCGTTCGACGAGGCCGCTGTGTTGACGATCGACGGCGTAGGCGAGTGGGCCACGGCCACCCTGGGAGCCGGACAGGGCAACAGGTTGTCGATCGACGCGGAGATACGATTTCCTCATTCTCTGGGACTGCTGTACTCGGCCTTCACCGCGTTCCTCGGATTCGAGGTCAACGAGGGTGAGTACAAGGTCATGGGAATGGCGCCATACGGCGTCCCGCGGTACGTCGACAAGGTGTGGAAGCTCCTCGATGTTGCGGCCGATGGAGCCTTCGCACTCGACCTCGACTACTTCTCCTTCCATCATTCGGCCACTCGGACCTACAGCCCCAAGTTCGAGGCGCTCTTCGGGGCACCCCGGAAGCCCGAGACACCCTTTTTTACGCATACGTCGGGCTATCCCTCGTACTTCGGCGAAAAGCCCGGCAACTATTCGGATCTGGCCGCAGACAATCAGCATTACGCCGACATTGCCGCGAGCATCCAGGTCGTGACCGAGGAGATTGTGATCAGGATGGCGCGAACGGCGTGCGCCCGCGCCGGCACCACGCGTCTGTGCATGGCGGGCGGCGTCGCGCTCAACAGTGTCGCGAACGGACGCGTGTTGAGGGAGACGCCCGTCACCGACCTGTATGTCCAGCCAGCCGCCGGCGACAGCGGCGCGGCGCTCGGCGCCGCGCTGTTCGTCCACCACCAAGTGCTCGGCGCACCACGCTCGTTCGTCATGGAGCATGCCTCCTGGGGCGCCGCGCCGGATCCGGACGAGACCGAGGCTGCCGCCCGCTCGAGCGGCTTGCGTTACGAGGCCTGGGACGACGACGCGCCTGCGATCGATCGCGCGGTCGACATGCTGCAGTCCGGAAAGGTGCTCGGCTGGGCCCAGGGGGGCTTCGAATGGGGGCCGCGCGCCCTCGGACATCGCAGCATCCTTGCGGATCCCCGCCAGGCGGCGATGAAGGACGTCGTCAACACCAAGATCAAGTTCCGCGAGCCCTATCGTCCTTTCGCTCCATCCGTGATTGAGGACCGCGCCGCGGATCTGTTCGGCTTGAGCGATCCCGCCCGTCATTACCCCGCCCGGTTCATGCTCCTGGTGGTCCCCGTGCTCGACGGGGCGCGAGAACGGCTGCCCGCGGTGACCCACGTCGACGGGTCGGCTCGCATTCAGACGGTGCGCGCGGACACGAACCCGCGGTACCATCGCCTCATCCGGACGTTCGGCGAGGCGACGGGGGTGCCCGTACTGATGAATACGTCCTTCAACTTGCGCGGAGAGCCGATCGTCAACACGCCGGCGGAAGCGCTCAGCACGTTCGTACGAAGCGGCATGGACGCACTGGTCATCGACCGAACCATCATTTACAAGGACTCAGAATGAGAGCTGCGAGAAACGTCGCCGGCGGCATGAGCACGATCGGGGAACTGTTCCAGTTCCTGTGGGCGCACCGACTCTGGTGGCTCATGCCGTTCGTAGCGGTGCTGATCCTGGCCGCCGTGCTGCTCATCGTCGGCGAGATCACCGGCGTCGCCCCTTTCATCTATACGCTGTTCTGATGGAAGGAGCGGACCGCCCTTCCGCCGCGGCGCATCGCGGCATCACCTGGACAGGGCGGATCGCGCTCGCGATGTCGAGCGTGGTCCTCACGCTGGCGCTCCTCGAGGGCGTGCTGCGCGTCGCGGGCTTCCATTTCAGCCTCACACCAGCGGTGCAGTTCGGCTGGCCTGACCCGCTGACCATTCAATCGGTGTACGCCGACGACCCGGACCTCTTCTGGGTGACACGCGACTACCACCAGAAACTGCGCGAGGCGCGCCGATCACATCCGGCCATCATCTTCATGGGCGACTCGTGCACCGAATTCGGGACGTACCCGGCCCGGACACTCGCGCTGCTCTCTGAGGATGGTCCTCCGGTCACTGGCGTACACCTCGCCACCGGCGGGTGGTCGTCGGAGCAGGGCCTCGTGCAGCTCCGGCGCGACGTGCTGCCGCTGAAGCCCGCGGTCGTGGTGATCTACTACGGGTGGAACGATCACTGGATGGCGCTGGGCCCGACCGACCCGGCGCTGCACCTCGAGCACCGGTTCATCGGCTTGGCCGAACACGTGCGGCTGCTGCAGGTCGCATTTAGGGCGCAGGTTGCGTGGGCCGAGCGAAGCCCGGTGCGGCCGAACCGCGTCCCGCCCGCGAAATACCGGGACAACCTGGAGACGATGGCGCGTCTTTCAGAGGGCGCCGGCATACACCCGGTCTTCGTCACGGCCCCGTCGAACTACGTGGCCGGCCACGAGCCCGCGTACCTGCTCCAGCGGCACATTCAGCGTCTGTCCGATGTCATTCCATTCCATGAGCAGTACGTGCAACTGACAAGGGAAGCGGCACGTGAGTCCGGAGCGGTGCTGTGCGACGCTGCGGCGGTCTTCGCGGCACTCCCAGGTTCGCACGACAGGTACTTCAAGTCCGACGCCATTCACTTCACGCCTGAAGGCGACGCTGAACTGGCGTCGATCGTGAGCGGGTGCATCATTCACGGCGTGCCCAGATAACGCTCTGCGGGCGCATTTCGCCCTACAGCACTGCGCTCAAGGGCGGGGGAACCGCAGGCGCTCGCGGACGTACCGGGCCAGCGCCGGTGTCTGACCCTGCACGCGAAGGTCCGAAATCCTCGCGCGCGTTGCTTCGCCGGATGCGGACGACAGTTCCAGGAGCAGGCGGTTTGCGGCCGTTTCGGGAGGCAGGACGACCCGCACCGGCTGCGCCCGACCGGCATCCAGGGGCAACGTGTACCTGGCGGCGGTGCGCCCGTCGGTTCCGATCAACGTCAGCGACAGCATACCCGGTGCGTCCATCCGGGTCTCCTCGACCGTCATCTCGCGCACACGCTCGTCGGCGGCGGCGAACACCAGATCGACGGCGAACCGGCCTGGCACTTGCACGGTCGCCGCGTCGTCATGTGTGAACGGCAGACGCATGGCGAGCGACGCGGGCTCGATCGCGACTCCGTTCATACGAGCGCGGCGGAGGTAGGAGACGTGCGCGAGGTTCTCCACGAACGCATCTGGACTTGTGGAGAACTCGTCTGCCGGCCTGGCGGTCCTCCGGTAGACGGCATTCTGCGCGTCCGCATCTGTCGTGACGAGCTCGTAGTAGCCCCCGAAGAGGGCGGCGGGGATCACGCCGGCGTTCGCGCGGCGAAGGATGTCGGTGCGCGACATGACGTACCTGACGTTCTGGTAGAGAAGATACGCGTGACCGGCGCGAACAGGCTGACGGTTCGTCAGCGGCGCGTACCGGCCCACTTCCGTGAAATACACGTCCGTGCTCGGCAGATCGGCGTGGAACCTCGAACAGATCCCGAGATCGTCGATGTTGTTCAGGTCGAGCATGAAAGGCACGAAACCGGCCTGGTTGTACGCCACCACCTCGCCGCGGCGCATCAACGTGCCGGCAGTCTCATACAGGTCGTAGTACGACCCGAAGTAACGATGCGGGTCTCTCGAGGGGGACGCCCAGAAGTTTCCTCCCGGCTCCGACGCGCCGTAATCCCGCAGGAAGCGTACGGCCGAAATGGTCGACCAGGCCGTCAGCAGGACGGCGGCGCACGCGGCAAGCCGCGGCCGGGTGAACGCAAGGCTCCCGACCGCTGCGGCAACGATCAGCGCGATCAGCGGCAGAACCGGCACGAAGAACCGGAAGCCAAACATCCAGTCGCCGACCAGCGAGACATACGCCACGAGCGCGAGCGTCGCGAGACCGACGGCGCGCGGGATCCCTCCGAGCCGCAGCGCCTGGAGCCCCGCCGCGACAAACGCGGTGATGCCCGGCCACTCGTACACTCGCGCGAAACGGGCGAGATACGAGGCGTCCGGCGATTTGACCATCAGCTGCTGATGACGTTCGAGCTTGTACAGGATCTTCGAGGCGAGCGGCGCGGGCACGAGCGTGTGGAAGTACAGCCCCCGCCAGAGGTGATATACGGTGAAGACCCCCGCCACAGGCAGCAGGATCCTGCGGACCATCGCTCCTCGTCTCGGCGCGTCGGCCACGACCGCAAATGCCGCGAGGGCGGCGCCAGCATAGATGAAGCCGTCTATGCGCTCGAGCACGAGGAATGCTGCGAGTACCGCCGCGGTGCGGTCTGACGCACACACCAGAGCGGCAACGAGTCCGGTCAGTCCGAGCGCGAACGGCACGGTTTCGAGCGACGAGCAACTCCAGACCGCGAGCGGGCCTGCGAGCGCAAGCACGCCCAGACCCGCGCTGGACCCGGCGCGGCCGAAGCCTGCGCGCCGCATCACGATCCAGGCGAGGACGATGACCGTCGTCCCGGCGAGCAGGGAGAGGGCCTTGCCGATGAAGAACACGCTGACGTGAGAAAGGCGGGCGGCGCGGCTCGCAGCCAGGATCAGGGTTGACGTCCAGACGTGGAGGAAGTCCGAGTACCCCTCCACCCGGCCTTCGATGGCGTTGTACGCCAGCCCCTTGCCGTGAAGGATGTTCTGCGCGTACACGTAGGGAATTCCCTCGTCGTCGACGAAGAAATACAGGAACGATGTCGCGTAGCCAATGAACACCGTGACCGCCAGAATCACGAGCCACGAGGCGGGGGGATGTTCGTGACGCTTCATGGGGCGGGCGCCCGCGGCGCATGGCGGGCCGTGATCAGATGGATCGTTCCGAAGCGCCGCGATTCAGAAACAGTCCAGCCTTCGCGCCACTCCAGCGCGGGATCTCCACGAACGCCCAGCGCCAGCACGTAGGTGGAGAGATCGGCCTGGCGTTCGAAGACGGCGGTGACGCGATCGCGGGCGAAAGATCGGATCGCGGAGAGCGGCGCACCGGCTTCGCGGAACACACCACTCCGCTCCATTGTCTCCGGGAGCAGCGACCAGGCCTCGTTCCATCGGGCGAAGCACTGGAGCTCGCGACCCGTGGGGATCCGCGCCTGCAGGCCTTCCTCGTAGTGGAACGTCGCCCCCATGCCCGCCAGGCGTGTGAGCAGGGCGGCGGCGAGGAATCGTTCGGGGTCGTTGTCGCGCCGTCCAGCGATGGGTTGCTCCGCCGCCCCAATAGGCTCGTCGCTGATGACAGGCTTTGCCCAGTCGCGGACGAGACGGGCACCCTCCGCAAGCCCCACGACGTGACCCCATCCGCCCGCCACTGCCGTTCGAGGGAAGTGGAACGTGGCGTAGTTTCCGCCGGCAAACGAGGCGCTCTCCTCCGCGGACCCCAGGCTCACCGGTACCGTGGCGGGCACGAGAGCGGCGAGGCGGCGCAGTTCGGCCACGTCGTGAATCGCGGCCGCCTGGGTGGGATGCGCCGGCTCATTGGCGATTTCGACAAGGGCGTTCGGAAAGCGCGACGCGATGGCGGCGATGCGCGAGACATGCGCGGCGGCGTCGGGTGCCACGTCCTTCGTATCGACGAGACCCACGATCTCGACATGGAGACCACGCGCGGCCGCCATCCGGAGAAGCTCAGGGAGCGCGCGGATGCCGTCGGCTGGCGCGAGTACGAACAGACGCCGCGCCATCGTGAAGACGCGGACCACCGTCAGCTGCCGGGAAGCCGCCCAGTCGAGAAACGCGGCGGCTTCGGCCTGCCTGCCTGTCGCCACGAGCTCCACCAGCCGGAATGCCGTGATGCCGCGCCACTGGAACAGGGAACCGTCTGCCTTGTGGAACGACGTGCCCGATACGCGCAGGTGGTCGCCGATGAAGACGTCAGCCGGGCCGCGCAACGCCAGGGAGGAAACGGCGACGATGAAGAAGATGAGGACTCGCTGCACCTACCGGATGAATGCGCGCATGTTCAACGCCTTGCGGCCGTCGAACGAGCTGTCGCACAAGCCCCACCGCTGTTTGTCCGGCATGTAGAACGATGCGACCCAGTCGGTGCCGGTGACGGCGCCGGTCGCGCCGTGGTTGTCCAGATCCGTGGAGTTCCAGTAGACCGGCACGGCCGTGCACGCGTCTCCCTTCCGGGCCTTATACGGACATACACCGCCGAAGTTGACACTCGTCTGCGGCTCGCCCACCTGCGACTCGAGGATCCGGTATCGCCGCCGGTTCTCGGTGACCTGGTCCGTCTCGTCCTTCGTCCCGTAGCAGCCCGGGATGAAGTTGCGCATGATGGAACCGATGTCCCGGATGTTCGAATCGGAGAAATCGAGGAGAAACTGGCGGGCCATGTCGCCAACTTCCTTCCTCGAATTGTGCAGCGACACCACCGCCGACGACGTGACGTCCTGCTGATAAATCTTTGCGGCGCCCGGGTAGCCGTACTTCTCCGTCACCTTCAGCGACAGCGTCGCCGCGGCAGGCGTCGTAGCCGCATCAGGCGCCCGCCACGTAACCTTCGCCCCTGTGCCGTCGAACGCTCCGACGTCCGCGGTCCACGTGTACTGCAGTTCTTCCACGGGCGTCTCGGCGTCGTGCACCGTGGCAATCACGTCCACCGTTTCCCCCAGGTCGGAGAAATTGGCTGGCTCCTTCGAGCCCCGGCCCTGGACGCCAATCGAATCGATGACAGGTGGAACGTTGGGAGGAGGGGTCGTCGGCGGAGGCGTGACGGTACCGGGGCCGTTGGGACTGCCGCCGCATGACACGATCAGCATGCCCGCCAGAGCGGCTGACACACATGCCGCGGCGACGAGGCACCGCCTCACAACACGCTCCGGCCTGCCGCCTCAGGCCCCGACACGCTTTCGCGGATCTCGCGTATGACGTAGATCGGTTTGTTCTGCGACTCGTGATACGTGCGCGCCTGCATCTCGGCGAGCAGCCCCAGCGTCACGAGCTGCACGCCCGTGAAGACGAGGAGAATGCCGAAGAGCAGCAGCGGCCGGTTGCCTATCGACTCGTACTCGAAGAGCCGCATCCACGCGAGCCAGCCGCAGACGGCAGTCCCCGTCAGCCCCATGATGAAGCCGAGCAATCCGAAGATGTGGAGCGGCCGCGTCGAGTAGCTGATGAGGAACTTGACCGTGAGCAGATCCAGCACGACGCGGATGGTGCGTGAGATGCCGTAGTTCGACATCCCATGGCGGCGCGCGCGGTGGTTGACCACCTTCTCGGCAATCGTGACCCCCATCTCGCTCGCGATGGCCGGTAGGAACCTGTGCATCTCGCCGTACAACTTCATCGGCTTGACCACTTCGGCGCGGAACACCTTGAGTGAGCAGCCGTAGTCGTGCAGCTTGACCCCCGTCGAGAGCGAGATGATCGCATTCGCGATCATCGACGGTAGCCGGCGGTTCAGAAACGGATCCTTGCGATCCTTCCGCCACCCGGCGACGATGTCCGGGCCGGCCTCGGCAAGCTCGATCATGCCGGGAATGTCGCGTGGATCGTTCTGCAGGTCCCCATCCGACGTCACGATGAAATTACCGCGTGCGTGCGCGAACCCTGCGGCGAACGCCGCCGTCTGGCCGAAGTTGCGCCGGAATCGGATCACGCGAAGCCGCGCGTCGAGCGCCTGCAGCGCCGCGAGCTGCGCGAACGTGTCGTCCGTGCTCCCGTCATCAATCGCGATGATCTCGTAGGGCCTGGCGAATTGCTCGAGGACCGCAGTGAGCTCCCGATAGAGCTCCGCCACGCTGAGCGACTCGTTGCGCATCGGTATGACGACCGAGATCTCCGGGAACATCTTCTCTTCGGGTAAACGATTGATTGTAATGGGGCTTAGCGCCGCCCGTCAACGGAGTCGCCCGGACCGCGAGCGCCGCGCCGGCTGAACCAGATCCAGCCGAGACCCACGATCAGGACCGTCACCGCAAACCCAAGCGACACAGGACGGGCGTTGTCGCGGACGAATTGCGCGGCGCGCTCACCGTACCAGACCGCGAGCAGCGCCTCCCCGAAGTAGCGCACGCCGCGCCCGAGGCCGACTGCGAGCAGGAAGTCGAACGGACGGACGCCCGCCACGCCGGCCGCGAGGACGAAAGGCTTGAACGGCACCGGCGGCGGGAGCAGCGACGGGACCGCGACCGCCAGCAGCCCATACTTGCGGAAGACCGCGAGCGCACGATTCACGTGGCTCTCGCCGAACCGCCGGCGGAGAAACGCCTCGCCCCCCTTGCGGCCCACGATGTAGAGCGCGAAGCAGCCCGCCATGGAGCCCAGCGTCGGCAGAAGCGCGTAGTAGAGCATCCGCTCCTTGTGCGCGGTGACGAGCCAGATGATCAGCAGGTCCACCACTTCCGGGAACGAGAGGAAGGACGAGTCGAGGAAGGCAATCAGAAAGAGCCCGGGGCCGCCGAGTGCGACGGCGGAAGCCTGCACCCAGGCGACAAGACGATGCATTCCGCTGAGTGTAGACTAAGAGCGCCCTGGTCACTACGACCCCTCGCCGCGTCACCGACAGCACGATCCCCGCGGTGCACGAACATGATCGTGTCGCGCTGATGCTCGGTCTGGCGGCGTTCCTTGTCGGCACCGGCGCGGCGCTGTTCTACGCACGCGCCGGCCTCACGCTCAGCCATTACGACGCGCGCGCGCACCTCGTCGTGGCGCGACGGATCATCGACAGTCTCACGCCCGGCTGGCAGCAGGTCGGGGCCGTCTGGCTCCCGCTGCCGCACGTCCTCAACATGCTGCCGGTGCAGGTCGGCGTGCTGTATCGGACGGGTGCGTCGGCCGTGGCGCTGTCGGTTCTGAGTACCGGGGTCGCCGCCTGCGCGACCGCTGCGATCATCCTTCGCACGACGAGCTCACGGAGCGGCGCGGTCGCGGCTGTCGCCCTGCTGGTGCTCAACCCGGACGTGCTCTACCTCCAGAGCACACCGATGACCGAACCGCTTCTGTTTGCGACGACGACAGCCTCGCTGGCATTGATCGCCGATTGGATCATGCGGGGAGCGGCGCGATGGCCCGTTGCGGCTGGTGCGATGCTGGCGGCGGCGTGCCTGACCCGCTACGAAGCATGGCCGGTGGCCGCCGGCGCGCTTGTCCTGACGCTGCTGGTGCTGCTCCGAACGGGCATTCCTGTGGGGCGGGCGGTACTCGCGAGCCTCAAACTTGCCGTGTGGCCGACTGTTGCGATCGTGCTTTTTCTGATCAACAGCCGATGGACCGTGGGCGCGTGGTTCGTGAGCGCGGGCTTCTTCGTCCCGGAGAACACCGCGCTTGGGCATCCGCTCGTCGCGTGGCAGCAGGTGCGGGAAGGACTGTATCGCCTGTCCGGCACCGGACTGGTGTGGTCCGCGTACGCCGGCGTGGTCCTCGTCATCGTGAGCGGGGTTCGATCCCGGACGCGAGCTCCGCTCGCGCTGCTGCTCGCGCTCGGTGGCGCCGCCGCGCTGCCCTGGTCCGCTTACATGCAGGGCCATCCGTTCCGGATCCGCTACGATGTGCCGCTCGTGGCCGCATCCGCGGCCCTCGCCGGGGCGGGCGTGTCGCTGCTCCCCTCGCTCGTCCGTCCGATCGCCGCGACAGTGCTCATCGCGGTGACTCTGGCTCAGGCGCACCCGCTCGATCCGCGCGCGCCGATGGTCGTCGAGTCGCAGCTCGAGGCGGCCAACAAGGCGGGACGGCGGCCGATCACCGAGTATCTGACGGCGCACCGCGACGGGCGCACCATCATGATGAGCATGGGGTCACTTGGCCATTACATGCAGGATCTCTCCGTCAATGGATTCCGCATCCATGACTTTCTTCACGAGGGGAATGGGGACTTGTGGAACTTTGCCGTCGGCAGCCCGCGCGACCTCGCCGGATGGATCGTCATCGAGGAGCGGGCGGAAGGGGGGGACGCGCTGTACCGCGAGGCACGGACGCGTGCGGGGTTTCTCGATGGGTTCGATCGCGTGGCCGAAGGGGGCGGGGCGGCGCTGTACAGAGCGAAGTAGCTATCAGCTATCAGCTATCAGCTATCAGCTATCAGAGTTGGACGCGTGATAGCAGACAGCTGACAGCTGAGAACTTGTCCCTAGAACCTCACGTGGAACGTAACCGCTGCGTTCCACCCGCCGAGATCGATCTTGTCGCCGAGCAACCCGGATTCGGCCGGCTTCGTGTCCCCTTGGGCCTTCTGATACCGGACCTCGCCGCCGACGTCGAACATGTCGGCAAAGGGCACGCGGATCCCGCCAAGGATTACGGGACCATACGCGGTGCCGTTGGCGACGAAGGTGTCTCGGAAGATCGAGTTGTCGCGGAAGTCGACGAACTGGCCGGCTTCGCTGTACCGCCACCGGAACGCGCCGATTCCCGCGCCGACGTAGGGCTCCACGCTCGCATGGCCGATCGGCAGAAACCGCACGGTGGCCGTGAGCGGGACGACGCGCAGCTTCAGTTCCTGCGCGATCTCCGAACCGTTGGCATTGACCGTTCCGCTGTAGACGCTCGGGACCGCGCGCTGGTAGAAGCCGCCGCTGACGCCCGCCTCGAGATAATCACCCAGGCCGAAGAGCCACTCCCCGGTGATCGTCGGGCCGTTGAAGTCCTTGATCGCGAATGCGAGTGAGTCGAGATCCGTGAACAGCACGTCGCCTTTGACGCGCGCGTCCTCCCCTCGCAGGAAGAACCCGCCGGCCGTCACGCCGACTGCCTGGCGGTGATCCGACGAGCTGCTGCTCACGCGTGTGATCTGGGCCTGCGCGGGCGCCGGTGCGAACACCGCCGCGATCGCCAGACCGAGTGAAAACCGCAGGCCCCGCCGCCACATCATTTTCGTCATGAGAACGCTCCGTTTCGGGAGGCACCGTTACGTGCAGGGCCAGCCCAGTCACTCCGATCTGAGCACGAACAGTGCCACGCAGGCGCGCCGTAACCCGGCTGGAACTCCACACCGGAGCCCGGGAGGTGTATTCGGCGGGTGTCAGCCCGTCCGCTCGAGAGCACAGCGGCGACCTGCTCTCAGCGCTTCGACTGCGCCGTCCTGGCGAAGTACGCCTCGATGACCCCCACCATCTGATCATGGACGAGGGCGTTCGTCGCGAGAATGCTTCGCCCGCGAGAACTGTACGCGCCCCCCCGCAAGTCCGTCACTCGCCCGCCGGCTTCCTCGACGATCAGCGCGCCCGCGGCCATGTCCCACGGATGCAGCGACTGCTCCCAGAACCCGTCCAGCCGACCCGCCGCGACGTAGCAGAGATCCAGGGCCGCCGAGCCCAACCGTCGAACGGCGCGCGACACCGCGAGGAATTCGGTGAACAATTCCACGAGCGTCCGGGCATCCTGCTGCACCGTGTACGGAAACCCCGTGCACAGGAGCGAATCGATCAGGGTGGCCGATGTCGAGACGCGCAGCGGCGCGCCATTCAGCCACGCGCCCTGGCCCCGCTCGGCGGTGTACAACTCCTGGCGGCTCGGATCGTAGATAGCGGCGACGGCGGGCACACCCGAGATTTCGAGTGCGAGCGAGGAGCAGAAGATCGGGAGCCCGTGCGCGTAGTTCGTCGTCCCGTCCACCGGATCGAACACCCAGCAGTATTCGGGCGCCGCCTCGAGATCGCGCTGGTTCGAGAATTCCTCGCCGAGGACCACGTGATGCGGGAAGCGCTCGGCAATGAGGGCGCGGAAGCCCCGCTCGACTTCGAGATCGATCTCGGTCACCAGATCGATCGCCCCCTTCTTGTCGACGCGCATTGCGCCGCCGAAGTGTGCCATCTGGATCTGGCCCGCGCGGATGACTGATTCGATTGCCGTCGCGAGAAAGACGGGAGGAACGGCCTCAGGCACCGCTCACCAGTTTCTTGACCATGCGCACTTCCATGCCCCCCTGGGCGGCCCGCCGCAACACGACGTCGTCCATGAAGCTGCGCATGAAGAAGATGCCGCGGCCGCTCGACTTGAGCATGTTCTCGGGGGCGAGCGGGTCCGCGACATCCTGCGGATCGAATCCTTCGCCTTCATCGAGCACCCGCACGACGAGCTCTCGCGGGTCGTCGAGCGGTTCGAACGTGAACTCGACCGTGACGAGCTTCCCATCGTCTTCACGGTTGCCATGCTTGATCGCGTTGATGACGGACTCGCGGATCGCGACGCCGATCCAGTGCACGGTATCTTCATCCATGCCCGCGAGTTGACCTACGCGGTCGGTGACCACCTGGACGAAGTCGACCATGTCGAAGTTGCTGTGGATCTGGAGGCGTACGGTGCCGCCGCGTGTCAGCATGCAGGCACGCGCTCGCCGGCGCGGTTGCGGCCGGGCGCAAACGAACGTGGGGACACGGACTCTAAATGCACGCGAGTGAGTAACATACTAAACCGGATCCCGCCGGGAGTGCGAATGCTATAGTGCGATGGATGTTCCGCGCTCCGGCCGACTCCCATACCGTCACTCCCTCGACCCGCGCCGCGGGACGCGTGCGCGTTCCGGGGGACAAGTCCATTTCGCACAGGTACGCGATGCTGGCGGCGCTGGCGGACGGCGAATCCGCAATCGAGGGCTATTCACCCGGCGCGGACTGCGCCGCCACGCTCGCCTGCCTCCGCGCGCTCGGTGTCACGATTCGCGCATCCGGGCCCGGCGCCCTGGTCATCCAGGGACGCGGGCTCGGCGGGCTCCAGCCGGCCCCTGCTCCGCTTGACGCGATGAACTCAGGTACGACTCTTCGCCTCATGGCCGGCGTCCTCGCGGGACATCGTTTCAAAACTGTCATCAGCGGCGACGACTCGCTGCAGCGCCGGCCGATGCGTCGCATCATCGAGCCGCTCACCCGTATGGGGGCGCGCATCCAGGCGGTGAACTACAGGGCTCCGCTCACGATTGACGGCGGCGCCCTGCACGGAATTGCATACGAGCCGCCGGTCCCGAGCGCGCAGGTGAAAAGCGGAATCCTCCTCGCGGGCCTGCACGCCGCCGGGAGGACTCGGGTGACGGAGACCGTCCCTACCCGGGACCATACGGAGCGGGCGTTCGCCGCGTTCGGCGTGAACGTCGTACGCGACGGCGACACTATTGAAATTACGGGAGGGCAGCGTCTCGAGGCGCGCAGGCTCACCGTCCCCGGCGACATCTCGGGATCCGCATTCTGGGCTGCGCTCGCCGCAGGCACGCCGGGGTCTCTCATCGACGTGGAAGGCGTCGGCCTCAATCCCTCCCGGATTGCCGTGCTCGACATCTTCGAACGCGCGGGCGCATCGGTGGCGCGTTCCATCGACGACGAGCGGTCGGGTGAACCCGTGGGGACGCTGCGGTTTTCCGCCGGGTCGGCCGAGAGCTTCTCGGTCGCACCCGAGGACGTGCCCGCCGTGATCGACGAGATCCCCGCGCTCGCCGCGATGGCCGCGATGATGCCTCCGGGACGCACGCTGACCGTCCGCGGCGCGGCCGAACTGCGCGTCAAGGAAAGCGACCGCATCTCCGCGCTCGCCGCAGGCTTCCGCGCCATGGGATCGCGCGTCGAGGAGTACGACGACGGGTTCACGCTCGAAGCAAGGCCGCTCACCGGCGGGTCGGTCGATGCGGCGGGGGACCACCGCCTCGCGATGGCGTTCGCGGTCGCCGCTACCCGGGCTGCGGCCCCGACCACGATTCTCGGCGCCTCGTCGGTCGATGTCTCGTACCCCGGCTTCTTCGATGAGCTCGCGCGCCTCACCGGTGACGGCCGATAAGATCTATCTCGTCGGGTTCATGGCCGCAGGCAAGACGACGGTCGCCCGTGCGCTCGCCGCACGGCTTGGCTGGCGCGCCGACGACATTGACGAATTGATCGAGGCGCGCGAGCGCCGGACGGTGGCCGACATTTTCGCGCGGAACGGCGAGCCGTATTTTCGAGCCCTGGAGCGGGACATCCTCCACCTGCTGCTGCCCTTGCGACACCTCGTCGTGGCGACCGGCGGCGGAACTTTCATGGATCCTGACAATCGCACCGCCATCAACCTCGACGGGGTGTCCGTCTGGCTGGACGTGCCCTTCGAGGAGCTCCTGGCCCGCATCCCGGCGGACGGGCGGCGGCCGCTCGCGGCCGATCGCGCCCAGCTGGAGCGGCTCTACGTTCTCCGTCAGGCGGCCTACGCCAACGCCCGCCTGCGCGTGAACGCACGCGGCGCGCGGCCGGACGAGGTCGCCGAACGGATCATCGAGGCACTCGGATAGGACATGCCCCCATGCGGCCCCGAGCGGCGCCAGCCGCGAGGGCCGCTGCCCCGGCTCGAACATGCGGTACCTGATTCTGTCCGACATTCACGCGAACATCGACGCGCTCGAGAGCGTGCTCGCCGCGGCCCCCGCCGCCACCTGGGACCGAGCGCTCGTGCTCGGCGATCTCGTGGGATACGGCGCCGAGCCCAACGCCGTGATCGAGCGGGTTCTGGCGCTCGATCCGCTGCTCGTGATCCGCGGCAACCATGACAAGGCCGCCTGCGGGATCGACGACGGCAGCTCGTTCAACGTCGTCGCACGAACCGCCGCGCTTTGGACGCTCGAAACGCTGACCGTCGTGAACCGCGACTATCTGCGGGCGCTGCCGGCCGGGCCCGCCACCATTGACGCGGCCGTGGAGATCTGCCACGGCGCGCCGTACGACGAAGACCACTACATCTTCGACTCCGAGGACGCCAGCCGTGCGCTCGACGTCGCCAGGCGCCCGTTGTGCCTGTTCGGCCATACCCACCTGCCCGTGGTCTTTCTGCGAACGTCGGCGCGGTTCGACGGATTCGTCCCCGACGGCTCCGACGACACAGAGGTCCTCCTGGAACCCGGCACGAGCTATCTGATCAACGTGGGATCCGTGGGGCAACCGCGGGACGGCGACCCGCGGGCTGCGTTTGGCGTGTACGACACGGACAAGGCTGCCCTGCGCGTGCGGCGAGTCGCCTATCCGGTCGCGCAGGCCCAGCGCCGCATCCTCGACGCCGGCCTGCCGCCAAGCCTCGCGAACCGGCTGGCGATC
>JBBWZJ010000290.1:0-9962 GCA_039648985.1 Acidobacteriota bacterium | reverse complement strand
GGGGTTCGGGGTTCGGGGTTCGGGGTTCGGGGTTCGGGATTCGGGGTCGGGGTTCGGGGTTCGGGGTTCGGGATTCGGAGTTCGGGGATCAGGATTCGGGGATCAGGGATCAGGGATCAGGGATCGGGGATCGAGACTGGCACTGGCGACTGGCGACTGGCGATTGCGGTCTGGTCCGGGGCTGACGGCTTTGGCAATTCGGATGTGAATCGAAGGTACCTATGGTTGTGGTCATGCAGGAGCGCGCGACGGACGAACAGGTGCAGCGGGTCATCGCGCAGCTCGTTGAAATGGGGTTCGACGTCCATCGGTCGAGCGGGGCGCTCCGGACGGTGATCGGCGCGGTCGGCGGCGGAACCCAGCGCGATCCGAGGCTCCTCGAAGTGCTGGAGGGCGTTCAGGAAGTTGTCCGCATCACCGAGCCGTACAAGCTCGCGAGCCGGACGTTCAAGCCGGAGAACAGCGTCATCTCCGTCGGCGACGTGCGGATCGGCGGCGACGAGGTGATCGTCATGGCCGGGCCGTGCTCGGCGGAGAACGAACAGCAGGTCGAGGCCGCGGCCGTGGCGGTGAAGCGGGCCGGCGCGAAGGTGCTGCGCGGCGGCGCGTTCAAGCCGCGCAGCTCGCCTTACAGCTTCCAGGGGCTGGGCGAAGAGGGACTGCGGATGCTCCGCGGCGCCGCCGATCGCCACCATCTGAAGCTCGTGTCCGAGGTGATGGACATCAGCCAGCTCGAGATGATGGTGAAGTACTCCGACATCCTGCAGGTCGGCGCTCGCAACATGCAGAACTACACGCTGCTGCGCGAGCTTGGGCACGCGCGGACCCCCGTCCTGCTGAAGCGCGGCATCTCCGCGACGATCGAGGAGTGGCTGCTGTCGGCGGAATACATCCTGGCCGGCGGCAACATGGACGTGATGCTCTGCGAGCGGGGCATCCGCACGTTCGAGAGCTACACGCGCAACACGCTCGACATCTCGGCGATCCCCGTCGTTCGAAAGCTGAGCCACCTGCCGATCCTCGTGGATCCCAGCCATGGCACCGGCCTTCGTGACAAGGTCGCACCGATGGCGCGTGCCGCGGTCGCCGCGGGCGCCGACGGTCTGCTCATCGAGGTGCATCACGATCCCGACCACGCGATGAGCGACGGCGCGCAATCGCTCTTCCCGGCGCAGTTCGACCGGCTGATGGCCGAGCTCCGGATTATCGCGCCGGCCATCGGGCGCAGCATCTGCCTCGAACAGATGGCCCGCCGGGGCTGGGGCGTTTAGCTCGGGGCTCGGGATCCGGGATCCGGGATCCGGGATCCGGGACTCGGGACTCGGGACTCGGGGATTGGGAGTTGCGGACGAGTAACTTCGCCTGCGAACTGGAAGCTGGTAGCCGGAAGCCGGAAGCTGGTAGCTGGAAGCTCGTAGTCGTAGCTGATAGCTGAGAGCTGTCTTTGTAGAGACTGAATTTGTCCAACCCCCTGCCCGTGGCGCAGCCGATTGATGTGGCGCCCCCGCCGTTCGGCCGCATCGCCATCATCGGCTTCGGCCTGATCGGCGCGTCGCTCGCGCTCGCCATCCGTCGGCTGTGGCCCTCGGTGCGGCTCATCGCGGTGGACCGCCGCGACGTAATCGAGACTGCCATGCGCACGCATGCAGCCGATGTGGGCGGCGACGATGCCGTGTTGGCGGCCGACGCGGACCTGGTGGTGCTTGCCGCCCCCGTCCTCGCGAACGTCGGCCTTGTCGCCAGGCTCGCCGAGTACATTCCCGGCGACGCGATCGTGACGGACGTCGGCAGCACCAAGCGCGACATCGTCAACGCGGCCGCCGCTCTGCCGGCGCGGCTCCAATTCATCGGCGGGCACCCGCTCGCGGGGGCTGCGACCGGCGGGCTGCACGCGTCGCGCGAGGATCTGTTCCGGGGGCGGCCGTGGATCCTGACGCCGGGGAGTCCCGCCGCCGAAGACGCGGCCACGCGGCTGACGCCGCTCATCGAAGCTGTCGGCGCCCACGTCCGGATCATGGCGCCCGACGCTCACGACGCGCTCGTCGCGTATCTGAGCCATCTGCCGCAGCTCGCCGCAAGCGCCCTGATGCACGTCGTGGGCGAGCACGCCGGCGCGGACGGCCTCGCCCTGGCGGGGCGGGGCCTGCGCGACACGACCAGGCTCGCATCGAGCCCGGCCGACATCTGGCGCGACATCGCGGCTTCGAACCAGGACAACATCGCTCGGGCGATCGACGAGCTCGTTGCCATCCTGCTGCGGATGAAACCCACTTCGACAAGCCCGCCGCAAGCGCTCGACCGGACGTTCGACTCTGCCGCCGAGTGGAAGCGCGTGCTCGAACGCGCCGTGGAATCGTCCTGAAAAGAGACACACCAGACCAGTAACCAGTAGCCAGTAACCAGTTACCAGTAGCCAGTCACCAGTAACCAGTAACGCCAGTCCCGCAAGCGGCTTCGGCGCGGCCTGGGCATCAGCTCGCCTCAAGGTTTCGCGAGCGGAGGCGGGCGAGGCTCGATCCCCGAATCGCTATAATTCCAAGGTGTCGTCCCCGCTCTGGACTCCGTCGGCTGAACGCATCGCCGGTGCCCGGATCACAGCGTTCGCCCGGAGTCTGGAAGCAACACACCGGATCGACCTTCCGGATTATGGGGCGCTCTACGACTTCTCCATCAACCAGCCTGCGGAGTTCTGGCGCGCCGTGTGGAGCTTCTGCGACATCCGGGGAGAGATGGGCGAGCGCGCCGTCATCGATCTCGACCGGATGCCTGGCGCACGCTTTTTTCCCGACGCGCGCCTGAACTTCGCCGCGAACCTCCTGCGTCGCCGCGACGATTCTCCCGCACTGATCTTCAACGGTGAAGGACAACGGAAGAGCACGATCACTCACGCGCAGCTCTATTCACAAGTGACGCGGTTTGCGAAGGCGTTGCTGAACGCCGGGATCGAACCTGGCGATCGGATCGCCGGCTACATGCCCAACCTCCCCGAGACCATCGCGGCCGCTCTCGGCGGGGCCGCGGTGGGGGCCGTGTGGTCCTCGTGCTCGCCCGATTTCGGCGTGCAGGGGGTCCTCGATCGCTTCGGACAGATCGCCCCGCGAGTCCTCGTCACGCCCGACGCGTACTTCTACGGAGGGAAGCTCCACACCGTGCTCCCGCGCCTGGCGGCCCTCCTCGACGGATTGCCGTCGGTCGAGCGGACGGTGGTTGTGCCTTACGTGGATGCGGCGCCGGTGCTGGACGATATCCCGCATGCGATCGCCTGGAACGAGTTCCTCGGATCAACCGATCCGGTGGATTTCCAGTTCAGGTCGTTCCCCTTCGACCATCCGCTCTACATCCTGTACTCGTCGGGAACCACGGGCGTTCCAAAGTGCATCGTGCACGGCGCCGGCGGTACGCTCATCCAGCACTTGAAGGAGCACCAGCTCCACTGCGACATCCACGCGGGCGACCGGGTGTTCTACTTCACCACCTGCGGATGGATGATGTGGAACTGGCTGGTGACGGCGCTCGCGTCCGAGGCGACGCTGCTGCTGTACGACGGCTCGCCGGTCTACCCGGACGGCAATGTCCTCTTCGACTTCGCCGACGAGACCGCCATGACGCTCTTCGGGACGTCCGCCAAGTTCATTGACTCGCTGGCCAAGGCAGGCCTGTCGCCGACGCAGTCTCACCGGTTGAACGACCTGCGCACGATGACGTCGACCGGGTCACCGCTGGCTCCGGAAAGCTTCGATTTCGTATACGACAACGTCAAACGTGACATCCATCTCGCCTCGATCTCCGGCGGGACCGATATCGTCAGCTGCTTCGTGCTGGGCAGTCCAATCAGTCCCGTCTGGCGAGGCGAGATCCAGGCGCGCGGCCTGGGCATGAAGGTCGAGGTGTTCGACGACGCGGGACGATCCGTCACCGGGGCGAAGGGAGAGCTCGTCTGCACGATGCCGTTCCCGTCCATGCCGCTCGGCTTCTGGAACGATCCCGACGGGAAGAAATACCACGAGGCATACTTCGAACGGTACCCGGGGGTGTGGCGTCACGGCGACTACGTGGAGCTCACCGCTCACGGCGGCGTCATCATTTACGGCCGGTCGGACGCCGTGCTCAACCCCGGGGGAGTCCGCATCGGCACCGCGGAGATTTATCGGCAGGTCGAGCAGGTCCCGGAGGTCGTTGAAAGCCTCGTCATCGGGCAGCAGTGGGATCGCGACGAGCGGATCGTTCTCTTCGTGCGGCTCCGGGACGGCTGCTCGCTCACGCCGGAGCTCGAGACCCGCATCCGGAACCGGGTCCGGATGAACGCGACGCCGCGCCACGTCCCGGCGCGGATCGTGGCGGTCTCGGAGATCCCGCGTACGCGCAGCGGCAAGATCGTCGAGCTCGCCGTCAGGGACGTCGTGCACGGACGTGACGTGCGAAACCTCGAGGCGCTCGCAAACCCGGACGCGCTCGCGCAGTTCCGCAATCGTGCAGAACTGCAATCGTAACCAGACCATCGAATCCAGTCACAGTCTCAGGAGTAGCCCGTGGATGATGCCGTTGTCCTCAGTGCCTGCCGCACGCCGATCGGATCCTTCGGCGGAGCGTTCAAGGACGTGTCCGCCGTCGAGCTCGGCACGGTCGTAATTCGGGAAGCGATCGCCCGCGCCGGCATCAACGCGGCGGAGGTGGGCGATGTGATCATGGGATGCGTCCTGCAGGCAGGCGCCGGTATGAACGTCGCGCGGCACGCGGCGCTCGCGGCAGGCGTGCCGGTCGAAGTGCCCGGCGAAACAATCAACCGTGTGTGTGGATCCGGGCTGCAGGCGGTCGTGCACGCCGTCGAAGCGGTCAAGGCCGGCTTCATCGATCTGATGCTCGCCGGCGGCACCGAGTCGATGAGCAATGCTCCGTTCCTTTTGAAAGGCGCACGGTGGGGGTACCGCATGGGCAACGCCGAGGTGATCGACTCGATGGTGTACGAGGGGCTCACCTGCGCGATGAACGGCTGCCACATGGGCGTGACCGCTGAAGCGATCGTGAAGCGCTACGGCATCTCGCGCGCCGACCAGGACGCCTTTGCCGCCGAGAGTCAGCGGCGGGCCGTGGAGGCGGTGCACTCGGGGGCATTCGATCGCGAGATCGTCGGTGTGGACGTGCCGCAGCGGAAGGGGCCGGCGTTGAAGGTCACGAGAGACGAGTATCCGCGCGCCGACATGACAGTCGAGAAGCTCGCCGCGCTCAAGCCGGCGTTCGAAGCCAGCGGAACTGTCACGGCGGGGAATTCCTCCGGGATCAACGACGGCGCCGCGGCGCTCGTCATCGGCACCGGCGAGAAAGCCCGCGCTCTCGGGCGTAAGCCGCTCGCGCGCATCCTCGCGTATTGCACGACAGGCGTGGACCCGATGCTGATGGGGATCGGCCCCGTGGACGCGATGCGCAAGGCACTCAAACGCGCCGATCTCGCGGTGGCTGACCTCGACGTCGTCGAGCTGAACGAGGCGTTCGCGGCGCAGTCACTCGCCGTCATCCGCGAACTGGGGCTCGATGCGTCGAAGGTCAACATTCACGGCGGGGCGATTGCGCTCGGTCACCCCATCGGCGCCAGCGGGGCGCGGATTCTGACGACGCTGGTGCACACGCTGCAGGCGCGGGGCGGTGGCCGGGGCGCGGCAACGCTGTGCATCGGCGGCGGGATGGGAACGGCCATGATCGTCGAGGCCTGAGCGCGTGGGGGAGACGGAGTCACGCGCCGGCATCGGAATGCGTCGCGCCGTCCGCGACGCGGTGATCGCCCACGCGCGCGAGGAGGCTCCGCTCGAGTGCTGCGGGCTGCTGCTCGGCACGCCCGCGCTCGTCGAAGAAGCGGTGCGCGCGGTGAATCTCCGGCACAGCACGACGGCCTACCTGGTCGACCCGGCCGACCACTTCGCCGCGATCAGACGCGCACGGGCAGAGGGGCGGGCCGTCCTCGGCGCGTATCACTCGCACCCGCGTTCGCCGGCGGTTCCGTCGCCCGTCGATGTGCGCGAGGCGCACGACCGGACGTTCGTCTACCTAATTGTGTCGCTCGCGGACGATCGATCACCGGATCTGCGCGCGTACCGTCTCGACGCGGCGCGGTTGGTGGAGACGCCGCTCCTCGACGTGCCGTGAACCTGCCGACGGAGGTCTCAGCGGATCTCGCTTGGATCCCGAATACCCGGACGGATCTTCACGTCCGTTGACGCTTTGGCCACAATCTTGTTCTTCTGCTTGAGGCGGAACTCGACGCGGTAGTCGCCGGCCGTATCGAAAACGTGGTCGATCGTGAACCGCCGCGTGATTTCGCTCTTGCCCGCTTCGTACGGCTCGCAATCGGCGCCGGTCTGGGAGCGGGTGTCGTCGCCCCAGTCCCATTCCACGGTAGCGCAGTAGAAATCCTGGTAATCGTTGTCGCCGCCGCGCAGCTCCGCCGTCAGGACCATGCGCGCGGGCGAAAAGGCCATGACCGGCGTGGCCTTCAGAACGATCGAAGGCTTCGCCTTCTTGGAGTCCGCGCGGACCGTGGACTGGCCGGTATATCCGGTTCCGAGCACGATGAGCCCGGTGACAATGGCGTGGCGAGCGACGCGTCGAGTGAAGAGTGCCATGGGGACCTCCTGTCGCGGAGTAATGGTCATTCTAACAGACCCCGCCGGCGAGGCCCGCGGCACGGGCCGTACCGATTTATAATCGGGAGATGTTTTCGATCGCCGTCGTCCCGTCCTTGCATGTGAGCAGTGCGCCAGCCGCGGAGGTCGAGACCGATATCCTCGCCGTCCCTGTTTTCGAAGGGGAGGATCTCGAAGCCGAGCTCCGCCAGGCGGACCGCGCCACGGGCGGTGCGCTCGCGCGGGCGCTCGGGACGCGCGAACTGCAGGGACGTTTGTACGAGCTGCTGGTCACCCCCGTGACGGACGGGTGGCGCGCTCAGCGGGTCGCGTTCGTCGGCGCGGGAAAGCGGGCGGATTACTCGACTGAACGCCTGCGCCGCGTCGCGACGGCCGTCGCGCTCCACGCCCGGCAGCGCCGCGCCTCGCGCCTCGCGTGGCTCAACCGCGGCGATCTGCCCCTCGCAGCCGCAGTGCAGGCGTCCGCCGAAGGGCTCGCGCTGTCAATGTTCAGCGGTGACACGTACCGAAGCACCGAGCGCGCGCCCGGGCCGCTGACCGGTATGGTCATCATCGCTGGCCGGCCGGCGGACGATGCGGTGCTCGCGGCCGCTGCCGAGCGGGGGCGTATTCTCGGCGAGTCGTGCAATATCGCACGCGAACTGTCGAACGAGCCGTCGAACGTGCTCACCCCGACGGTATTCGCCGATCGCGCCGCGGAGATCTCCCGTGCCGCCGGGCTCGATGTCGAGATCCTCGACGAAAAGGCGATCGAACGGCTCGGCATGGGGCTGCTGCTCGGCATCGCGCGGGGAAGCGCCGAACCGCCCCGGCTGATTGTGATGCGGCACACGGCCTCCCGGTCCGCGGGCGGACCGGTTCTGGGTCTGGTCGGCAAAGGCGTGACGTTCGACACCGGCGGCATTTCCATCAAGCCTGCGGACGGCATGGAGCGGATGAAAGACGACATGGCCGGCGGCGCCGCCGTCGTCTGCGCCATGCGCGCGATTTCGCTGCTCAAGGCCCCCCTCGACGTGATCGGCGTAGTCCCCGCGACCGAGAACATGCCCGGCGGACGTGCGGTGAAGCCCGGAGACGTTCTCACCTCCGCGTCCGGCAAGACGGTCGAGGTGATCAACACCGACGCGGAAGGACGCCTCATTCTCGGGGACGCGCTCTGGTACGCGCGCAAGCTCGGCGCGACGCACCTGGTGGACGTGGCGACGCTGACGGGCGCGGCTGTCGTGGCTCTTGGCAAGGCGGCGTCGGCGCTCTTTGGACGGCCGCAATCCTGGGTGGACGCTGTCAGCCGCGCGGCACAAACGGCCGGGGACCGCTGCTGGCCGCTGCCGCTCTACGACGAGTATGCCGAGCAGCTCCGCAGTGACATCGCAGACCTGATGAACAGCGGCGGGCGCCCGGCGGGCGCATGCACCGCGGCGATGTTCCTCAAGGAGTTCGCCGGCGACGGCCCCTGGGCGCATCTGGACGTCGCGGGCACGGCGTGGGCGGACGAGGCGAAACCCTGGATGCCGAAAGGCGCCAGCGGCGTCGCGGTCCGCACGCTCGCAGAGCTCGCCTTCACGGCACCGAGCTGGCAATGACGCTCCAGGACGCACCGCCGATCATCGTCCACGTCGTCCAGCAGCCGGTACGCTCGACGACTGTCGGTGACGTTTTGATCGGTTCGATCGGGCTCGCCGCGGTACTGATCCTCGCGGCGGTGCTGCTCGGGGCAGTCCTCGGCGGGGTGCTGATCCTCTTCAAGACCTGGCGGAGCCGGTTCGACGCAAGCGGCACGCCGGACTCGGGCACGATCCATATCGTTTAGCCGTGCCGCCGGCTGCCGGCCATCCCGCCGTTCACCGCGCCGCTACCGCGACCCGACCCCCATCGCTCCCGTTTTCCACTTCTTCAGCGACTGCTGGTAGCGGATGACCGCGTCAAAGAGCGCCTCGGCGATCTGCTGCCGGTAGGGACCGGTCTTGAGGAGCTGGCCTTCCTGTTTGTTCGTGACGAACGAGATCTCGGCGAGCACGCTCGGCATCGCCGCGCCGATCAACACGACGAACGGCGCCTGCTTGACGCCGAGATCGCGCAGCTGCTTGTTCCGCGTGGAGAGCTTGTGGACCATCGACCGCTGCACCATGTCGGCGAAGTCCCGGGATTCGTCGATCTTGTCGTTCAGGGCGATCGCGCGGACGATGTCGGGCAGGCTGTGCATGGCCCGCGCGGATGCGGAGTTCTCGCGGGCGGCGACGGCTGACGCCTCGGGATTCGAGGCGAAGTTCAGGAAATAGGTCTCGACCCCGCGCGCCGTTGGCGTACGGCTGGCGTTCGCATGGATCGAGAGGAAGAGGTCCGCGCCTTCGCGGTTGGCGATCGCGGTGCGCTCCTCGAGCGGGATGAAGACGTCGGTGTCGCGCGTCATCACGACGTCCATGCCTGGTTGCTTTTCGAGCAGGCGGCTGAGGCGCAGTGCCACGTCCAGCGTCAGCTCAGATTCGATGATGCCGGTGGACTGCGCGCCGGGATCGTGGCCGCCGTGGCCCGCATCGATCACGATGCGGGACACGCTGAGGCCCAGTTGCCGCGACAACGAGAACCGGCCGTCCGCGTTGGCAGACGGAAGCTCCGGCGGCACGGGCCCGTTCGTCGCCACCGCGCGGGAGGGGAGAGGCCGGGGGGTGTCGACGGCGTCACGCGGGGCCTTCGCCGCAACCGGTGCGGCCAGGGTCGGCGGCGGAATGGCGGAAACGAGCGGCACTGTCGGCAGATCGGCGGGTGAGGATTTCTGGGCCGCTCCGGCCGAGCGCGTCGGCGACAAGGTCCCGGGAGTGCCCGCCTTGAAGTCGATTACCATCCGGAACGGGTTGTAGAGCGTGAACACGCTGTAGCTCTCGACCCCCTGCATGTCGAAGACAATCCGCGTCGTGTTGCGCGGGTGCCGGCCGAGCCGCACTTCCCGCACCACCTCGTCGTCGAACTTCAGTGTCGCGTCGAGGAGCGAGGGCACGGGACGCGCGTCCCTCAGGTCGAAGAACACGCGGCGCGGGCGCTCGAGCTGTTCGGCGCGATAGGAGGACTCGCCGTCCATTTCGATCGTGACGCGGACACCTCCCTCGATGCTTGTCCGCTTGATGTCCCGAATCGTCACCGGTCCGGCCACCGTTTCGCCGCCGGCGCCTGTGTCATCGGCGGAGGGGTCCGGCTGCCGCGTGCCTCCGCCGGTCTGCACGGGGACATCCGCCGCACCTTCAGTCGTGGCCGCGCGGATCCGGGTTTCGGGCACCAGAGCGACAGGAAACGAGACCCGGGGCTCGACGGGCGGGAGCGGTTTCGCGAGTC
>JBBWZJ010000289.1:0-26573 GCA_039648985.1 Acidobacteriota bacterium | reverse complement strand
ACCGACGACGCACAGGCCGTTGAGCCCCACGAGCGGGGCACCGCCGTATTCGGAGGCATCCACGCGCTTGCGGAACCTCCGGAACGCCTGGCGCGAGAGGAGGTAGCCGACCCGCGTCCCGAACGTGGCGGCGAGCTCGTCGTGCAGGAGGCGCTCGACCGTCTCGACAAGTCCTTCGCTGATCTTGAGCGTCACGTTGCCGGTGAATCCATCGCACACGATCACGTCGACGTTGCCGGCGTAGACATCCCGCCCCTCGACATTGCCAACGAACGCGATCGGCGCGGTCTTCAGCAGCTGATGCGCATCCCGCGTCAGCTCGTTGCCCTTGCTCTCCTCCGTGCCGACCGAGAGCAAGCCCACCCGCGGCAGCGCACATCCGAGCGCGACTCTGGCGTACGCGGCTCCCATGATCGCGAACTGCAGGAGATGCTGCGGCCGGCACTCGACCGTGGCGCCGGAGTCGAGCAGGATCGCCGGGTTCTTGAGGGTGGGGATGAGCGTGGCGATGGCGGGACGATCGACGCCGGCGAGCCGGCCGAAGGCGCCGAGCGCGGCCATGACCGAGGCGCCAGTGTGCCCGGCGCTGAAGAGCGCGGCGGCTTCGCCGTCCCTCACGGCTTCGGCGGCGAGCCGGATCGACGCCCGGGGTTTCCGTCGGAGCGCCGCGGCGGCAGCTTCGCCCATGCCGATGGATTCGGGGGTGTCGAGGATCCTGACATCGAGCGCCGATACGCGCGGATGGCGCGCCAGCTCGCGTTCGATTTCGGTGGAGGAGCCGACAAGCAGGAGTCCAATCTGCAGATGACGCGCCGCGACGAGCGCACCGTCGATGATGCTGCGGGGCCCGTCGTCACTCCCCATCGCGTCGATGGCAATGCGCATCAAAGAGACGGGCTCAGGGCAATCGATACTGGCTGCTGGAGACCGTTACGCTTCTTCTACCGGACGAACCTGGCGGCCCTTGTAGTAGCCGCAATGCGCGCAGACCTGGTGGGGCGCCTTCGCCTCGCGGCACTGCGGGCACGTCCCGACGGGGACAGGGCTCAGAGTGTCGTGAGTACGGCGCTTGGCCGTACGCGTCTTCGAATGCCGACGTTTGGGATTGGGCACGTCTCAGCTCTCCTTCTCTCGGTTCAGCAGACCCTTGAGCGGCGCGAGCCGTGGGTCTTCCCAGACCGGCTTGCAATCGCACTCGGTCCGGTTCAGATTCGCTCCGCACACGGAGCAGAGGCCGCGGCACGACTGCGCGCAGAGCGGCTTCATCGGCAGCGCGAGCTGAAACTGCTCGCGCATCAAGTCAATCAGGTCCAGCATTCCATCCGTGTAGAACGCCGTCGTCAAGTCGTCTTCCGTGATCTCGCGTTCCGCTTCCGCGGCTGCGTCCTCGGCTTGAGGGACGTAGCGGAGATCGAACGGCGCGTCCACCGCGAGCGGGAAGTCTTCCAGGCAGCGCCCGCACTCGAGCTGCAGTATCGTCTTGACCCGGCCCGCGACTCGATACGTCGTGCCGCCCTTCTGCTCGAGGTCCAGAGACAGGTGGACGGGCTGGACGACGCGGTAGTCGATGTCCTGCGGCTCGAAATCCGCGGGCTGAAACGTCCGCTCGACGTGGTCCCGCGCCCCGTGAAGCTTGTTGAGGTCGAGAAGCATGGCTCTGTGACCGCCCGGCACCCAGGCAGGAACCCGTAATTATACCTCAATACTGCAGGTTCGGGGTTCGGGGTTCGGGCTGACAGCTGACAGCTGATAGCTAATAGCTGATAGCTGACGGCCTGCGAGCTGCCGCGCTGTCACGCCCAGGATTTCGGGATGAACAGCTGCTCGTAGAGACTGATCGTGTAGCGGTCGGTCATGCCGGCCAGGAAGTCGCGGGCCGCGGCGTCGAGTCCCTCGTCGTCGATCGTGCGCTGGTCCAGGAACTCGCCCGGAGATTCCCGCACCTTCTCCCACAGCCCGCCCAGGATGCCGCCGGCTTTGCGGAACTCGGCCGTGGCAATCTCGTTCTCGTAGACCGCCTCGAACAGGAAGCTGCGCAGCCCGACTGTCGCGGCGAGGATCGCGTCGCTCATTCGGATTTCCGTCAGACCGCCTTCGAGGCTCTGCACGACGACGTCGGTGACCATCCGGCCGATCCGCTCGGGACCGGAGACGCCCAGGACGGCGACGTGCGACGGCGGGAGGTCCTCTTCGCGCAGCAGCCCTGCGCGCACGGCATCGTCGATGTCGTGATTCACGTAGGCGATGATGTCGGCGACTCTCGCTATCTGCCCTTCGATCGTGCTGGCGCGATGCTCGGGTGCGGCGCCGACCGGCATGCCGCTCTTGCCTTTCGAGTGGCGCGCGATGCCGTCGCGAACCTCCCATGTCAGGTTCAGCCCGGCACGATGGTTTTCGAGCACGTCGACGATTCGCAGGCTCTGTTCGTAGTGGTTGAAGCCGCCGGGGATGAGATCGTTCAGCACGCGCTCGCCGGCGTGGCCGAACGGCGTGTGTCCGAGATCGTGCCCAAGGGCGATCGCCTCGGTGAGGTCCTCGTTGAGCTGCAGCACCTTCGCGATGCTCCTGGCAATCTGCGACACTTCGAGCGTGTGCGTCAGTCTGGTGCGGTAGTGGTCTCCCGTCGGCGCGAAGAACACCTGCGTCTTGTGCTTGAGGCGACGGAACGCCTTGCAGTGGATGACGCGGTCCCGATCGCGCTGGAAGGCCGGGCGAATGGGATCGAGCGGCTCGTCGCGCAGGCGCCCCCGCGAGTCGCGGCTCCGTGCCGCCTGGGGCGCAAGAAAGCTACGCTCGCGCTCTTCGAGTTCCTCACGGATGTTTTTCACGCGATGCAGCCTCAGACGCGGGGCTAAAGCCCCGCGCTACGTACGCAATGTAGCGCGACGGACGCGATGTAGCGCGGACCCCATGTAGCGCGCAGCTTTAGCTGCGCGGCAATCTTCGGACGCGGGGCTAAAGCCCCGCGCAACGTACGTCGGCAACCCTTCGAACGCCGGGCGGCAATCCCGCCGACGCGGGACTAAAGCTCTACCGTACGTACGTCGGACGTACGTCGCACGTCGGCACGTACGGCGCGCTCAACGAAGAATGTCACTCAAAAAGCTCGTCCCGTGTTCGAGAGGGCCGACTCCGAACAGCTCCGCCAGCGTCTGTCCCACGTCGGCGAAGGAGCGGCGGACGCCGATGTCCACGCCGCGACGCAGCGCCGCGCCGACGACGAATACGGGCACGTACTCGCGCGCGTGATCGGTGCTCGGCGTGGTGGGGTCGTTGCCGTGATCCGCCGTCACGACGAGCACGTCTGTCGAGCGCAGTCGGGGCAGCAGCTCGCCGAGCCGTGTGTCGAAGCGCTCCAGATTCGCGGCGTAGCCGGGGGGATCGTTCCGGTGACCGTACAAGGTGTCGAAGTCTACGAGATTGGCAAAAATGAGCCCGGAGCCGGCCGTCCGCATTGCGACCGCCACTTCGTCCATCCCCTCCTCGTCGCTCGATGTATGCACGGCCGTCGTAATCCCTCGCCCGGCAAACAGGTCTTCAATCTTGCCGATCGCGACGACCGGCTGTCCTGATTCCTTCAGCCGATCGAGCAGCGTCGGCGCGAACGGCGTCAGTGCGTAGTCGCGGCGGTTTGCCGTCCGGCGGAACTCACCGGCTGCACCGACGAACGGACGCGCGATCACACGGCCCACACCAAGGCCGAGACCGACCATGTCGAACGCAATCTCGCACCAGCGGTACAGCTCCGCGAGCGGCACGACGTCTTCGTGCGCGGCGATCTGGAAGACGCTGTCGGCGGACGTGTACACAATGGGTCTGCCGGTCCGCATGTGCTCCTCACCGAGCTCCTCGATGATCGCCGTCCCGCTGGCGGGTCTGTTCGCGAGGATGCGCCGCCCGATCCGGCGCTCGAACTCCAAGATGATCTCCGCCGGGAAGCCATGGGGAAAGAGGGGAAAGGGTCGGTCGAGGACAAGGCCCATCAACTCCCAATGGCCCGTGACGGAGTCTTTCCCGGGCGATGCTTCGGCCATCTTTCCGTAGGCGCCGATAGGCTCGATCGAGGAATCGACCACATTGATGGAAGCGACGCGCGCCAGGCCGAGCGATCTCAGGTGCGGAACAGCGAGTGGAATGCGGCGGGCGAGGTTGCCGAGTGTATCGCTGCCGACGTCGCCATAGGTGCGCGCATCCGGCAGTTCACCGACGCCCACGCTATCCATGACGAGCAGGATGACGCGGTTCGGAGAGGGAGTGTCCAATCAGGCTTCGTGCGCGGAGTAGTAATTGCTCATCGGACGCGGCGACCGGATCGTGGCGATCGCGTGCTTGAAGATCATGTGGTCCGCGCCTGTGTGTTCGACGATGACGGCGAACCGGTCGAAGTTCTTCACGCGCCCCTCGAACTCCGTCCCGTCCATCAGGCGGATCAGCACGGCGAGCTTCTCGCGTCGGGCGTAGTTGAGGAAGACGTCCTGGATGTTCGGCTGCGCAGTGGCTGGTTTCGACTCACGGGTGAGTGGCGTCATCGCTCGAGTTCTCCATGGGCGCGAGCGCGCGAGCGACCTCCTCCTGGGTCTCCTCGAGATCACCCGCGGCGTGAATCCACTGTAGGTTAGGCTCTTTCCTGAACCAGATCAACTGCCGTCGCGAGTACTTGCGGTTCTCCCGGACGATGAGCTCACGTGTCGAGGCCTCGTCGCGCACGCCGTGAAGATGCTCGATGGCCTGCCGGTACACGAGGCCGGTGAACGGGTGCGCCGTCGGCGGAATGCCCGCGGCGAGCAGCCCCCGGATTTCGTCGAGCAGCCCCTGCCGGAACTGCGCGTCCACCCGCGCGGCGACGCGCGCGTCGGTCGCCTCCTGCGGGATCCGGAGCGCGAATGTCACCACGTCGTAGTCCGGGAGCGGCGATCGCGTGTCGGCGAAATGCGCCGTCAAGGGCCGGCCGGTGAGGTAATAGACCTCGAGCGCGCGGACGACGCGCTTGCGGTCGGCGACGGCGATCCGCTCGGCGGATTTCGGATCGATGCGGCGAAGCACGGCGTGGAGCCGCGCCTCCCCTTTCCGGTCCGCGATCCGCTCGAAGCGGGCTCGCAGCGCCGTGTCGCGCGCGGGCCCCGGGAAGAATCCGCGCGTCAGCGCGCGATAGTACAAGCCGGTCCCGCCGACGAGAATCGGCAGCCTCCCGCGCGCGGTGATGCCGCGGATGATCGTCGAAGCCTCCCGCGCATACCGGGCGGCGGAGAACTCCTCGCCGGGATCCGCGACGTCGATCATGTGATGCGGAATGCCCTGCCGCTGCGACAGTGCCACTTTGTCGGTCCCGATGTCGAACCCGCGATACACGGCCGTCGAGTCGCAGCTCACCACTTCTCCGCCGAGCCGGTGCGCGATCGCGATGCCGAGCGCGCTCTTGCCGGTCGCCGTGGGACCGACAATGGCGACGAGCCGCGGACGCGCCATCAGCGGGACGCGAGCGCCCGGACCAGGGCAAGTGCCGCGAGGGCGGCGAGCATCAGCAGCAGGCCGATCTGCTGCGGGCGCGTCGGCTGGATCATGACCCTGAGCCGGGGTTTTCGTTGTAGAAGAACGTGATCGTGAAGAATGCGCGATCGTCCGGATACTCGGGCGGGAGCGGCTGGGTGGGGTTCGACGCAGCCAGCGCGTTGAACGACGAATTGTTGAACCCGTCGATGCTGGAGGGCCGGAGGACGCGCAGTTCGGTGATGCGGCCGTCCTTGCCCACATAGAAGGTGACCACGACATGCCCGTGCATTGTCATGGCGGCCATGGGGATATTCCAGTTGCGCCGGATCTGAGCAATGAAGCGGCGCAGCCACGGACCGAAGTCCACGCCCTTGCTGTCGAACTGGATTGACTTCTCGAAATCCATGCTCTCGCCGCCCTGAAGGTTCCCGAACGTATCCTTCTGGACGTACTTCTGCACGTTTCGAATCGCGTCGGCGATGACGCCGGCCGACGGCCCCCGCTGCGCGGGCTGTGGCGTGTCCGACGCGTGGGGCTGCGCGGCAGTCGGGGAATCCGGGAGCGTGACCCCTCGGGCGCTCTCCTCGACAGGCGCCGCCGGCTGTTCCGGCTGCGCGGCGCGGGCAGGTGGTCCGCCCTCCATCCGCTCCGGCGTGTTGCCCCGTGAGAACGGCATGTCGTTGGTCGGCTTCGGCGCACGCTCGACCGTCGCCGCCCGCCGATCGATGTCCGAAAGCTCGGGTCGCTTCGGAGCCGTCCGCGCGGGTGTGTCCACGCGTGGGGCGATGAAGACGAACCGGGCGTTGTCCCGCTGGCGCCGCAGCAACTCCTGTTGCTGTTCCGCGAGCGCCTGCTGCCGCTGCGCCTCCCACGCCTTCACCCATGGGAGGTGCGGCGAGATCAGGATAAGGATGATCATCGAGAGATACACGACGATCGTGAGCAGGACGACTTCGAGCCGCGTCAGCGAACGCGGCAGCGTGGGCGTGTCAGGCCGGTAGTCGTCGAAGTTGAAGTACATCAGCGGGTTACGGGGATATTATAAAGCGTTTTATGGGTTTTACGAGTTTTACGGGTTTTACGGGTTGGGGTTCTACGGAACCCTCGAACCATAAAACCGTAAAACCAAACTTAGAACCCCTAAAACCTAAAACCCTGCACTACTGCACGGATTTCTGCGCAACGAAGAGATAGACGACTCCGAAGGTCAAAGGGACGGCGCGCACTTGCGAAAATCCTGTGGCAGCAAGGATCCCGGAGAACTCGGCGGGCCGCGGGAACGTGCCGACGGACGCCGGCAGGTACGAGTAAGCGCTCTGATGCCGCGACACCATCCGCCCGATCAGCGGTAACACATACCGGAAATACAACGAATACACCGTTCGAACCCCTGGGACCCGCGGCTGTCCGAACTCCAGTATCGCCAGACGCCCTCCTGGCCTCAGGACGCGGGCGATTTCCCGCAGTGCACGCTCCGGTTCGGCGACGTTTCGTATGCCGAACGCGATGGTCGCCGCATCGCAGGACCCCGTGCCCACCGGAATGGCTGCCGCATCGCCGCGCACGAGTCGAACGCGGCTCTCCAGCGACGCGGCCCTGACCTTCATTGCTCCGAGATGCAGCATCGCGCCTGCGAAGTCCACACCGATCACTGTCGCGGTGGCCGTCGCGCGAACCGTGGCGATCGCCAGGTCCGCCGTTCCGGTGCACAGGTCGAGTACGCGGGCTCCATCCGTGAGCGCCAGCGCCTCGACGGCACGAGATCGCCAGCGGCGGTCGAGCCCTGCGCTGAGCACGTGGTTCAACAGGTCGTACCGGGGCGCGATGGCGTCGAACATGCCCGCGATGCGGGATGGGGTCTTATCAGGAGGTGAGGTCACTACAGGTGCACTTCGCGTTTCCAGTAGCCAGTTCCCACTGCCAGTTGCGAGTCGCCGATTCCGCGCTCCGAGCCCCGAGTCCCGAATCCCGAATCCCGAATCCCGAGTGGGGCTCAGCCCTGCCAGGAGGGATACAGCTCGTGAGCGAAGCCGAGCGTGCTCAGGATTTTCCCCGCCATGAAGTCGGCCAGGTCGTCCAGCGTCTTCGGCATCTGATAGAAGGCGGGCATGGCGGGCATGATCATGGCGCCGGCTTCCGCGCAGAGCACCATGTTGCGCAGCTGGGGAAGGCTCATGGGCGTCTCGCGTGGGACGATGATGAGCGGGCGGCGTTCCTTCAGCATGACGTCCGCGGCGCGCTCGACGAGGTTCCGCGACAGGCCGTTGGCGATCCCGGCGAGGCTCTTCATCGAACAGGGGACCACAACCATCGCTTCACAGCCCTGACTGCCGCTGGCGATCCTGGCGCCCAGATCACGATTGCTGTACAGATTGTAAGTGCCCCCGCGAACACCTTCACCATAGGTCGCTGCAAGATAGTCCAGCAGCTTGTCCACGGAGGCGGCGTCGCCGAGCTCGTCGCGCAGCAGGCGGCGGCCGTAGTCGGAGATGACGAGCTCCAGATGGCACCCGCGCTCGAGAAGCGCCGCCATCGTCCGCGTCGCGTACACCGCGCCGCTCGCGCCGGTCACGGCAATGGCGATGCTGCGCCGCTTCACCGGTTCAGTGGACATAGATCGCCGCCGCCGTGGTGGCGAGATACAGAATGCCCACGTAGCCGTTCAAGTCGAACGCGCGCTTCACCTGCGAAAGGTCCTGCTCGCTGACGAGCGACTGTTCGTAGACGAGAAGCACAGCGACGCCTGCCACACCCGCGAGGTAGATCGGGCCGAGCGCGGCCACGGGGCCAAGCGCGAGGAGACACAGCACGGTCAAGACGTGCATGGCGCGCGAAATGCGGAGCGACCGCGCCACGCCGAATCGAACCGGAATCGAACGGAGACCGTGCGCGATGTCGAACGCCAGGTCCTGGCACGCATACAACACGTCGAAGCCCCCCACCCATGTGCCGATCGCGAGGGCCAGCAGCCACGGCTCCCAGCCGCCGCGGCCTCCCGCGCCGAGCCATCCGCCAACAGGCGCCACCGCCATCGCCAGGCCGAGGAACAGCTGCGTGTAGGTCGTGAAGCGCTTCGCGAGCGAGTACCAGAAGACGATAGCCAGCGCGACGGGCGACAGCGCGAAACAGACAGGACCCAGCCGGTACGCGGCCATGACGAATACCGCGGATGCGACGACAATGAACACGCCTGCCTCCGCCCGCGTCATCACGCCGCGCGGGAGTTCCCGGGAGCTCGTTCGCGGATTGAGCGCATCGTGCGACGCGTCGGCCAGCCTGTTGAACCCCATCGCCGCGCTCCGCGCGGCCACCATGGCGACCACGATCCAGGCGACGCGCGCCGCGACGGCACGGCCGGTCCAGTCGCCAAGGCGATGGAGCGCCAGCAGGGCGCCCGTCAGCGCAAACGGCAGCGCGAACACGGAGTGGCTGAACCTGACGAACGAGGCGTAGGTGGTGAGTCGGTTGGACACGCTTGCAGCTCTCAGACTTCAGCTCTCAGCTCTCAGCTGACAGCTGACGGCTGGCGGTCGATTTCTACGCCAGCCATCGGACGTCGTGCGGCTCTATTCCGCTCACCAGGTATTCTTCCACATCCTCGACTCCGGGCGGGATTCGGACGGCGATGAGATCGGCACGCAGGCCAGGCGCGATGGCGCCGAACTCGGCTCCAAACCCCAGGGCGGAGGCGCCGTGCAACGTGGCGCTCTCGAGAAGGCGGGCGGCCGGAACATCCGGCGCCAGCCGCCGGACAGCCGCCAGCTCGCTGAACAGGTTCAGGTCTTCGACACTCGCGAGGCTGTCGGTCCCAACCGCGACGCGCACCCCCGACGCATAGAACTGCGCGATCGGAGGGGTTCCGGCCCCGGTCCACCTGTTGCTTCGCGGGCACACGACGATCGTGGCCCCGGCCTGCGCAAGGCGCGCGGTTTCGTCGGCGTCGAAATGCGTGCCGTGGACGGCCAGCAGTTGAGGGCTCACGAGTCCCAGGCGGTCCAGATACTCAACCGGGCCGCAGCCCGGCGGGATCCAGCTGTCGGTCCAGGCTCCGAGGCGGGCCAGCAGCTCGCGCCAGGCGCCCGTGCCTTCGCGCAGGAACCGGAGTTCCTCAGCGGACTCTCCGAGGTGCACGCTGACCGCGCGCGCTCCGGCCACGGCGGCGATCGCACGGAAGAGCGCCGGCGAAACGGAATAGGGGGCGTGAGGGACGAGAGACGGACGTAGCCACGCGATGGGCATCAGCGCGTCCAGCTGCGCCGAGGCATCGGCCACAACCTGCTGCGGGTTGTCCGCGCTGAACCCGAGCAACTCCCGGAATACGGCGCCGCCAAGCTCGCTGTCAGCGAGCACGTCGTACGCCGCGAGCGTGTTTGTCACGTCCCCCACGAGCGCGGTCCCGGCCGCCCGCACTTCGCGGACGGCATCGACGATCGGCTCCCGCGGTTCCGCGCTCACCGAACGCCGAAGGGCCATCAGCCGGGACGCCCACTCGGGCATCGAGCCGCCCGGCGGCACGCGGCCGCGCATCCAGGACAATTCGAGGTGCGTGTGCGCGTTGACCAGACCAGGCAGGATGGCGACATTACCGAGATCGATCTCGTCGATGACCGACGACCTCTCGAACGCCGTCGGGGACTCGTCGTTCGCACCGGTGCGGACGACAGTGCCCGCGTCCGTCAGGACCCAGCCGTCACGGCGGGGCGGTGTGGCGATCGGAAGAATCCAGCGCGCACGGTATAGCTGCGACATCGTTCAGGCGTGTGCGCACAGCCGGTGGCTCGAAGCCGGGCCTGGGCCTACTCCGCCGACTGCTCCTGTCGCGCCTTCTTCTCGACGGCGCTCCGTGCCGCGTAGCGGACGATTTCCGGCGGGCGCGACGCGTCCCCGTCGGCCCGCGCGACGGCAAGCTCCAGCATGCGCGGCACGCTGCGCTCCCGGAAGATGGGATCGCCCTGGATTTCGTAGTGCATGTTCCGGCGCTTCGCGACGAACCCCGCGTTCTCGATGTTGCGCACGATCTCGATTTCGTCCATGCAGTAGCTCGCGCCGGCTGCGCGGACGACGTTTTCCTCGATCATGACGCTGCCCATGTCGTTGGCCCCGAACGCCAGACTGAGCTGTCCGACCTTGCCGCCCTGCGTCACCCACGACGCCTGCAGGTTGTCGAAGTTGTCGAGGACCAGACGCGCCATCGCGAGTGTGCGGAGGTACTCGACGCCGGTTGCCTCGGATCCGCCGAGCTCCGTGTGATCGGGCTGGTAACTCCAGGTGATGAACGCCGTGAAGCCGGCCGGCGCGCTGCCGCCTGCCGTCTCGTCCTGCAGCTCACGCAGGCGGAACAAGTGTTCCAGCCGCTCGTCGATCGTCTCGACGGTCCCGTACATCATCGTGGCGGTGGTGCGCAGCCCGGCGCGATGCGCATGCCGCATGACCCCCAGCCATTCGTCGGCGCTCGCCTTGCCGTAGCAGTTGAGGAGCTTCCGCACACGATCGACAAGGATCTCGGCCCCTCCGCCAGGGATGCTGTCCAGCCCGCAGGCAACCAGCCGCTCGATCACCTCGGGGACCGGCAGACGCGACAGGCGCGAGAGGTGGATCACTTCCGGCGGCGAGAGCGCATGCAGGCGAAACGTCGGGTAGCGCTCCTTCACGGCGCGGAACAGGTCCTCGTACCACGCAAGCGGCAGGTCAGGATTGTGGCCGCCCTGCAGCAGCAGCTGGCCACCGCCGAGCGCGATTGTCTGGTCGATCTTGCGGAAGATCTCCTCGAACCCGAGCACGTAGCCGTCGGCCGATCCCACCGGCCTGTAGAACGCACAGAAGTTGCACCGTGCGATGCACACGTTCGTGTAGTTCACGTTGCGGTCGATGATGTACGTGATGACGTGGCCGGGATGTTTCCTGGCGCGGACCTCGTCGGCGAGCCGGCCCAGGAGGGGCGTCGGCGCGCGCGCGTACAACGCCTGCGCCTCGACCCTGTCGAGCCTTCCGCCCCCGCGAACCTTATCCGCGAGATTCTGTATCGTCATCGGTGATAGAAGGCCGGCGGCATCACGTTCGGCACCAATCCATGCTTGCCGGCGAGCTCGTAGTACATCCGCAGCCCCTCCTCTTCGCGTTCCCCAAGGCTGTAACGGATATTCTCCCTCAGATACGCCTGGCCGCGCGACGCCCGCTCGGGACCGCAATACAACGTCGCAATGGCATCGGATCCCGCAACGCCGCCGTCGCGGGCCGTGAGGAGCGCCCCCACGGCCTCGTGCGTCAGCGCGTACGGCCTCCCGGCCCAGAACGCCCACACGAACGGAAGGCCAGTCATGGAGAACCACTCCTCGCCGAGGTCGATTTTTGTCGCCCCCAGGGCGTCGTGATCCAGAAACAGCGCCGGATCCCCGATGAGGAGCGCGGCGTCACACTGCCCGAGCATCAGCACCGGATCGGGATGCATCGGCCGGAAGTGCGGATCGATCCCGAACCGTTCCATGCAAAGTACGTGGAGCAGCGCGTTCGACGTGCGGGAGCTCGTGTCTGCCGCGATCGTGCGGATCTTCTCGAGCGGGGTGGTGCTGAAGAGCGCCACCGACGCCACGGCACCCTCTGAAATGATGCCCGCGCCAGGAACGATGCGATACGGCCCGCCACGAAGAAATTCGATGGACGGGATCATGCCGACATCGATCGAGCCTTCGTGCAGCAGCGCCGCGCACTTGGACGGCACGTCGAATCGCAGCGTAAATAGATCGTTCCGGAGCTCCAGCCCGTAGACGAGAGGCCGCGCGTTCAGGTAATCGACGGCGCCGAGCCGCACGGTCCTCGTCACTCGACGGCCTCGTACCGCGCGTTCCTCTCGGCCGGCTCGAGCCCTGCCGAACGGATGTTCCCCCGGATTTCCTCGATCGGGCTTCGACGCGCACCAAGAGTCCCCGGATCACTGGCCGCCACGCCGTCCACGTCGTCTGCTCCGACTGTCAGGGCGAACTGCGCCAGCTTCGGACCGTACAAGGCCCAGTCCACCTGGATCGATTCGATGCCCGTGATGAGGAGCCGAGTAATCGCTACGCTCTTGACGTCGTCGTACCCCGTCGAGGGGGCGGCAGGCGAAAACGAACGTGGCAGCGGGGCGAACACCCTGAACCCGCCGACAGCCTCCTGAAGGTCCCGCGCGCGCACTGCGAGCGCGACGCGATCCTGCACCGGCGCATGCACCGTCAGCCGCGTGACGCCGAGACCGCATGCGCGAGCCTGCGCAATCAGTGCGGCCGAATCAGAATCGACGAGATCCACCTCGACTTCGGCAAGGCCGTCCAGTCCGGCCTCACGGAGCGCGCGACATGCAGCCGGGAACGCCGCTCCTGCCACTGCGCGCAGATCCGCAAGGCTGAATCCGGTCACCGGCACGCTACCCGCCAGTGTCACCGCGGCACGGACCGCAGTCACGGCTGCGTCAGCTGACATCGGCCGGCCGACGATGCGGAACTCCCCCGCCGAGACACGCGCCGGCAGCGATGCGGGGACTGCATCGACATGGATTTCGTACACGCGCACGAACGTCGTCCGCGTGCCGTGCATCGCGCGACGCACGTCATCCGCACGAACCCCGATCGCGATCAGATCCGGCGATTCGAGGATCCGCTGCGCTTCTGATGCGTCTATCGCATCTACCATCCGGTGCGAGCCTTTCGGATATCTCCGCCTGGAGGCGGAAGCCACAACTGTTGAGAAGTCGTCCGCGGAGCCTAATCCGGATCCGGGATCCCGGCTCCCGAGTCCCTACTCTCCCGTCTTCCACCCCTTGCGGATCTTCTCCCACAACTGGTCGGCCTTCTGGGCCGCGGGGCCGCTCAGCGTGATCCGCTTCGGCCACGGGCGCGTGAATCCCTCTGACGGCCACTTCCGGGTAGCGTCTATCCCCATCTTGCTCCCGTACGCGGCAAGATCGCTGGCGTCCTCCAGATCGTCCACGGGCCCTCGCGTGAACTGGACATCCCGCTCCGGATCGTAGTGCGTTCCGACGATCCACGCGACCTCAGCCTCGTTCTGCACGTCGATGTCCTTGTCGACGACGATGATCGTTTTCGAGAACATGAGCTGCCCGAGGCCCCAGAACGCGTTCATGATCTTTCGTGCATGTCCCGGATACCGCTTGTCGATCGAGACGAGGACGATGTTGTGAAAGATCCCCGCCGCCGGGAAATGCATGTCCACGATCTCGGGCAGCGTCTTTCGGATGAGCGGCAGGAAGATTCGCTCGCTCGCCATCCCCAGGTAGTAGTCCTCCATCGGAGGGATCCCCACGACTGTCGTCAGATACACGGGGCGCTTCCGATGCGTGATGCACGTGATGTGAAAGACGGGGTAATCGTCCGGATGCGAGTAGAACCCCGTGTGATCGCCAAAGGGCCCTTCGCGGCGGCGTTCACCAGGCTCGACGTAGCCCTCCAGGATGATCTGCGCGTTGGCCGGCACCTCGAGATCCACGCTGACGCACTTGACGAGATCCACGCGGTCGCGTCTGAGAAACCCCGCGAGCATCAACTCGTCCAGCCCTTCGGGCATCGGAGCGGTTGCCGAGTACGCGAGCGCCGGATCCGGCCCGAGCGCGACGGCGACCGGCAGCCGCTGCTTCAGCCGTTCGGCGACGCGGTAGTGCTGCGCGCCTCCCTTGTGCCGCTGCCAGTGCATACCGGTTGATCGGCCGTCGAACACCTGCATCCGGTACGTGCCGATATTGCGCGCCCCGGTCTCGGGATCCCTGGTGAACACGAGCGGAAGCGTGATGTAGCGGCCCCCATCGTCCGGCCAGCATTTCAGAATGGGGAGCTCGTCGAGCGTCCCGTCGCGACGCACGACCTCCTGGCACGGCGCATCCTTGACCGTTCGCGGCATGAGGTCGCGCAGACGGTTCACCATCGGCAGCATCTTCAGGGCGTCCAGCATCCCGCCGGGCATCCTGGGCGTAGTGAGGTCCTCGATTTCGCGTCCAAGGTCGTCCAGGCTTTGGACACCAAGCGCCATGCAGATGCGCTTCATCGAGCCAAACAAGTTGACCGCGACCGGGATGTCGAATCCCGTGGGCCGCTCGAACAGCAACCCGGGCCCGCCACCCGGAGATTTCGAAACGCGGTCGGTCAGCGCGCCGATTTCGAGGTCAGGATCAACGGGTTCGGTGATCCGGGCCAGTTCGCGGACTCGATCGAGCGCCGCGATGAATTCGTTGAGATCTGCAAACATTTCAATTCACAAAGTGCGAAGGTGCCAAGGGTGCCAGGGTGCACATGGCACGTAACACGTAGCACGTGGGCGCGTACTACGTGGATTCCATCTTGTGCGCTATTCGGGTTGCGAGTTCCAACGCACGGCGGCCGGCGTGGCCGTCTACGAGCGGCGCGGTCCGGGTGCGCGCGGCCCGGACGAAATCGGCGAGCTCGCGCCTGAGCGGTTCGTCGCGGACGACCGGCAGCGGGCCTCCTTCGATCGACGGCCGGGCTCCCTCGCGCGGGACAAGCCGCCACCCCTCGACTTCCTGTGCGGCGTAGTCGATGGAAATGTACGCGTCAGGCTGGAAGAACCGAATCTTCCGCACGCGTTCGCGGCTGATTCGGCTCGCGGTGACGTTGGCGATGCAGCCCGAAGCGAATCGGAGCCGCGCGTTCGCGATGTCGTACCGCGGCGTCAGCACCGGCACCCCGACCGCTTCGATGGATTCGACGTCTGAACGAACGAACGCAAGAATGATGTCGAGATCGTGAATCATCAGGTCGAAGACCACGTCGATGTCGAGGCTGCGGTCCGGAAACACGCCCAGACGATGGACCTCGATGAATCTCGGCGAGGTCACGAGCGGCAGGACGGCGGTCACGGCCGGGTTATACCGCTCGGTGTGACCGACCCCCAGAGTTGCGCCCGAGGTCCGGGCCGCCTGCAACAGCTCGTCCGCTTCATCGAGCGATCGCGCCATGGGCTTTTCGACCATCACCGCGATGCCACGTTCGAGAAACGGAAGCGCCACCTCCCGATGCAGTTCAGTCGGGACCGCGACTGTCACGGCATCCACTTGGCCGAACAGCTCCCGGAAATCGGTGAGCGCGCGAGCGCCCGTCGTCCCGGCCGCTTCAGCCGCGCGATCGGCTGCCGTATCGACGACGGCTACGAGCTGCGCACCCTCGAGCGACGAGAGGATGCGGGCGTGGTGGCGCCCCAGATGGCCAATCCCGATGACCGCGACCCGCAGCACATCAGTCGGCACGCGGCTCGCTCCGTGTCCGCCCGACTATCGCAATGCCGCTCTCGTTGGCCTTCATGAACACGCGGGGTCCGTCGAGGACGAGCGTGCGGCCTGCGTCGATGGACAGCGCCGTCGCTCCGGCGGCGCGCATGGCCTCGACCGTCGCCACCCCGATGACCGGCACATCGAATCGCATGTCCTGCTTCGGCTTCGCCACTTTCACGATGCGCACGCCGGGGCCCGCCAGGTGACCGGCACGCCGGATCACTTCATCGGTGCCCTCCATCGCTTCGACCGCCACGACCGCCTTGTCTTTGACGGCGACCGTCTGCCCGATGTCGAGCGCCGCGACCGCATCGGCCATCCGGTAGCCGAACGCGAAGTCCTCGCGCTCCTCGTCGTCGGGGGGGCGCGCACTGAGCGTTCCCTCGGCGGCAAGAAGCGGCCTCAGGAACGCCGTGGAATCCAGCAACTCGATCCCCTCGCGGCGCATGACGTCTGCGACCGCCGAGATCAGCGCATCCGTGTTGCGGGCCTTCAGACGCCTGATGACCGAGAGCAGCGTCAGGTCCGGCATGATCCCGGAGAAAATTTTGGCGTGCTTGACCTGTCCCGCCATTACGGCCTCGGAAATGCCCGCGGCCTTGAGGATCTTGATGCACTTGCCGAGGTGCCCGAGCGAGACCCAGTGGAAATCCGCACTCGCGTCGCGCGCCGCCGGCTCGAGATCGGGGAACGCTTCCTCCTTGATGGCGACGACAGTCACGTCGTGTCCAAGGCCGCGGGCACCCTGCAGCGCGAGAAACGGGAACCGGCCGTTGCCGGCGATGAGGCCGATCCTGCTCATGCGATCGAGGTCAGCCGCGGGCCGCACTCGAACAGGCGAGTAGATCGACCGGGAGGGCGCGCCTTCGGGTAAACTTCATGGAGACAAGCAGTTTATCAGAACGGGTCGCGCGGACCGGGCCATGTCCTCGGGACGTGTCGGACGTCACCGGACAGGACACACCGTGGCGTTTTTCATGCGCAATCCCGCTGACAAGAGCGGAACGTTCTGTGCTTATACGCGATGATTTTTTTGTGTTGAAGGAGAAGGCATGCGCCGTTTGATTCCGGGATTGCTACTGCTGATTGTGCTCGCGACAGGCGCCGCCGCCTGCAACAAGAACAATACGACCACCACGACGACGACGCCGACGACGACCACCACCGCGGCGGCGATCACCGAGCCGCTCTTCACGGGCACTCTCAGGCTCAACGGCGCGGCCACATACCCGTTCACCGCGACGACCGGCGGCACGATCACCGCGACGCTCTCGAGCCTCGCGCCCGACGCGTCGATTGGCATCGGCTTGAGCCTGGGGACCTGGAACGGCTCCGCCTGCCAAATCGTGATCGCGAACGACAACGCCACGCAGTCCGTCGCGATTTCCGGAACCGTCACCGCCGCGTCGAGCTTGTGCGTCCGAGTCTACGACGCGGGCAGACTGTCCGCCCCGGTCGACTTTACCGTGACGATTGTGCACCCGTAGCTGTCAGCTGTCAGCTGTCAGCTGTCAGCTTTCAGCTCCCAGCCGCGAAACAGAGCGACGACGCTTCGTGATTTCAGCTTCCTACTCGGAGAAATCCGGCGGTTCCGGCAGCGCTAGCGCGAAGACGCTTGCGGTCTCGTGCCCGGCGAACGCTGTTTAATCTGGGTGAGAGCTGAGAGCTGAGAGCTGTCAGCTCCCGGTCAGGACTCCTCCGCGACCGCTTCCTCGAGCCGGCGGCTTGGCCGCCGCAGCCCCACGCCCCGCGTAGACGAGCGGATGAAATCCACCACGTACTGGACTTCGTCGCACTTGAGGCCGGGGTCCCGTTCGATCTGCGCTAGGGCGCGGCTCGTATTCGAATGCAGCAGATGCCGGTACGCCCGCCGCAACTTGGCAATCGAGTCCGACGAAAACTTCCGCCGTACGAGCCCGATGGTGTTCAGGCCATAGATCCGGGCCCGATTGCCGACGGTCTTCGCAAAGGGCAGCGCGTCCTTGGTGATGACCGAGAACCCCCCGATGAATGCGTACTTGCCGACGCGGCAGAACTGGTGCACGCCTGAAAAGGCGCTGATCGTCGCGTAATCCTCGACGGTGACGTGCCCCCCGAGCGTTGCGGCGTTGCCGAAAATCGTATGGTTGCCCACGTGGCAGTCGTGCGCGATGTGTGCGTACGCCATGAACACGTTGTGATCGCCGATCTCGGTCACCCCGCCGCCGCCTGCGGTCCCCCGGTGGATCGTCACGAACTCGCGGAACACGTTCCGATCGCCGACGACGAGCCGGGTCGGTTCACCGTGGTACTTCAGGTCCTGGGGAATCAAGCCGATCGAGGCGAACGGGAACACATGGTTGCCGTCGCCCATGTCCGTGGGCCCCTCGACGACAGAGGAAGCGCCGATCCGGCAGTCGCGCCCGATCCGAACGTGCTCTCCGACCACGGCGTGAGGGCCGATGACCGTCCCCGCGCCGATCACCGCGCTCTCGTGGACAATCGCGCTCGGATGGACCGTGACGCCCGCCAGCCGCGGCGCGGCGACGTCGGGCAGCAGCGCCATGAGGAGCTCCGCCTCTGCCGCAATCTGATCGCCGATGTACGCCTTGGCCTGCGCGCGCGCGAGGCGGGAGCGGCGCCGGCCGATCGTCACCTCGAGCCGCAGGCGATCGCCAGGCACGACCGGCAGCCGGAATTTAGCATTGTCGACGCCGCGCAGGTACGCGCGGCCCGACGCCGCACCGTCCCGTGTCGTCTGCGTCAGCAGAATGGTCGCGACCTGAGCCAGCGTCTCAATCATGAGCACGCCCGGCATGAGCGGCGCTCCGGGAAAGTGCCCCTGGAAGAACTCCTCGCTGACGGTGACGTTTTTCACCGCCACAACCCGGCGCCCCGGTTCGTGCTCCAGCACCGCATCGACGAGCGGCGACGGGTAGCGGTAACAGAGGCGCTCGAGCACTTCCGGAATGTTGATGGGCACTTACGGGGAGTGTATCAAACGGTTCCGGGTTCGGGGTTCCGGGTTCGGGTTCGAGGTTCCGGGTTCGGGTTCGAGGTTCCGGGTTCGAGGTTCCGGGTTCGGGTTCGAGGTTCCGGCTTCGGGTTCGAGGTTCCGGGTTCGGGTTCGAGGTTCCGGGTTCGAAGGCTCCGGGGTTCGAAGGTTCCAGGTTCCGTTCGGAGTTCCGGATTCCGGCTCGGGGTCGAACCCAGAAACTGAACCCGGAACCTGAACCCGGAACCTGAACCCGGAACCTGAACCCAGAACCTGAACCCGGAACCCCGAACCCGGAACCCCGAACCAGCGCCTTACTTTTTAGGCGTCGTTGCGGGGGCGGGCGTCGGCGCCGGCGAAGCGGCGGATGGCGTCTTGCCGGCCGTGGCGTCGAAGCGCTTCACGACTTCGTTCGACAGGTCGAGACCACCTTCGGCCGCGACAATGCCGGAATCGCGGATGCTGAAGATCATCAGCAGCCCCTTTTCCGCACGAATGGTCTCGAGCACCGGGTTGAGCTTCTCCTGGAAGTCAGCCTGGAGCTGGTTGGTCATGTCGGTGAGCTCGGTCTGTGCGTCCTGCTGGGCGAACTGCAGATCGCGCTGGGTCTTCTCGATGTCCTTCTCGAGCTGCCCCCGGGCCTGATCGTTCATGACGGAACCGCCGGCGGTCAGCTTGTCCTGCATGCTCTTGAGCGATGCGCTCTTGGCGACCAGGTCCGCGTTCTTCTTCTTCTTCAGATCGTCGAGCTTCGCCGTCGCGGCCTTGCCCTCCGCCGAGTTGCTCGCGATCGCCTGGATATCGACGAACGCGAACTTGGCCCCCTCCGGGAACGGGCGGGGCGGCTGGGGAGTGGGCGCGGGCGCCGCCGTGGGCGGCGCGGCGGGTGTCTGCGACGCTGGCGCAGCGCCCGCCGGGGCCTTCGGGGCCGTGGTCTGAGAGTACCCGGGTGCGGCCGCCAGCGCGCTCACCGCGCCCGCCACGAACATCATCTGCAATTCCTTCGCGAATTTCATCGAACAGTCCTCATGGTTGTAGTAAGTCAGTCGGTCAGCTATCAGCTCTCAGTTACAGCTCTCAGGTGGCAGTCAGTTGTCGGGCCCAGCCTACGGGCGCTCGGGCCGGGAGGTCACGGTTGTTATCTTTTCGTCAGCGCTCAAATGCAGCGTTCCCGTGCTGAGAGCTGACGGCTCGAGGCTGACAGCTTCGTCAGAATGTCGACCCCACCGCAAAGCGGAACTTCAGACGCTTTTCAGGCTGAAGGTTGTTGTCGAGCACGCCGCCGCGCTGCGGATTCAACGCAAAGATCAGACGGAACGGCACATTCAGCACCGGCATGAAGAACCGGATTTCGGCCCCCGTCGATGTCTTGAACGCGTTCGTCTCGCCGATCATGCGTGTCTGGACCGACAACGGGACACCGATGAGCGGATTGCTGATTGTCCCGTAATTCAGATCGACGAGCGACGGCACCAGACTGCCGGGCTGCACACGCTGCGTCAGCGGGTCCTTCCACTTGAACGACTCGCCCACGTCACGCACCTGACCGGCATCGTAGAAGAGCACAAGCCGCACCGGCCCGGCAATGGAAATGAGGTACTCGGCGTTGAACAACAGGCTCTTGTTGCCGCCAATCTGCACGCCGGAGACCGGATCCCGGGGCGACACCGACCGGAGGTCGAATCCGCGGATGCTGTACTCGCCTCCCAGAAAGATCTTCTGGAAGATCGGCAGCGCGACTGTGTCGCCGTAGGGGCGGATGTACTCGGAGGCCACGCGGAAGCCAAGGGAGGTGCGATGGCTCGTCGGCTTGTACCAGATGGCTTCCGCACGCGGGTTGACGAACTTGGTATTGCCGCCGAGCCCCGCGACGTCCACCGACGCGGTGAAGCGTTTGCCGGACGTCGGGAAAATCGGGTTGTCGACGGTGTTGTATACGTAACTCGGGCCAACCTTGCTGATGGTCCGCTTGCCGCCCTCGCCAATCAGCAGCGAATCGGCAAGCAGCGGGTTGTTCCTGAGGACCAGCGGATCGGTGAACGCCGTGTTGAGATCCTTCACCTGCACGTCCTCGAAGCTGTAATTGAGGAACATGCGCGCGAAGTCCGCCACTTGGAAGCCGTAGACGACGTTGCCGCCCTGGGACTTCTGCGTGTAGAGACCGATGTACTGCAGTTCGCGCACGAACAGGTCCACCCCCGCGGTCTGCGGGCGGTCGAAGAGGAACGGCTCGGTGAACGCGAGCTGGTAGTTCGTGGCGCGGCTCCCCTGCTGGGCCGACACCGTGAACGTCTCGCCGCGGCCGAGGAAGTTAGACGTCTGGAACGACAGCTGCCCGAAGAACCCGTCGTACTGCGACACGCCGGCGCCAAACGTCAGCTGGTTCCGGTTCTGCTCTTCGAACTTCAGCTTGACGTCGACCTTGTTGTCGGCGCCGGGCGTCTTCTCGACTGAAATCGCTTCACCCTCGAGCGGCTTGAAGTACCCGAGCTGATTCAGCCGCTTGACGCTGAACTTGAGCGCTTCCGTATTGAATACGCCGGCCTCGACGAGGCGCACTTCCCGCCGGATGACGTTGTCGCGCGTCGTCGTATTGCCAACGAAGGTGATGCGGTTGACGAAGTACTGCTTGCCTTCCTGCATGCGGAGCGTGACGTCCACAATGGGCGGACCTGAGTCCGCCGCGGCGGCCGCAGGCGCCGAAGGTCCCGGAGGGCCGGCCGCTCCCGTCGCTGCGGGATCGGGTGCGTCGCGCGGCGCGAGATCGGGATACCCCGTGAACTCCATGTACCCGCCGCTGCCGTACAGCTCCTTGGCTTTCTCGAACCCTTTCCGGATCACCTTCTCGCTGTAGAAGTCCCCTTCCTGCAGCTTGAAGAGCGGGCGCAGCCCCTCGGCCTTGGCGATCGTGTTCCCCTCGAAGTTGATCTTGCCGACCTTGTACCGCTTGCCTTCGGTCACCGGAATCCGGAGCTCGACCCAGCGGGTCTTCGTATCCTTGGAGTCCTCGAGGACCTTCAGATCCGGCTGCCCGACGCGGACGTTGATGTACCCGCGGTCGCGGTAGTACTGCACGACGTGGTCGGCATCCTCTTCGAACTTCTCCGCTTTGTAGGTGCCGCCGCTCGTCAGCATCGACATCGGCCAGCTGCCCTGCCCCTTGTTCTCTTTCAGCCGACGCTCGAGCGCCCCATCCTTGATCGCGCTGTTCCCGACGAAGTCCACCTTGCGGATCCGGACCTTCGGTCCCTCGGTGATGTGGAAGCTCACGTTCACGAGCTTCGGCCCGCCTTCGACGGGCTTGATCTCCGGCTTCACCTCGACGAACTCGTAACCCTTCTCGGCATAGAGATCGTGGACAACGCCGCTCACCCGGCGGATGAGGCCCGGGTCGATGAAGGAATCCAGACGGATGGAGATCGACTTCTTCTTCAGCTCCTCCTCGATTTTCGACTGCTCGACTTTCTTCGAGCCGACGTAGTCGACAATCTTGACGCGCTGACGCTCCTCCATGTTGTAGACGACGACCTTCCCGATCACGCCGTTCGCGTAGCGCACGTCGTGGACCTCGATGACGAGGTCGTCGAGGAAGTTCGTCGCCCAGAGGCGCTTGAAGTCGCCGATCGCCGTCTGCTGCGCCGCGTCGTCGAACGGCACCCACGTGCCGGTCGAGGGCTGGCTGCCTCGCAGCTGCAGGTAGTAGAGATACGTGTTCGCTTCGACGACGGGGCTGCCGCCCTGCTTTTCGAAGCAGAGCATGATGGCGGTCAGGACCGGGCCGGTGCCGGCCGGTGGCAGCCGGCTGGGGACACCAACCGTCTGGTTGCAGATCGTCGCGGGCAGATCGAGGGCCGGACCCGAAGGCTGCTGGGGCTGCGCCGGGAACCCGGCGGGCCGTGTCGGCGCGGGCGAGGGCGCCTGCGCCTGCGCAGACGCCGCCGGTACATCAGCCGTCATTGCGGCGAAGCTAGTGGCCTTGGGCGCCGAAGCAGCGTCCGGAGGCACGGCTGTCCATCGGGCGACCCCAGTCGCCGAAGCAGCGTTCGGAGGCACGGCTGTCGATCGGGCGACCCCAGTCGCCGAAGCAACGTTCGGAGGCACGGCTGTCGATCGGGCGGCCCCAGTCGCCGAAGCAGCGTTCGGAGGCACGGCTGTCAAGCGGGCGGCCTTGGGCGCCGAAGCAGCCTCCGCAGGCATGGCTGCGAAGGCGGCCACGAGGGCGAGAGCAAAAACACGCATAAAAAGGGGGCTGCAGACGCTTGCCCAGGCCCGGACGGGAAGTCCGGGCACAGGCCAAGCCACGAGTTTACTGGATTTAAGACGCCTCAGGCGAGCCGGCGGCCGTTTTCCGGCGCGTTGGCAGGCCGGTAGGCAAGCACGCCGCCGTCCAGGTAGACCTGGACGTCGCCGCCCTTGAGCGTGCCGCGAATCAGCTCGTCCGAGAGCGGATCCTCGATATAGCGCTGAATCGCGCGGCGAAGCGGCCGTGCTCCGTACGAGCGATCCTTGCAGGTCTGTTCAATGATCCAGTCGATCACATCGGGCTCGAGCTCGAGCTTGAGCCGGCGATCGACCAGGTTGTCGTTCACCTGCTGGACCAGCAGCTTCGTAATGGTCCGCAGATCGTCGTCGGAGAGCGCATCGAACACGATGAGCTCGTCGATACGGTTGATGAACTCGGGATTGAAAGTCTTGCGGACTTCCCCGAGCACCATGTCGTTGACGCTGCGGCTGATCACCCCGCTGTCGGCGGACTGGAAGCCGAGCGACGCCTTCTTCTGAATGAAGCGGGCGCCGATGTTCGACGTCATGATGATGATGGTGTTCTTGAAGTTCACCCGGTTGCCGAGACCATCCGTGAGGTGACCGTCCTCGAACACCTGCAGCAGGATGTTGAACAGGTCCGGGTGCGCCTTCTCGACTTCGTCGAGCAGTACGACCGAATAGGGGTTGCGCTTGACCTTTTCGGTGAGCTGCCCGCCTTCTTCGTGGCCAACGTATCCCGGGGGGGACCCGATCAGTTTTGAGACTGAGTGCTTCTCCATGTACTCCGACATGTCGAAGCGGATGAGCGCGTGATCGCTGCCGAACAGGAAATTCGCAATCGCGCGGGCCAGCTCCGTCTTGCCGACACCGGTCGGCCCGAGGAAGATGAAGCTGCCGACGGGGCGCGTCGGAGCCTTCAATCCCGCGCGCGATCGGCGGATGGCGCGTGACAACGCCGAGATCGCCGCCTCCTGCGAGATGACGCGCTTGTGGAGCGCCTCCTCCATGTGCAGGAGCTTGTCCCCTTCGTCCTGGTTGATCGACGTCATCGGGACGCCGGTCCACTTGGCGACGACTTCGTCGATCTCGCCCTTCCCGACGATCACACGGCGCGCGCTCGACTTGACGTCGAACTTCTCGCGCACGACGAGCAGGTTCTCACGCGCCTGCACTTCCTGCTCGCGATAGAACTGGGCCTTCTCGAAATTCTTCTCCGACACCGCGGTTTCCATGTGCTCCACCGCGACGCGGATGCTCCTGTTGATCTCGCCGAACTCCTCGCTGTAGCCCGCCTCGCGCAGCTTCGCGCGCGCGCCGGCTTCGTCGACGAGATCGATCGCCTTGTCCGGGAGAAACCGGTCCGTGATGTACCGGCTCGACTGATACACCGCCGCCTCGATGGCTTCGGGCGTGTACTCGACATTGTGGAACGTCTCGTACCGATCCTTCACGCCCATCAGGACTTCGATGGTTTCCTTCTCGCTCGGCGGATCCACCTTGATCGCCTGGAAGCGGCGCTCGAGCGATCGATCCTTCTCGATATACTTCCGGTACTCGGACGGCGTCGTCGCGCCGATGCAGCGGATTTCGCCGCGCGACAGCGCCGGCTTCAGGATGTTCGCCGCGTCGAGCGATCCCTCTGCCGAGCCCGCGCCGACCAGCGTGTGGAGCTCGTCGATGAACACGATGATGTTCGGGTTCTCGGTCAGCTCCTTCATGATCGCCTTGAGGCGCTCTTCAAACTGACCGCGATACTTCGTGCCCGCGACGATCAGCGAGATGTCGAGCGCCAGCAGCCGCTTGTCCGCGAGGAAGTGCGGCACGTCACCGTAGACGATCTTCTGCGCAAGGCCTTCGACGATGGCGGTCTTGCCAACGCCGGGCTCGCCGATGAGGACCGCGTTGTTCTTCGTGCGCCGGCAGAGCACCTGCTGCACACGCTCGATCTCGATGTGGCGGCCGACCAGCGGATCGAGCTGGCTCTTCATCGCCGCCTCGGTCAGGTCACGGCTGAACTCCGCAAGGAGCGGCGTTTCCTTGACGCGCGTCAGCGTCGTCTTTTCGTTGAGCAGCGCGACGATGTCCTCGCGGACGGTGTTGAGCCGCATGCCCTTTTCCATCAGGATCGTGGCGGCCACGGAGCGCTCCTCGCGGAGGATGCCCAGCAGCAGGTGCTCGGTCCCGATGTAGTTGTGCAGCAACCGGTCGGCCTCTTCGGCGGCGAACTGCAGGACCCGCTTCGTTTCGGCACTGAAGGGGATCTCGACCGACGTAGACACCTTCTCGCGAAAGACCGTGCGGCCTTCGATTTCCTTGCGGATGCTTTCGAGCGACAGGTGCGACCGCGCGAAAATGCGGCTGGTGAGCCCCTTGCCCTCCCGGATGAGCCCGAGGAGCAGGTGCTCCGTCTCGATGGAAATGCTCCCGAGCTGGCTGGCTTCGTACCGCGCGAAGAAAAGCACCCGCCGCGCCCGTTCCGTGTAGCGTTCGAACATCCGGTTGTACCTATAGGAAAGGAGGGACTTACCTGCCCTCATTATACGGCAACCACCAGCCACGGCCAATCTGTTTCTCGGCCTAAGTTACCCGGATCAGGGCATTTAGCCCGTCGGGGGCACCTCCCCACGCGTCCAGGTTCTGCGCCGGTCCCGACGTGGGACTGTCCCGGTCGATTGACCTCGAGTGCGGCGCCGACCGTCCGGCCCCTCTGCCCCGGCGAACAGCACTGTCTCCCTCTTTGTCGGCGCGGACGACCCGTCGGATTACAATGGCCGCTCTCAAGAGAGGAGCCCGCATGCTGAAGAAGACCCTCGCAATAGGTATGACGCTCGTGATGGCGGCGGCGTTTGTCGCCGCCCAGGGCGAGCGGATTGCGAGCCCGGAAGGATCGTCCGCGACTCAGCTGAGCGAGAAGGGCAAGTGGATCGAAATCACCTCGGGGCGGCCGATCAAACGCGGGCGCGATCTCTGGGGCAGCGGGCCGACCTACGGCAAAACGCTGCTCACGGGGAACGCCACGGTGTGGCGGGCCGGCGCGAACGTGTCCACCCGTCTCAAAACGGAGGTTCCGCTCGAGATCGGCGGCAAGACGGTGCCGGTCGGCGAGTACAGCCTCTTCATCGATCTGAAGTCGCCGTCCGAGTGGACCCTGATCGTGTCGTCCTGGGGGGCGAAGAAGAGCGGGAACGATCCGCAGAAAGACGCGCTCTGGGGCTCGTACAACTACACGCCGGACAAAGACGTGGCGCGCGTGGCGATGAAGGTGGACCGATTGCCTGTCGCCATCGACCAGCTCACGTGGAATTTCGCGGATGTCACTCCGGCGGGCGGCAAGCTCGTGCTCATGTGGGACACGGTTCTCGCGACGGCGGAGTTTCGGGTGAGGTGAGCTAATGCACGGTTCGGGGTTCCGGGTTCCGGGTTCGGGGTTCCGGGTTCGGGGTTCAGGGTTCGGGGTTCGGGGTTCGAGTGAAGCGCTGACATACCCGGGACGCGAACCCCACCACCAACCCCGAACCGAACTTCGAACCGGAACCCCGAACCCGGAACCCCGAACCCCCAAACCCGAACCCC
>JBBWZJ010000183.1:0-2503 GCA_039648985.1 Acidobacteriota bacterium | reverse complement strand
GATCGCCGAAGCGGCGCTCGATTCGCTTGGCCGGATGATCCACGCCTAGCGATCAAGGGGCCTACCGGCTCTCGCCCGGCATCAGCTTGAGTCGGTGGGCCACGACGGTCTCCACGGCAGGTCGCGTCCACATCTGCGGGAAGTACTCCGCGTTGGCTGACGAGCGCGCGAGGTCGCCGTAGAACGGGCTCCCTGGCTGGCCCGACTGCCCGGGCGTGTTCATCTGCACCGAGCTGTCGTAGTTGGAGAAGTCGGTGATCTGGCGGATGGTTGCCCCGAAGGCCGCCACCGTGCCGGCGCCTCCCCGCCGTTCGACCGTCGGAATGTCGTACGCCTCCACGAACTGGTGCGGGAACTCGCTCCGATTGATCTTGCCCCAGTTCACCAGCATCCACGAGGTGTGGAAGGTGCTCGAGAGGCTGTCGAGCGCTTCGCGCAACGACCGCTGGGCAAGCGAGTCGCGCGTGGGCCTGGCCATCTCGGCCGTCACCCGATTCGCGACGAGCCGGCGGTTCCACACGTCGTAGACCGACGCGGCGACGCTCGGGCGGTCGTAGAAGCGGTCCCACCCCGCCACGAGGGCGCGTGCCGTCTCCAGCTCGGGCGTCGCGCCCGTCCAGCCCTGGAGAAGCTCCTGGCGCGGAGCTGCCGCCGTCCAGTAGGTGTCATGCTGCATCCGCTTGAAGTCTTCCACCGTGAAGTTGTTGCCGGCGGAGAGCAGCTGGTAGATGCGCTCGTAGCGCGGGAAGTCGCCGGTCTTGAAGAAGAGCGGCGGATCGAAGCCGGGCGGATGAATGTCGTGGTTCGCGGTGTTGATGAAGCCGCGCGCCGGGTTGTACTCGCGCGGAAGATCGTCGCGAAAGCCAGCCCACTCGTACGCGCCGCTGCCCGGAACCGGCAGGCGACCATCCCAGCCGCCGGAGCGCTTCGGTGACAGCGCCGCGGCCATCCACGAGATGTTTCCGCCGTCGTCGCCGCACACCATGTTCTCGGTGGGCGCCTTGAAGCGGGCGAGCACCTCGGTGAGGAAGTCGCGGCAGTTGCCCACCTGATCGAGCTTGAGCCCGGAGAGGTAGCCCGCCGATCCCGGCTCGTTGTCGACGGCGCGGTACGCATAGTTGAGGTGATTGACCGTGTCCTCGTAGAACACGGGGCCGTGCCGGCTGAACTTGAGGTCCACGATGCGCGGCGCGGCGCCCTTCACGCGAATCGTGTCGCGCACGATCCGCAGATCCTCCCACGCGCCCTTCCAGCGGATCTGGTTCCGGTTCGCCGGGTTCACCTCGTTCACGAAGACGTCGCCCTGGTCGGTGCCGACGATCGTGAGCGCCCACCCGATGTGGTCGTTGTGGCCGAACAGCACGCCCGGCAGCATCGGCTCCGTCGCGCCGGTGACGCTCCAGCCCGGCGCGTTGAGATGCACGAGATACCGCAGCGACGGGTTGGTGACCTGGCGGTGCGGATCGCCGGCGAGCAGCACCTTGCCCGAGGCCGACTTGCTGCCGTTCACGACCCAGTTGTTGCTGCCGGGCGAATCCTCGAACGCGCCTTCGTTCTCGCTGGTCTGGGAGGAGGGCCAGGCCTGGAACTCCGGCAGCATGGCTGGCCGCGGCAGGTCGCCAGGCTGGGCGCCTCGGTCCTTCGCGCCGCCGGCGGCGGCGATGACCGCCGGAGTGATGGCGTCGAGGTTCAATCCCTTCGGGATGGTGAGCACCCGGTAGGGCGTGGGATGGTTGCGCTTGTTCCATTCGTCGATGCCCAGCTCGGCGACCTGCCGGGCGAGACGCAGCTCACCCGCCGCGGCACCGAAGGTGGTCCGGCGAAGCAGCGGCGTCCGTGACGTCCAGGGCTGCGGCTTGATGCCCGTCAGCTTGAACTCGACCGGCAGGTTGTTCGCGCTGTGGGCGATGTACGCGTTCACTCCGCGGACGAACGCCTCCAGGATGCGCTTGCCCTCCGGGTGGTAGCTCGCGTATTCCCTGTCGTCGAACGCGCCACGATACATGAGCAGGCGCGCCTGCTGGTCACGCGCGACGGCGGACGGTCCCATGACCTCGGCCAGGGTGCCATCTCCGATCCGCCGCCACATCTCCATCTGCCAGAGTCGATCCTGGGCCTGTACGTATCCCTGCGCGAAGAACAGGTCGTCCATGTTCTTCGCGTAGATGTGCGGCACCCCCCATCGATCTCGAAGAACCTCCACCTCGTCCTTGAGACCAGGCGCGCGGAGCGCGCCGTCGATCTGGGAGAGTGACGCTTTGGCGAGCTGCGCGAACGACGACGCGTTGGACTGCGCCCCTCCCGCGCGCCCCAGACACACGAGAGCGGCCGCCGCGAGCAGTACCCCCTGCACGAGACTGCGAGCACGACCGGGCATGGGCAATTTCTCCGAGAACATGTGATGACGAGGAGTAGAGCGAGACGCCGGCACCGCGCGGCGGGGGTGCCGGACGTCTCCTGCGCTGGTATCAGGTCCGTCCGGTCAACTCGGACAGCGGAAGCG
>JBBWZJ010000179.1:0-16122 GCA_039648985.1 Acidobacteriota bacterium | reverse complement strand
TCGGCATTTCTGTCGCGGAGAAGAAGATGCTCTGGCTGAAGCTGCGGGCGGAGGGCATCTCCGGACACGGCTCGCAGCCGCACGAGCAGAATCCGAACGATCGGCTCACCCGGGCGCTCGCGCGCATGTTGAGCGAGCCGCTTCCGGCGACGCCCTTTGCCGTCGTCGATACGATGAAGGCGCGCGTCGGGGAGCTTGCCGTCAACAAGTTCAACAACGCCATCCAGCACTCCACGATTTCGATCACCAGTCTTCGGTCCGGGGTCGGCGACCCGCCGAAGGTCAATGTCATTCCCTCTGTTGCGGAGGCGACCCTCGACTGCCGCGTTCTCCCGGGAACCTCGCGCGACCAGTGGCTGTCCGACCTTCGCCGCCGGCTGGGTGACGACGGGATCAAGATCGAGATTGTCTATGAGGGCCCCGATCCTGTAGTCACCACCCAGGATTCGACGTTTTACCGCGCCCTCGAAGGCGCCGTGAAGGAGCGGTACCCCGACGCCGTGGTGACCCCGATGATCGTGCCCTACGGCACCGACTCGAACGACTTCCGCGCACGCGGGGTCAAGAGTTATGGATTCGCGCCGGTGATCGTTCCGGCGCTCGCGGTGGCCTCGATGCACGGCGACGCGGAGTTCCTGCCGGTCGACGTGGTTGGCCCGGCGATCCAGATTGTCTACGAGGCCCTCGTCGACACGGTCGGACGCCGATGAGCGATCCGCAGACCGGACCCGCTGCGCGCGATCGGGCGGACGACGCCGGCAGGGCGGTGCTTCCACGCCGCTTCGGGCTGCTCCAGGCGACGGCGCTGAACATGACCAACATGATCGGCGTCGGGCCCTTCATCACCATCCCGCTGCTCATGACGGCCCTCGGCGGGCCGCAGGCGATGCTGGGGTGGCTCGTCGCGCTGCTCATCGTCATCCCGGACGGCATGGTCTGGAGCGAGCTCGGGTCCGCGATGCCCGGGTCGGGCGGCAGCTACGTCTACCTGCGCCAGGGGTATGGCCCGGAGCGGTGGGGCCGGCTCGCGTCCTTTCTGTTCATCTGGCAGTTCATCCTGAGCGGGCCGCTCGAGATTGCGTCCGGCTACATCGGCTTCTCGCAGTACCTCGGCTACTTGTGGCCGTCGCTCACGGATTTGCAGTACGCGCTGATTGCCGCTCTGATTGGCGTCATCAACATCGTGCTGCTGTATCGGCCGATTGGTTCGCTCGGCACGTTGACGGTGCTGCTCTGGACCGGGACGCTGCTGACGACCGCGGCCGTCATCTTCACTGGTGCACGCCATTTCGATGCGCGGATTGCGTTCGACTTCCCTCCGGGCGCGTTCAACTTCTCGCTCGGGTTCCTGATGGGTCTTGGCGGCGCCTCGCGGGTCGCTATCTACGATTACCTGGGCTACTACGACATCTGCTACATCGGCGAGGAGGTCAGGAACCCCGTACGAGTGATCCCGCGGTCCATTCTCCTGAGCATCGTCTTCGTGGCGCTCATCTACCTGGCGATCAACCTCTCCGTCGTCGGGGTCGTCCCCTGGCGCGAGTACGTGCCTGCAGGCGATCACCCGAGCTCGAGGTTCATCGTGTCCGTGTTCATGGAGAAGGTCTACGGGCCGACCGTGGCCTCCTTTTTCACGGGCGCCATTCTCTGGACCGGATTTGGATCCGTCTTCGCGCTCCTGCTCGGCTACTCGCGCATCCCGTACGCGGCCGCGAAGGATGGGAACTTCTTCCCGATCTTCGGACGCCTCCATCCCACCAGGCCGTTCCCGCACATTTCGCTCCTCATCGTCGGCGCCGTGTCGATCGTGTGCAGCTTCTTTTCGCTCGGCACCGTCATCGATGCCCTGATCACGACGCGAATCCTCGTGCAGTTCATGGCGCAGATCGGAGCCGTCGCGCTCCTTCGCCGCCACCGGGTGGACCGGCCGCTGTCGTACCGGATGTGGCTGTATCCACTCCCCAGCCTCCTGGCTCTCGCGGGGTGGGTATTCGTCTTCGCGACCTCGGACGTGAAAGTGATTCTGTTCGGCCTGGGCACGCTGCTCCTGGGCGTGCTGGTGTTCATGATCTGGTCCTGGCACACCCGGCGCTGGCCGTTCGTCATCGCGGCGAGCGCCTGAGGCGCGCATGTCCTGCAACGCGGCGGGATAGACTCGAACGATGGCAGACAGGTTCCAGATCGGACTCGATACATTCGGCGATGTGACGCTGCAACCGGACGGCACGCCCAACTCGCAGGCCCGCGTGCTTCGCGAGGTGGTCGACGAGGCGGTCCTTGCCGACGGCGCCGGGCTCGACGCGTTCGGCGTGGGGGAGCACCATCGGCCTGACTTCGCCATTTCGGCGCCCGAGGTAATTCTGGCGGCCATTGCCGCGCGGACCAGTCGAATTCTGCTGGGATCGGCAGTCACGGTGCTGAGCACGGATGATCCCGTACGTGTGTTCCAGCGGTTCTCCACTCTCGACGCGCTGTCGAACGGACGCGCCGAAGTGATTCTCGGCCGTGGGTCGTTTACGGAGTCTTACCCGCTGTTCGGATACGACCTGTCGCGGTACGAGGAGCTCTTCGAGGACAAGCTGTCGCTGTTCGCGGTGCTCCTGAAGGGAGGCCCGATCACGTGGACCGGCTCGACGCGGGCGGCGCTTTCGGGTCTGACTGTGTCCCCCCCGATTGAGAACGGAACGCTCAAGACCTGGATTGGCGTGGGTGGCAGCCCTGAGTCGGTGATGCGCGCGGCGCGGTACGGTCTTCCGTTGACGCTTGCGATCATCGGCGGCAGCCCGGTTCGCTTCCGGCCGTTCGTCGACCTGTATCGGCAGGCGCTCGAGAAGCTTTCACAGCCCGAGTTGCCGATCGCGGTGCATTCGCCCGGTCACGTTGCCGCGACCGACGAGCAGGCCCGGAACGAGCTTTGGCCCCACTACCAGACCATGATTACCCGCATCGGGCGGGAGCGTGGCTGGCCGCCCGTCACGCGTGCGCAGTTCGAACGGGAAGCGGGCCCTGACGGGGCGCTCTGCGTCGGCTCGCCTGCAACGGTGGCTGCCAAGATCGTTCAGACGGCCCGTACGCTGGGGCTGTCGCGGTTCGACGTGAAATACAGCGCCGGCACGCTGCCTCACGACGCGATGATGAAGAGCATCGAGCTTATCGGAACGGACGTGGCACCGCGTGTGCGCGAGGCCATGGCCGGCTAGTCCGCGAACGCCCGATGCATTCCATTCTCGTGGTGCACGGCCCAGCGCGTAATTCGCCCAGCGAGACTGCCCGCGACGAGGCGGATGGATAGCGACAGTACACGGCTGGTTGCCGCCGTCGAGGCCGCGCAGGGCCTGTTACTCGTGCTCACGGGCGCAGGGATCAGCGTCGCCAGTGGCATCCCGACGTTCCGCGGCAGCGATCCCGGCGCCATCTGGGCGCACGACATCACGGAGCTGGCGACGCTGCGCTACTTCACCGCCGATCCGGTTGGCGCGTGGCGCTGGTATCGCGGCCGTTTTCTCCGCGTCCTCGCGGCTGACCCCAACCCCGCACATCATGCGCTCGTCACGCTCGAGCAGTGGCAGGCGCGACGGGGGCGGGAGTTTCTCCTTGTCACTCAGAACATCGATCCGCTCCACGAACGTGCGGGTTCCACACGCCTCGTGAAGGTCCACGGGTCCGCCGACCGATGCCGATGCGCCGATCCGGAGTGCCGCCTCGGTGCAATCGAGTCCATCCCACTCGATGCTGTCGATTTCACAGAGTTCGATCGGGATCCGCGGCTGAGCGCCATTCCCTCGTGCCCGGCCTGTGGCACCCTGGTCCGGCCCCACGTGCTCTGGTTCGACGAGCTGTATGTCAGCCACGCTGACTATCAGTGGCACGTGGTGCACGCGGCTGCGCCGCGAATCCGGCTGCTGATCTGTGTGGGGACCTCCCTCGCCGTCGGCGTGACGTCATTTCTGCAGTCAGCCGCGGCCGATGCCGGGGCACCGGCGTTTCTCATCGATCCCGGCGAGCGTCCGCTCGATGCGCATCCATCGATGGTGCACGTGCGGGCCAGAGCCGAGGAGCTCCTGCCCGAAATCTGTGAGGTCTTGCGGGAGCCACGTCCGAAAGATTCGGACTCGTGAGGAACTGTCCCGCTACTGGTCGCGGAGCGCCGTCATCGGTGAAATAGCCGAAGCGCGCCGCGCCGGCAACAGTGCGGCCACCGCCGCGACAAGAGCAAGGCTCACGGCGGCGACCGTGACCGTGATGGCGTCGGCGGGCTTCACTCCATAGAGTTGATTCTCAACGAAGCGCCCAAGCCAGACAGCGGCGCCACCGCCCAGCAGCAGACCGATACCCACCAGGACCGCGGCTTCGCTGAGGACGCGGGAGGCAATCTGAGACCCGAGGGCGCCGAGCGCCATGCGGATTCCGATCTCGCGCGTGCGCCGGGTGACGCTGTAGGCCAGCACGCCGTACAGGCCGATCACGGCCAGGAGTGTCGCCATCCCGCTCAGCGTGGCAGACAAGCTGGCAATGAGCCGCTCGTTGACGACGGACCGCGCGATGCGATCGTCAACAGTACTGACGTTGAAGAGTGCAAGGGAGGGATCGAGGCCAGCCATCTGCTGACGAATCGTGCGCATGGCATCCTCTGGCGCCCGATCGGTCCGGACATAAATGGTGAGCCCCTCGATGCCTGATTGCAGATCGGGGAAGAACACCTGTGGCTGGACGTGCTCACGGACGGCACCGTACCGCGTGTCCTTCACGACACCGACGATCGTGGCCGGGGTCGGCGTCCCGGGGTCACCCCCGAGTCCGAGATGACGGCCGACCGGGTTCTGGCCAGCGAAGAAGCGCTTTACGAACGTTTCGTTCACGACAGCGACAGTAAACGGCCATGGCTCGGGACGGGGCTCGACGCGATCGTCGTGCTCGTCGAACTCCCGGCCAAGGAGCACCGGCACCCCCATGGCGCGGAAGAACCCCGGGCTGACGCTGTTGCACATCGCTGCGGCACCATCCTTTGGAGGGTGATAGCCCTCGACGGTCACGTCCATGCCCCAGCCGTCGCCTTCCAGGATCCCGATGAACGTGAATGCCGCGGCGGTTACGCCGGGAGTGCTCTCGAGGCGTGCCTGCGCCGCTTTGGCGAAGTCATGCGCGCGAGCCGCGTCATACCCGCTCGCCTCCAAATCGACGCTGAACGACAGGAGGTGCGACGTCCGGAACCCGGTGTCCACGGCGAGCAGGTTGTTCACGCTCCTGACGAACAGCCCGGCGCCGATGAGCAGCAGAAACGACAAGGCCACCTGCGCGACGACGAGCGCCTTGCGGAGTCGCGGCTGCTCGCTCGCGGCCGCACCGCCGGCGCTGCGCAGCGCCGGCGCGACATCGACTCGCGTGCTGCGCAACGCGGGCACGCAGCCGGCCAGCATTGCCGTCAGAACAGCAAGGCCGCCGCTGAACAATGCGATGCGCAGGTCCGGATCCGACGAGATGGCGATCGGAGTGTCCGGGTTGGCGTAGTAGTGCAACAGAGCTGCCGCTCCCCAGCTGGCAAACAGCAGCCCGAGCGCCGTCCCGAGGCCGGCGAGGACGAGGCTTTCCACCAGCAGAAGCCGTCCGAGCTGCCAGCGCGACGCCCCGACGGCGAGCCGCAGCGCGAGCTCGCGGTGCCGCGCGGCGCCACGCGCAATGAGCAGGTTGGCGACGTTGGCGCAGACTATCAGCAGCACGCCGGCGGCGACGCACATCAGGATCAGCAGCGGCTCGGTGACGCTCTGGCGCAGTCCCGAGTGCCCGTGAGCGGCGGATGTCACGTGAAGGGCGCCGTTGAGAAAGTGTTCCCGCGCATCGGCCGAGGCGCTTCCGAATTCGGGATCGGCAGCCTCCTGCTGGAGCACAGTCCGATAGAGAGGCAGCAGCTGCGCCTGCGCCTGGACGGCGGTCACCTGTGGACGCAGCCGGGCGAACACCTGCACCCAGCGGAAACGTCGTCCATCAAGCTTCAACCACGAAGGCCCAATCTGCGGCTGCACCGCGATGGGCAGGTATACGCCCGGTGGCTGCGCGATGTCGAGGCCATTGAAGCCAGAACGCGTGACGCCGACGATTTCGTAGGGATGGCCGTTCACTGTGACGGCGCGGCCGACCACGCCGGGATCGCCATGGAACCGCGATTGCCAGTACCCATACCCGAGTACCGCCACGGCGCGCGCTGTCGCATCGTCGTCAGCGGTCAACAACCGGCCCACGGCGGGCGTGACCCCCAGGACCGGAAAGAATGTGCCGGAGACCAACTGCCCGACGACGCGGTCGTTCCCGGCGGCGCCACTGACCTGGAGCGTCACTGAAAAACGGCAGAACATTCCGGCGAACACGTCGTTATGATCGTGGAGATCCTTGTACATCGCGTAGGACAGCTCGGTCCCGTCACCCATCCCGCCGCCGTGCGACTCCGTCCCCGCTGCGTCCACCTGCACGAGCTCCGCTGGGCGATCCACCGGAAGGGTACGCAGGAGCACCTGGTCGACCAGTGTGAACACTGCGGTGTTGGCGGTGATGCCGAACGCAATCGACAGCACGGCAACGGACGTGAACAGCGGCACTCTGCGGAGGCTGCGGAGCGCGAACCGGAGGTCGGCGATCAGATGGGCCATACGGATCTGAGACTGGCAAGCCTGGTACCAGGCCTGCCTCGAATTTGTGGCGAGTTTCTCGCGAGACCCCGCTGCTGCCTGTCCGGAGGTGGGACATCGCTGTGCGCAGATGGGCGGCGCCTCAGCGCCCGAGTGCCGGCTTGTCCTGCGCACCGGCGGGGCCGGTGACTGGCGGACAATGGATGTCTACGTGCCCCGCACCACAACGGCGGCGACCGCATGCGGGCGGCGGAGACCCAGCTGTGGCGCGAGACGCGCGACGAGTGCGCTCCAGTCGTGTGCGGCGACATCTGACGGCTTCATTCTGAACGCACGCAAGGCCTGGGTGCGGAACGCTGTGGCCCACTCCGGACGGGGGCCGGCGGCATCGCAGGCCGTCACGTCGAACTGCGGTCCATCTTTGTAAAACCCGACCAGCCCAGTGCCGCCCGCGCCGGGGATCGTCAGCTCGAGCCGTGCGACCCGTCCCTTCGGATCCTCGTCGAAATGCGCCAGCAGGCCTTCGACGAGCGAGTGGCCCGACGAAAAGAAGTCGATGCTCTCGTCCTCGACCGCGTACTCGCGATCGAATGAGCCGACAAAGGCGGAGCCGCCAGGGACGCCGGGCAGGCTGTCCACGATGGCCTCGTTGCCGAAGTCGATCGCGTACGCGCACCTGCCCCGCACCTGCTCGACGCGGAAGCCAAGCCGTGCAGCCGCGTGGACGACGACGCGCTCCATCAAGGCGTCCAGGTTCGCCGGGACGCGGGCGAGAATCGAGGGAGCCAGCGCGGCGCGGTAGGGATCCCGGTGCAGCTGCTGATATGCGGCCTCGTGGATTCGCGTGCGCGCGGCCTGCGCGTCCGCGATGAGCCTCGCGATCTGTGCATCTGACAGTGACGCGTCTGGCTGGAGCGCAATCTCCTCCAGCGCACTCTCGAGATGGGCGAGCTGCGGCTCGATGCCGGCCATCGGCTCGCGGAAGATTCCGAGCCGCTCGAACAACCTGACGACGCCGGCACCGATGCCGGATGCCGGACGGAAGTACACGATGCGGACCGGCATGCGGCGGCCGATGCGATCCAGTCGCCCGATGCGCTGCTCCACCGTGGACGGTCTCCACGGCAGATCGTAGAGCACGAGGCGATGGCAGAACTCGAAGTTGCGCCCTTCGCCGCCGGCTTCGGTTGATACGAGGATGCTCGGCCCGTCGTCGGCGCGGAACCGTGCCACTTCCGTGTCGCGCCGTGCCGCAGACAGGTCCTCGTGGAAGACGCCGCTGGCGAGCTGCGCGCGGGCACTGAGTGCGTCGCGCAGCAGCTCCAGCGTCTCGCGGTGGGCCACGAAGACGAGCGTCTTTTCATTCGCGCGGCGCCAGCGCTGCGCCTGGGTCAACAGCCACTCGAGGCGGGGATCACTCCTGTCGAGCGCCTCCGCCTCGGCCCGCAATTCCGTCTCATCTGGCCCGAGCACCGCCTTCAACGCCGCGCCGGACGCGAGCGCCCGCCGAACGCGGTCCAGTGCGCGCCGGCGGCTGAGGGGATCCCGGCCCGGATGGTTGACATCTGCGAGGCGAGCGAGCAGAGAGCCCGCCGTACCTGACCGCGCTGTGCCGTCGTTTTCTGCGAGAGACCCGCGCTCGACGTCGAGACGGGTGATATCGATGGCCAGGGGGGTGCGCGGCGGAAGCCCCCCGATATCGACACGGCGCGTGGAGCTGGTGCACGGCGGCAGCGGGAGGCCGGACGCGAGCCGCGCCTCGACATGCATCCCCTCGGGAAACGCGTCGGGCCGCAGCAGCTGCAACAGCCGGAAGAAGCCGTGCGCGTCATCTTCGAGCGGCGTCGCGCTTAGCAGCAAGACATGCCGCCCCGCTGCGGCAATGGGCGCGACCGCACGGTATCCCGGCTCCCCGGGGTGCCCCGGCGGCCGGCGCAGCCGGTGGGCTTCGTCGACGACCAGCAGGTCGATGCTCGCCGAGACAGCCTCACGCGTGAGCTCCGGGCGTGCGATGAGCGTCTCGAGTGGGACGACGGCCCGGCGGTGGACGTCGAACGGGTTGAAGCCCGCGCCGAAGTCACGCGCGACGTCAGCCAGGCGTGCCGGATCCAGCAGTGTGAACACCTGGTGATACTTGCGCCACAACTCCCCCAGCCACTGGACCGTCAGCGCCTCGGGCGCGATCACCACGCAGCGCTCGATCTTCTGGGTGTGCAGCAGCCGGTTCATGATGAGCGCGGCTTCGATCGTTTTGCCCAGCCCCACTTCGTCAGCGAGCAGCCACCGCACCGGCAGACGCGCAGTTGCACGTTCGGCAACGTGCAGCTGATGCGGGAACAATCGCACACGGCCGCCGAGGAACGATCCGAGGCCACCGGCCTCACGCGTCGCGAGCAGGTGCAGGACGTCCAGCCGCGTCAGGAAGTCCTCGGTCTCGTCGATATCGCCCGCCCCCAGCCGCTCGAGCAGCGTCCGTTCACGCGGCGCTGCCCGCCCGGGTTCTTCGGGACGGAGCGCATCACTGTTCGCAGCCAGCCGGAGCGTAGACCCATTGCTCGCAAAGCGGACCACCAGTACATGCCCTTCGATCGCAGTGACTTCTCCCGTGCCGAGCTCGGGATTGAAGCGATGGGTCAGATGGTCGCCGACAGACCACGCAAGCACGTCGTCGATCTTACAGGCGCACGCGATGCACAGCTCGCGCTCGCGTGAACAGGCGTCCCGCGGCGGAGCCGAGGCCCTTGCCGAACCGCTGGAGGCTGCCGGTTACGGCCAGGCTTGATGAGCTTGATGCTCTTGTAGCGGAGTTGACGCGGAACCCGCAGCCGCAGCGGAGCGCCGAAGGCCACCGGCAGCTCCACGGCCCAACATCGCCGCCGCCGCCCACATTGTGACCGTCGGATGGGGACGCCGCTACCGGTCTCGCCGCGTGGAGCACTGGTTCCGCTTCGGCCGCTCTCTGACCTCGCACTGAGACACCGCGCATACAATGCTCTCCAGCCATGAGACCGTCCATCATGAAGAGCACGCTTATCGTTGTCGCCGGTCTTGCCGTCCCGCCGGCTGCAGCACGCCAGGACGTCGCGCTGAAGGACCTGATGCCGAAGGGGATGGTCGTCGGCGTGGCCATCAACCAGCGGCAGTTCGAGGGGGCGGACACCGTGGCTGTCGACATCATCACGCAACAGTTCAACCAGATCAGCCCGGAGAACGCGCTGAAGTTCCAGCCGACGCACCCGGCGGCCGATCGGTACACGTTCGTCGCGGCTGATCGATACGTGCAGTTCGGGGTCGATCGCCACATGCAGGTTGTCGGGCACAATCTGGTCTGGCATTCGCAGACGGGCGCCTGGGTGTTCCAGAGCGCCGACGGCAAGCCCGCCGATCGCAGCACGCTGCTTGCTCGCATGCACGACCACATCCGCACGGTTGTCGGGCGATACAAGGGGAGGATTCACGGCTGGGACGTCGTCAACGAAGCAATTGACGAGGACGGGTCTCTGCGCAAGTCGCCATGGCAGATCGGCATCGGCGATGACTACGTGGCAAAGGCCTTCGAATTCGCGCACGAGGCCGATCCGGACGCCGAGCTGTACTACAACGACTTCAATCTCGAGAAGCCCGCAAAGCGCGCCGGCGTCATCAAACTCCTGCAGGATCTCCAGGCGCGCAAGCTGCGCATCGACGGCATCGGCAACCAGGCGCACTGGCGGCTGAACACCCCCGCCATCGAGGACATCGACCAGGCACTCGTGGCGCTCCACGCCACAGGACTGAAGGTGATGTACACGGAGCTCGACATCAACCTGCTGCCGAACACCCCGCGTGGGGCCGACCCCGCGGTGTCCGATCCGTACGCGACCGGCCTGCCGGACGAGGTGCAGCAGCAGCTCGCACGGCGCTACGCGGACGTGTTCACGTTGTTTCTGAAGCATCGCGATGCGGTGACCCGCGTCACGTTCTGGGGACTGAGTGATGCGGATTCATGGTTGAACCGCGGACGCCGGAACTATCCGCTGCTCTGGGACGGACAGCATCAGCCGAAGCCGGCATTCACAGCAGTCGTCGAGGCGCTGCGACATGCTCGATGAACCCGAGATGTTGCTGCTGCGCGACGAGAGATGCGGGTTCCGGATCGTTCCGCGCGGCTCGCGATAGGATCCATCTCTATGGTCACCTTCGATGCGGCCCCCGAACGGCTCCGCGGCTGGATTGCCAGGCATCGTCGCGTCTTCGCGCTCACGGGCGCCGGGTGCAGCACCGGGTCGGGCATCCCCGATTACCGCGATGAACAGGGGGAGTGGAAGCGGCGGCCGCCGGTGATGATCCAGGCGTTTCGTACGCAGGAGGCCGTCTACCGTCGCTACTGGGCGCGCGCCTACGCAGGATGGCCACGGTTCACCACCGCTGTTCCCAACGACGCGCACCGTGCGTTCGCGGCGTGGGAACGCGCCGGCACCTTGCTGCAGGTCGTGACGCAAAACGTCGACGGTCTGCACCAGCGAGCCGGCAGCCGCGAGGTCCTGGACCTCCACGGTCGCCTCGAGATCGTCCTCTGCCTCGGGTGTGGCGAACGAACGAGCCGCGCAGAGCTGCAGACCGTCATGGCTGCTGCGAATCGGTCGTGGCAGCCTGCGGCGGCCACGGCCCCGGACGGCGATGCCGATGTGGACGGCGCGATCATCGATTCGTTTGCGGCGCCGCACTGCACCCGATGCGGCGGTCTTCTCAAGCCGGACGTGGTCTTCTTCGGAGAGAACGTGCCGGGGGAGCGGTACGCCCATGCACGCGAGGCGCTCTCAGTCGCCGACGCGATGCTCGTCGCCGGGTCCTCGCTGATGGTTTACTCGGGCTTCCGGTTCGTGCGCCTCGCCAGGGAGGCGGGCCTGTCGATCGCCATCGTGAATCGCGGCCGCACCCGCGCTGACGATCTCGCGGACCTCAAGGTTGAAGACGACGTGGGGTCGACACTGCTCGACGCCGTGACTGCGCTCGCGTGAGGAACTGATTGGGCCGCGTGTCAGACGAATTGTTATCGTTGATGGAGCGGGCCGGAATGTGCTCGTCGTAAGGTTCACTGATGCAGGCTGTATCCAGTGGGGGAGGAATGGACATGATCGCTCGCGTCGCAATCGGGGCCGTGTTGATGCTCGGCGCCGCGGGGTACTCGGGAACGTTCGCGCAGTCGCGCAGTGCCTCCGACGCGCTGCTGGGCCGATGGGATCTCGTCACTCAGCGCGGCGCACAGACGTCGCCGTCGTGGCTCGAGGTGGAACGGTCAGGCACGGCTACGCTGGTCGGACAGTTCGTGGGATCCGGAGGCAGCGCACGGCCAATCGCGAAGATCGAGTTCACCGACGGGACGTTCCGCTTCGCCATCCCGCCACAGTGGGAAACCAACCCTCGCGACATCACGTTCGAGGGGCGCCTCGAGGGCGATCGAATCACAGGGTCGATGACGATGGGTGACGGCCAGAAGGTCACATGGTCGGGCACGCGGGCGCCGTCGCTGCGGCGGGCCACGCCGCCGGCCTGGGGTGGATCCGTCACACTGTTCGACGGGAAATCGCTCGACGGCTGGCAGCCTGTCGGAGGCCGTGACAGCCAGTGGCGCGCCGTCGACGGCATCCTGCAGAACGCGAAGAGCGGTGCCAATCTCGTCACGGCTCAAAAGTTCGACGACTTCAAACTGCACCTCGAGTTCCGCGTGCCCAAAGACGCGAACAGCGGCGTGTACCTGCGGGGCCGCTACGAGCTCCAGGTCGACGACGCCGCAGGCCTCGAGCCATCGTCACATCATCTGGGCGGACTGTACGGGTTCATTGCGCCGAGCGAGAATGTGGCCAGGCCGGCCGGCGAGTGGCAGTCGATGGATGCCACGCTTGTGGGCCGGATGCTCACGTACGAGCTGAACGGCAAGATGGTGATCTGCAACCGGGAGATTCCCGGGATCACGGGCGGTGCGCTCGACAGCGCCGAAGCGGAGCCGGGGCCGCTGCTGCTGCAGGGCGATCATGGGCCGGTGGACTACCGCAACATCGTGATCACATCGTCGCGAGCCGCGCGATAGCTCACGCATAGATTGGCGCGCCGACTCGGGTGGTTCGCTCCGGACACGATGCGGAGCACGCCGCCACGATGTCGAAAAACGCCGCGCAGTGACAGGGCGCGCGATCCTCAATGGTCGCGCGCCGCGTTCTGAGGACGGTAAGCCGGAGCGGCGTTTTTTCCGGCGTGCAGAGCGGTTTCCGGAGCGAATGGCCGAGTCGGCGCATCGTGGCGAGTCGCCGGTCGGGGAGCGCGCGCTAGTGACACGGATTTCGTACCGGCCGCTCGTAGCGCGGAGCTTGTAACGGGGATCGTCGTAGCACGGCGCTTTAGCTCCGGGAATCCGTACGATGCGCCGACTCGGGTGGTTCGCTCCGGAAACGATGCGGAGCACGCCGCCATGATCTCGAAAAACGCCGCGCAGGCCTGTGACAGGGCGCGCGATCCTTAATGGTCGCGCGCCGCGTTCTGAGGACGGTAAGCCGGAGCGGCGTTTTTCCGGCGTGCAGAGCGGTTTCCGGAGCGAATGGCCCGAGTGGGCGCATCGTGGCGAGTCGCCGGTCGCGGAGCTAAAGCTCCGCGCTCCCCGCTACGAGCTCCGCGGTGCGAGCTCCGCCTGACGGGCTCCGGGTACGAGCTCCGCGAAAACGCCGCCCGTCCCCGCGGTTGAACGTCCTGGCAAGTCTACGTGGCGCCGAGGCGCCGCAGCGCTTCCTGCATGGCGCGGTTGCCCTCCGCCATGGCCGCCAGCGTCCGGCCTGCTCCGTTTCCGACTGCGGTGATGTCAGCGCCTGCGGCAACGAGGCGCTCCGCGACGGCCGGATAGTCTGCGCCAGGCGCGCATCGATGCACGGATCCGAACGCGGCCCATCCCAGGGGGGTGCTTCGATGCGTCGGATCCCTGGCGTCGAGCGGCACGCCGCCGCGCGCGAGGAGGTGTTCGACCATGCGGACACTTCCCACCCAGCAGGCGGCATGGAGCGCCGTGCCGCCGTCGACACCCGGCGCCGCAGGATCGAATCCGAGTCGCAGCATCAGCTCCGCCACATCGAAGCGTTCGTGGAAGATCGCCTCCGCGAGGTGGCCGTGATCCTCGCGTGTCAGTGACGGAAACAGCGACGCATCTTCAGCGAGCACAGCCTTCGCCGCCCGTTCGTCGCCGGTCAGAAGAGCGTTGACGAATCGCACCCGCGAGGGACTCCGGGTCACGAGCAGATCGTGCAGATCGCGGTGGCCGAACTTCAAGGCCACGGCGTGTGGCGTCAGGCCGAAGCCAAGTGACCAGCAGTAGATGCTGAATGGCGGAACCGGTGGATACCCCGGCTGGTTGATCCGGGCGGCGACGCACGCAGGGGTGGTGTCCAGGAGACGCGTCGCGAGCGTGGCATCGCCGAGGCGCGCCGCCATGAAGATGTCCGGCGTGGCGCCGCGTTCGAGCAGGCGCCGGCACACATCGGGGCGATCGGCCAGCGCGTATTGCGCCGGCGTGGACCGGTGATCGATGCAGCGCACGTCCACCCCCGCGCCCCGGTCGAGCAGGAAGTCGGCAATCTCGACGCTCTTCGCCTCGTGCAGCGGCTGCTGACCGTCTGCTCCTCGTGCGTGAACGGCGTTCGCGTCAGCGTCTACGAGCGCTTTCAACTCCGCAAACCAGTCAAGACGGGCCGCGACGTTGGCCGTCAATGTCGCACCGTGCGCGAGCAGGAACCGGGCCGTGTCCTCGTCGGCATTGTCGAGCACCGCGTAGGGACCCTTCGCCCAGTCGCTCTTCATGTTGACGTCGGCGCCGGCAGCGATCAGCGCGCTCAGCAGGCGGGCGTTCTTCGCCGCGATGTGGGCGGCACGCTGGCCGAAGTCGAACATGGGATCGTTGATCCGCGCCCGGACGTGTTGAGACGCCAGGAGCTGTTCGACGCCCGCGATATCCGCGCGCCGGACGGCGTCACAGAACGCCCTCACATCCCGTTCCTGGAGCTCGGTCACGAGCTTCGGCCACGATGCGAACCCGGCCTCGCGGGCGACGGCCAGCTGCGCATGCGCCAGCTTGAGCGATGCCGCCGCGGCGTGTTCGGGCTGAACGGCGCGAATCCGCGCGAGCGCGTCCGCGTCCCCGTTGCGCGCAGCACGAATCAGGTCCTTCGCGCGTTTGCGTTGCTGTTCGAGATTGGCGGGAATACGGGACTCTGGCGTGGACACGGACGACCTCCTTCAAAAGGCGCCCGTGTCCGCATCATGGGCTGAAGAAAGGTCGCGTAGCTGCGCAACAGCGTCTGACAGGTGGGCGCCGCCCTTCCCGCGGACCGGGGGCGTCCTGTGAACGCCGATCCGAAGGATAGACGAGAGATCCGGTGCGTGCAACCGAGGCGGGGGCAATCACTCGGAGCCGGTGCCCCGGGCGGGAACTGGGTCTCCGGCACCAGCTGTCGCATCGGCATTGGAGTCTCCCCCGCGATGCGCAAGCGAACCGAACGCAGCAAAGAACACATCGTCCGGGCAAAGCTCCGGGGTGAGAATCCGCTGGAGCACCAGTCCCTCGATGAGCGCGTGAATCACGCGAACGAGCTGCTCCGGCGGCATCGGCAGTTCGCGTTCGTCTCCAAGGCTACGCAGCCATTCGGCGCCGAACTCGTAGCTGCCGGCGGTGACCTCGTGAACGCGCGCGCGCAACCCCGGGCTGGTCAGGGCGTAAGCCAGCCCTGTCAGCCGCCCCACCGCAGCCATCGTCCGCTCCGGAATCGCTTCGAGCGTCGCCTTCGCGATTGCGTGCATCACCTCCGCCAAAGTCGCGCCAGTTTTGACTCGGGGTCTCACCGGAGGCCAGTAGGCCTGGCCGACGGCAACGAAGAGCTCGTCGCGGTTCTTGAAATTCCCGTAGATCGCTCCTGTGGTCATGCCGGCCCGCCGCGCGACCGCTTCGAGCGTGGTGCGGGCGTAGCCGTTCTCCCGAATCTCGGCTCGGGCCGCTTCGAGGAGTTGCGCTCGCGTCCGGGCACGCTTCTCCCCCTTCGGGGCACGACGGCGGGATTTCTGGTTTGTTTCGGTCACCTGAGAAAATTATATAGTTGATCTATTTAATAATTTAAATATTATAGTTGCATGTCTCACCGGGATTCAATCGAAGCCGCTCTGCGACCCTATGTAGATGCCGGGACCATGGCCGGTGCCGCGACCCTGGTGTGGCGAGAGGGACGCGTCCTGCACACGGTGATGGTCGGCCGCCGCGACCTGCTGACCAATCTGCCCGTCGAGCGGGACACGATCTTTCGCATCGCATCGATGACGAAGCCGGTGACGATCGTCGCCACCTTGATGCTGTACGACGAAGGCCGCTTCGCCTTGGACGAGCCGATCACCCGCCACGCACCAGAGCTCGCACACCTTCGTGTCCTGCGCGATCCGAACGGGCCGCTGGACCAGACGGACCCGGCAGCACGGCCGATCACATTCGGCGATC
>JBBWZJ010000135.1:0-4066 GCA_039648985.1 Acidobacteriota bacterium | reverse complement strand
CCCTGCGATGGACTCTCGTCGGCGCGGCGATCGTCCTTGCGTCGGCGCTCACGGCCGCGCAACAGGGATCGGGCGGCGGCGAATGGACGCGATACGGCGCCGACTCCGGAAGCACGAAGTATGCGCCGCTCGATCAGATCAACGCGGACAATGTCGCGCGGCTGCGGGTCGCGTGGCGGCGGCCGGCCGTAGACCCCAGCGTCAGCTCGCGCGTCCCCGAGTTCTCGTATTCAAACAATTTCCGGGCGACGCCGTTGATGATCGGCGGTGTCCTCTACAGCCCGAATGGCGTCGGGTTGGTCGAGGCATTTCATCCTGGGACGGGCCAGACGCTCTGGGTCCAGGATCCGTTTCCAGACGAACCGGCTCAAGGGCTTCGCGGCGACAGTGCGCGCGGTGTAGCGTATTGGGCCGACGCGACCGAACGTCGTCTCTTCGCGATCCGCGGCGAGTATTTGATCGCGCTCGACCCGCGCACGGGCAAGCCGCTGACGACGTTCGGTGAGAAGGGCCGGGTCAACTTGCGACCCGGGCTCGGGGCTCGCGCGACTCAATACGGATGGACCGGCGCCCCTCAGGTATGTCGCGACGTCGTCATCGTCGGCCTCGGGCTCGGCGGGTCCGTGTCGGATCGGCCGATGCACAAGGAGGCAACGCCGGGCGTCGTGCAGGCATTCGACGTGCGCACCGGCAAGCCGCGATGGTCCTTCAATCCGATTCCGCATCCGGGCGAGGAAGGCAACGAGACGTGGGAGAACGACTCGTGGTCGTACAGCGGGAATGCGAATCTGTGGTCGCTGATCAGCGCCGACGAGGAGCAGGGGATTGCGTATCTGCCGCTGACGGCTCCCACCAGCGACATGTACGGCGGACACCGGCTCGGCAACAACGTGTTTGCCAACACACTCGTGTGCGTCAGGTGTCTGACCGGCCAGCGGGTCTGGCACTATCAAATCGTCCATCACGATTTGTGGGACTACGATTTGCCGGCTGCGCCGATCCTCGCCGACATCACGGTTGAGGGGAGACGGATCAAAGCGGTCGTGCAGCTCACGAAACAGGCGTTCGCGTTCGTGTTCGACCGGACAACCGGAAAACCTGTATGGCCGATCGAAGAACGGCTCGTTCCCGGGTCGAACACACCAGGGGAACGCACCGCAGCCACGCAGCCGTTCCCAACCAAACCGCCGGCGTTCGATCGGCAGGGGATCTCGATCGACGATCTCATCGATTTCACTCCCGAGCTGCGCGCTGAAGCGATTGCGCTTCTGAAGCGTTATCGAATCGGCCCGCTCTTCACGCCTCCCACCATTCGTGGCGACGGCCCTGACGGTATCCGCGGAACAATCCAGCTACCGGGCTCCGTCGGCGGCGCGGATTGGCAGGGCGGAGCCTTCGATCCGGAAACAGGAATTCTGTACGTGCCCTCCATCACCGGTCCGTTCACCGCTGACATCGTCAAGGGCGACCCGAAGATCTCGAACCTGGACTACGTGTCCGGCACGCGCGCCTGGACACCAGGGCCGCAGGGGCTGCCCTTGCTGAAGCCGCCGTACGGCCGCATCACCGCCATCGACTTGAACAAAGGCGCTCAATTGTGGATGGTGCCGAACGGCGAGGGCCCTCGCAATCATCCGTTGCTGAAGCCGCTGAATCTGCCGTGGCTCGGCAATCCGGGCCGCAGCGCACCGCTCGTCACGAAGACACTGCTCTTCGTCGGGGAGGGCAGCCCGATCATGTCGTCGCTCGGATCCCGCCTTCGGCCGGAGATGCCGGCGTCGCTCGCACCGGGCGCCGGCGGCAGGAAGTTTCGCGCATACAACAAAGCGACGGGCGCCATTCTGTGGGAGACCGAGCTCTCCGCGGGCACCACCGGTGCGCCGATGACCTATATGTTCGAGGGCAAGCAATACGTCGTCGTCGCGACTGGAAGCACTGAGCCGCACAGCGCTGAGTTCGTTGCGCTCAATCTTCCGTGACCCGGATCGGTCGTCGAGTCGCCTTGAGACGGACGATCCATTCGCCTCGGACGTCGCACAGAATCGTCAATCGCGTCGTTTCTCTTCCCGCAGCCAGAATGCCCTGAGCTCGTGAGCCGGGTCGACCTCCACTCGCGGGTTGTTGTCGAGCACCATCGTCGCGCGGCTGTCGGCGGAATAGGCGGGCCACGCCGGCAGGCCTGATGGCGACGGATTGCCGCTTCTGGCGAACGCGATCCACGCACTGCTCACCTTTCCGGCAAGCGTCTTCGCTTCGGGCAGACCGTGCGTCATCGTCTCCGCCGCCCCGATGTTGTCGAACACGAATGGAATCTCGGACATGTGGAGCGCTTTGTACTTGCCGCCGAATCCGACGGTGTTCCAGGCGAAGAAGTACATGAACACGTTCGCCTTCTTCTGAGCCGCCTTGCGCTCGGCGAGCGTGATCGAGCGCATGCGCATCGATCGGTCCGTGTAGATCTGTACCCACTGATCGGTCGGCGACGCACGCGGATAGGTCTGACGGTACAGGTTGAGGATTCGTTCGGCAGCCTCGTCGCTGCCGCCGGCCGAGTTCTTCACGCGCGCCTTGAGGCCGGCTTCGTCGAGCGTGAACAGCTCGGCGTCCGACTGGAGGAGGAACGTGCCTTCGTCCTTGTTCGATCCGATCAGGAGCGGCACGTCTTCGGAGATACGCGTCGCGACCGGTTCGAACATGTTCGCGGGAATCACATTGCCGTCGTGAACCGGGCTGAATCCGCCGCGCGTCAGCGACTGAGCCTCGATCAATTGTCCGACGGGAACCTGCTGCAGCCGATCGAGCTTCGACTTGTCGAGGCCGAGCACGTTGAGGAACCCCGTGGCGGTTCGCGTCGCCGCTTCGCGCGACGTTGCCGTCAACGCCGGACCGCTCTCAATCGCCGCGCGATGGAACAACCCTTTCGCCGCCGGCATGCCGAGCAGCACCGACACTTTGCTGCCGCCTCCCGACTCGCCGAAGATCATGACGTTGCTCGGGTCGCCGCCGAATCGATCGACGTTGTCGCGGACCCACTCGAGCGCGAGCACGGCGTCGAGCATGCCGACGTTGCCGGACTTCGCGTACGCCGGCCCGCCCAGATCGCCCAGGTGGAGATAGCCGACGCAGCCGAGACGATGGTTGATTGTGATCGTCACGACGTTGCCGCGGCGCGCCAGGTTCGCGCCGTCGAAAAACGGCTGGCCGCCGCTGCCGAATTGAAACCCTCCTCCGTGGAGCCAGAACATGACCGGCCGCTTTCCGTTGTCGGTGCCTGGCGTCCAGACGTTCAGCACGAGGCAGTCCTCACTCGACTCGTTCGACGTGAGGTTCTGCATCATCTGGATCTCGGGCGTCTTGAAGCCGGGCAGCTGCGGGCTCTGCGGTCCGAGAAGCAGGGCGTCGCGCACGCCGGTCCACGGCTGCGGCTTTGTCGGCGGGAGGAATCGATTGGCGCCTGCGGTGGACGCCCCGTACGGCACGCCTTTGAACGTCCGAATCCCGTTCACATTCGCGCCGCGGATCCGGCCCGCGGACGTCTCGACAATGACGTCTGACCTGGTGGGTGTGTCGAGCGCGGCCGCCTCACTCGTTCGGGCGAGGACGAGCCCTGCGTGAGTGCCCGCCATCAGCAGCGGAACGCGCGTCAGAAAGCTGCGGCGTGAAACGTCCTTGCTCATAGCTGCTTCTCCTGTGGCGACCGAGCGTTGCCGACACTCTCTCAGGATCGCCGCCACGAGTCAACGCGCAGTGTCCTGGAGTGGATCCGTCCCACCCCCCGGGGAATAAGACGTTCTGGCATAATCATGAACCACGCCTGCCGCGTCATGCGATCAGATGAATCTGGCCCACGTCCTGCGGCCGGCGGGTTACTTTGCGAGAGGCGGCCGCCCGATCGCCGGCAGCAAACAAGAGACGATCTGGCGGAGGCCTCATCATGCGTCGGCGCAACAAGCTCGTATCGGGTACGCCTGAAGGCCTGCACTACATTCGTCTGCTAATCGGGACCGCCTGTGCGGTCGCATTCGTCTGGAGCTCGCCGCCCGCGTTGGCCCAAGGCTCGCCGGAT
>JBBWZJ010000120.1:0-4595 GCA_039648985.1 Acidobacteriota bacterium | reverse complement strand
GGTCGGAGGCGCCGCCCTGCTCGTGCTCTGGGTCGCCGCGCTCGTCCCGCCCCTCCACGCCCAGACGAACGGCCAGGGCCAGTGGAAGACCCTGCCGTATGACATGCCGATCAATCCGGTACACCTCGCGCTGACGAACAACGGCAAGGTGCTGATCGTGGCCGGCTCCGGGAACGTCGCCGCCGAAACAAATTTCCGCGCCGCCGTATGGGATCCCCAGGCAGAGACGATCGTCACGCAGACGGTTGGATGGGACATGTTCTGCAACGGGCTTGCGATCCTGCCCGACGGCCGCGTGTTGATCAACGGCGGGAACCTGCAGTACGACCCGTTCCACGGCCATCTGAAGAATGCCGCTTTCGATCCGGTCACCGGCCTCTTCACGGACCTGCAGAACATGGCGCACGGCCGCTGGTATCCAACGGTCACGATCCTCGGCGACGGTCGGGCGATGGCCTTTTCCGGTCTGAACGAAACGGGTGCCACCAACACCGCGGTCGAGCTCTACACGGTCGGATCGGGATGGAGCCCCGAATATCCCGCCGGTTGGACGCCGCCGCTGTACCCCCGCATGCACCTCCTGCCGGACGGGACCGTCCTCTACTCTGGCTCGGGCACCGGCTCGAGAATCTTCAACCCGGTGACGAAGGGCTGGTCCGCTGTCGTCGCGACGACGAACTACACAGGAACCCGGACGTACGGCACCTCCGTGCTGCTGCCCCTGAGCCCCGCTGACGGCTACAAGGCCCGTGTGATGATCTTCGGCGGCGGCAACCCTGCGACCGCGTCCACGGAGATCCTGGACACGTCCGCGGCTCCGCTGCAGTGGCGCTACGGCCCATCGATGTCGCAGCCCCGCATCGAGATGAACGCCACGATCCTCCCGAACGGCAAAGTCCTTGCGGTTGGCGGATCGAAAAACGACGAGGACGCCTCGACGGCAAGCCTCAACGCCGATCTGTACGATCCGGAGACGAACACCTTTTCCTCCGCCGGTGCGAATGTGTATCCGCGTCTCTATCACTCCGGTTCGTTGCTGCTCCCCGACGCGACGGTGCTCCTCGCTGGCGGCAATCCCGCGCGCGGCACATACGAGACGCACATGGAGATCTATTCGCCGGCGTACCTGTTCAACGCGGACGGCACACCGGCGATCCGCCCCGTCATCAGCGGCGTGAGCCCCGACGGCCTGAATCACGGGAAGGTCTTCCAGGTCCAAACCTCTGACGCCGCGGACATCACGTCGGTCGTGCTCGTCCGGCCAGGCGCGCAGACGCATGCCTTCGACATGGACCAGCGCCTGGTCCGGATGTCGTTCACGATTGGCGCGGGCGTGCTGAACGTGACGGCGCCGCCGAATGGGAACATCGCGCCGCCCGGCTACTACATGCTGTTCATCCTGAATTCGGCCGGCGTGCCGTCGACCGCTACCTTCCTGAAGCTCTCGGCCGCGCCTCCGAACCAGGCTCCGGTCGCGACGATTACGGACCCGGCGACTGACATCACTGTCAACCCCGGCCAGTCCGTCTCGTTTGCGGGTACGGGCGTTGATGCGGACGGCACCGTGACCGCCTACTCGTGGAGCTTCCCCGGCGGCAGTCCCGCGTCCAGCACGGCAGCGAGTCCAGGCGCGGTCACCTACGGGACGCCCGGCAGCTTCGTCGCATCTTTCACGGTCACCGACGATGGAGGCTCCGCGAGTGCCGCAGCAACGCGGACGATCTCCGTACCGGACTTCTCCGTGTCATCGACCCCGTCCTCAGGCACTGTCGCTCCAGGTGCCGCCACGACATACACGGCGACGATCACGGCCGGCGCCGGCTTCACCGGTACCGTCGATCTCGGCGTGAGTGGTCTGCCGGCGGGCGCGAGCGGGCCGTTCAGCCCGTCCTCTCTGACCGGGGGAGGTTCGTCGACGCTCACCGTGACCACGGCGCCGGGAACGGCAGCGGGGACGTACCCGCTGACGATTACCGCGACCAGCGGGTCAGTCGTACATACCGCGTCTGCCACGCTCGTGGTGACTCAGACAGGCGATTTCTCCATCACGGTCGCGCCGGTCAGCAGAACGATCGCCGGAGGCGGCTCCACCACCTATACGGTGACTATTGCGCCGGCTGGTGGATTCCAGGGAACTGTGAATCTCGCGGTACTCGGCCTGCCGAAGTTCGTGACGGCGACATTCAGTCCGGCATCCGTCGCGCAGGGTGGCACATCGGTGCTGACGGTTGCCACCAAGAAGCAGACGAGATCCGGTTCCGCGACTCTCACGATTACCGGAACAGCCGGCGGCCTCGCGCACTCGGTCACGTGCGCGCTGGTCGTCCAGTAGGCATCATGGTGATTTCCCGCAGGACGCTGATTCGCCGTCTCGGCTCCGGCGTCGTCGCCGGGGCGGCGCTGCCGTCGTTATACGCACGTGCGAGTGCCGCGTCCGGCAGCGATGACGGCAGCGGGGCAATCGCTCGGTCGGGCGCGGTGCGTCTGCACAAGAATGAAAATCCCTACGGACCGTCGCCGCGCGTGGCGCGCGCCCTGCGGGAGAGCTCGCTCGATGTGACCGCGCGCTACCCGGAGACACTCGAGCAGGCGCTGCGCGAGAAGCTCGCGGCGCTGCACGTCGTGGCGCCGGATCAGATCGTGCTCGGTTGCGGGTCGGCGGAAATACTCCGCCTCGCAGCGACAGCATTCCTGGGTCCCCGCAGGACGCTTCTGCTGGCGGAGCCGACCTTCGAATTGATCGCGCACTGCGCGCGGCAGACCGGGGCCGAAATCGCCGCCGTGCCGCTCTGCGCGAACCACGCCCACGATCTCGCCGCCATGCTGTCACTCGCCGACGGCGGCACCGGCCTCGTTTACATCTGCAATCCGAACAACCCGACCGGCAGCCTCACGAACCGACGGGACCTCGAGTCGTTCCTGGCCAGGCTCCCGGCCGCAACGCACGTGGTCATCGACGAGGCGTACCACCACTACGTGGGGGGCGCGCCCGAGTACGCCTCGTTCCTCGATACGCCGGTTGTTGACGAGCGGCTCATCGTCACGCGCAGCTTTTCAGGGATTTACGGACTTGCGGGTGCTCGCGTCGGATACGCCGTGGCCGCAGCGCCCACCGCACGGCTGCTCGAGCGCGGGAGGCTTGCAGACGACGTGAACGGCCCCGCAGCGCTTGCGGCCATCACCGCGCTCGACGACCAGGAGCACGTCCGCTCGAGCGCCAGGCGGAACATGGACGAGCGGCAGGAGTTCTGTAACCAGGCGAACGCACGGATGCTGCGCACGATCGACTCGCACGCGAACTTCGTCATGCTGAACACCGGCCGCCCCGCGGCGGAGATCATGGCGCACTTCCGTGCGAACGCCGTGCTGGTCGGCGGACCATACGATGGGTTCCAGAAGCACGTTCGCGTGTCGGTCGGCACGCCGGCCGAGATGCGCGAGTTCTGGCGCGTGTGGGACCTGCTCCCGGCGAATCACACGATGGTGATGTAGGTATTCCCGATCGCCCGACGCGGCCCGCTGCGTGGTGTTCAGCCGCGGCGTCGTCCCCGGCGCGACAGGCTGCCGGCGATCGCGGCGCCTGCAAGTCCGGCGGCCGCCCCGATCAGCGTCCCGCGCCAGTCCGGCCGTCGCCGTTCCGTGGTGGGGATGCCTGCTGCCGATTCGGGATCCTCGCTCGGATACCGGGTCATCCCGTCCGCTGGTCCAGGCCCTGCCCCCACGCCGCCTTCGATCACGTCCTCCGACCGGATCGCGTCGCCAGCGGTGGAAGCCGCGCCGGCCCTTTCGAGGCTGTCGAGCGGTCCCCCGAAGGTCGCGACCTGCGTCGTCGAGTCAGCGAAGCTCCCGCCTTCACCGCCGACCTCTGCGGTAACGGGCAGTGCCAGGTTGGCGCGATTGTCGGTCCCGCCGCGCTCGTCGACAGTCTCAGGGTTGCGATCGTTCTTCTGCATGCCAGACGAGGAGCAAACGGCACGCCACGGGCGCGATCACGCTGTGCTATCGTGGCTGCTCATGCGTCGGGGACGGGCTCTTGCGGCGGGCGTCTGTTGCGTGGCGTTTGCCGCAGCCGGGTGCTCGCCAAGAAAGATGGGCATCAGCCGTATGGCCGATGCGCTTTCCTCGACGGCCAGCGCGTTCTCGCGCGACAACGACCCCGAGTTCGTCCGCCTCGCCGCGCCGTCGACGCTGAAGATGGTCGAGATGCTCCTCGACCGTCAGCCGTCGCATCCCGGCCTCCTGATGACAGCCTGCAGCGGCTTCACGCAGTACGCTTACGCATTCCTGCAGGTCGATCTGGAAATGTCCGACGCGCCGGCCTCCGCGTCCGCTCTCGAGCTGAAGTCGCGCGGCCGCGCGATGTACGCGCGCGCGCGGGCTTATTGCGGACGTGCGCTCGAGGTCCGTCACCCCGGCGCCCGGCAGGCGCTGGCAGGTCAGCCCGGTACCCTGCTGGCATCTGCCGTGCGGGCCGACGTGCCCGCGCTCTACTGGACCGCGGCGGCCTGGGGCGGCGAGCTCGCGCTCGCGGACAATCAGCTGGTGCGTCTCGGCGAGATCGCGAGTGTCCGCGCCCTGTTGACGCGTGCGCAGGA
>JBBWZJ010000099.1:0-5322 GCA_039648985.1 Acidobacteriota bacterium | reverse complement strand
CTCTGCGAGAAGCCAGGCTGGAAAACGCCGCTGATCACGAACGGGATGGCGTAGATGCCGAAGCCGCCGCGCAAAACCGTCTTCTGGTTGACCGTGTACGCGAACCCCAGGCGAGGCTGGATGTTGTTCTTGTCGGCGTTCCAGAACCCGGGATGACTGTCGGATGCGAATTGCAGCCCGCCGCGCGGGTCGAAGGACGCGACCGGCAGCTCGGCGATCGGGCTCGGGGCGTACGCCGCCCTGGCGGCCGCGGCAATGGCGATCTGCGCACCGGGGTCGAATCCGCGAACGTTGCGGTTCTGTGATTCCGTGGTCGCCCCCTCGTACTCGTAGCGGACGCCGAGGTTCAGCGTCAGCCGGCTCGACACCTTCCAGTCGTCCTGGGCGAAGACCCCGTTGAACATCGTGTAATTGAGCCGGTCGGCATTGCGATCGATCGAGCCGCCGCTCGGCAGGCCGAGCATGAACGCGGCGAAGTCCTGCCCGAACTGGCCGGTGGAGTTGTCCTGCGCGCGGGTGAAGTTCGAGCGGAACTGATACTCGCCGCCGGCCCGGCCGGGATTGACGCTGAATTCCTTGTACATCCGCCAGTCGTATCCCGCCCGAATCGAGTGGCCGCCGGCCAGGTGCGTATACGTTGGCTGGAAGGAGTAAATGCTGTGCGTGGTGGTGGACGACAGGTTGTCGCCGATCCCCGCCATGCCGCCGATATCGATCAGCGGAAAATAATGTGCGCCGCCGAAGAGCGTGGTGACGTTCGACGTGAACCCGAGCGCCGCGGGATCGACGACACCCTCGTGCTGCCTGACGTTCGGCTCCTGGAAGCGCTGCCATCCGGCGCGCACATCGAGGAGCGACCGCGAGCTCATGGTGTAGACGTGATCCGCCGTGACGCCGTCGTTGACGCGGTAGAGGAAATTGCCCGTGGGCACGATGCCATTGACCGTGCCGAAGTACGCGTTGCGCGATTCCCGCCGGTTGTTCCGGGTGTAGCGGACGAACACCTGCTGCTTGCTCGTGAGTCGATGGTCCACGCGCGTCGAAATCGAGTAGAACGTGTCCGAACGCGGGTTGGTCGAGAAGTAGTTGTTGGTGCCGAGCGTGCCCGGCTGGTTGGGCTCAGGGAAGTACTTGAGCAGCTGCAGGGCCGTGGGGCTGATCCGGTTCGCCGGAATCATGTTCCCGGCAAAGGGCGTGCGAACGACGCGCGGGCCGACTTTCTGCGCAGTGGCCGGATCGTAAATCTGGATGTTCTGCGCGAGGAGCTCCGAGAAGTCGCCGTTGCGCATCGCAAGCGAAGGGACCGTGCGCGGGCCCGGCTCCGGGAACTCGTCGTAGAGCCATTCGACGGCGCCGAAGGCGAACGTTCGGTCGTGGCCGTCATAAAGACCCGGCACGACGACGGGACCGCCGAGCAGGAACCCCGGCCGATCGTAGGTCACCTTCGGCTTCTGGGCGCCCGCCTTCTTGACGAAGAAGTCCGTGGACGAAAATCGGTCGCGCCGCAGGTACTCGTACGCCTCTCCCTTGATCCGGTTCGTGCCGCTCTTGAGCGTGACGTTGACGAGGGCGCCGGCGGTATGGCCTTCGGCCGCGTCGAAGCTGGCGGTGGACACCTTGAATTCCTGGACTGCGCCGGCCGGGGGCACGAAGGCGACGCGCCGGCCGCTCGCCATATTCGGAGACCCGTCGAGCGTGAACTCGTTGCCGCCAGTCGATCCGTCGGCGTTGATCGAGGACGTGCCGCCGTTGTCGAAGGGGCGCGAGAACTTCAGATCGCCGGTGTACGCGACCCCGGGCACGAGCCGCGAGAGCACGAACGGGTTGCCGTCCGAGAGCGGCATCAGGGAAATCTGCTTCTCGTTGATGACCTGTCCGACCGAAGCGCTTCGCGTCTCGAGGAGCGGCGCTTCCGCCGTCACCGACACGGTCTCTTCCATCTTCCCGACGTCGAGCCGCAGATCCACATTCAGGCGATCGCCGATTCTGACGTCGATGCCGTCACGGACCAGCTTCTTGAACCCCGGCAGTTCGGCCGTCAGCGAGTAAGCGGCCGGGGTGAGGTAGAGAATCGAATAATCCCCCTCGCCGTTTGTCACCGTGGTGGACGTGCCATTGGTGGCGACGTTGCGGGCCGTCACGGTGACGCCAGGCATCGCCGCACCAGAGGAGTCGGTGATCCTGCCGGTGATCGCGCCTCGCGGGTCCTGCGCGGACGCCGCGCGTCCGAACGCAGCGGCCAAAATCACAGCGAGCAAGCACACACGCCTCATACTCCTCCTCCCTTCCCCGAGAGATACCCTGCTGCGCTCCAGTGGGGCAGCGACCGTAGGCCGCGCAAGAACAGAACACAGTTGGGGGTTCAAGTAAACGGCAATTTCGGACACCCGGTCTTGGACCGCAAAAAAATCAGCTCAACGGATCCGGATGTGCCGGAAGATGCAGGGATGACCTGGTCGAGCCCCACAGTCACGGGAGCCGCGCCGCGCGCCGGCCGTGCTGCCGCGCCCCCGCTGACCGCATCGCCGCAATGACGCCACTCACACAGGCCTGGCCCAGACCGTCGAACCCGCGGCCTATTGTCGTCATCGGGGCGGGGAGCATCGTTCAGACCGCGCATCTGCCCGCCTACCGCGCGATGGCGTTTCCGGTGGCCGGCATCTTCGACATCCGCCGGGACGTGGCCGCGAGCACAGCTGCGTCGTTCGGCATCCCCCGTGTCTTCGAGTCCATCGCCGAGGCGTGCGCGTCGCCGGACGTCGTGTATGACGTCGCCGTTCCAGGCGACCAGACCTTGGCGGTGCTCGAGAGGCTGCCTCGAGGCGCGGCCGTCCTGATGCAGAAGCCCATGGGCGCAGACCTCGCGCAGGCGCGCGCCATCCGGGCGTGCGCGCACCAGCGCGCCATGCACGCGGCGGTGAACCTGCAGCTTCGGTTCAGTCCCGGATTGCTGGCGCTCCGCGATCTGCTCGATCGCGGCACTCTCGGCGAGCTGCTCGACGTGGACGTCCGGATCGTGATCGATCAGCCGTGGCACATCTGGCCGTTCCTGCAGCGCGTGCCGAGGCTGGAGCTGCCATACCATTCGATCCACTATCTCGATGCGATCCGGTGGATCGCCGGCGAGCCCCTTGGCGCCTACTGCCGCGCGGTGCGGCATCCCGCGCTGCCGGCGTTCGCCGACACGAGGAGCTCGATCATCCTCGATTACGGGGAGCGGCTTCGCTGCGCGCTGGTGCTCAACCACACGCACCGTGCAGGGCCGAAGCATCGCGCGTCAGAGCTCATGGTCGAGGGAACGAAGGGCGCCGTCCGCCTGACGTGGGGTGTGAATCTCTCGTACCCGGCGGGGCCCCCGGACACCATGGAACTCGCAGAAGGGGGAGAGTGGCGCCCGGTCGCGCTCCGCGGGTCCTGGTTCATCGACGCGTTCGAGGGGCCGATGTCCAACCTGCAGCGCTTTGCGGCGGGTGAGGATCGCCAGCTCGTGGGGTCGGTGGACGATGCGATCAAGACCATGGCGCTCGTCGAAGCGTGCTATGCGTCGAGCGACGCCGGCGGTACGCCGGTTCCGGGGGTGGATTGAGCGTGGGCGCGCCGCGCATCGACGCACACCAGCACTACTGGCGCTACGACCCGGTGGAGTACGACTGGATCGACGCATCGCTGGCGGCGTTGCGGCGCGATTTCCTGCCGGCGGATGCGCTGGCCCCGATGCGGGCCGCAGGTTTCGAGCACGCCGTCGCCGTGCAGGCGCGGCAGACGATCGAAGAAACCCGGTGGCTGCTCTCGCTGGCCGACCGCCACAGATTCATCGCCGGCGTGGTGGGCTGGGTGGACCTCCGGTCGGATCGCCTGCTCAGCGATCTCGAGACGCTCGGCCGGCATCGAAGGCTCGTCGGGGTCCGGCACGTCGTCCAGGCAGAAGCTGACGATTTTCTCGCGCGTCCGGATGTCCGCCGTGGAATCGGCCGGCTCGAGCATTTCGGCCTCGCGTATGACATCCTCGTGTACTCGCGGCAGCTTCCGCGAGCGATCGAGCTCGCGGCGGCGTTCCCGGCGACGCGCTTCGTGCTCGATCATCTCGGAAAGCCGGACATCCGATCGGGCGCGTTCGACACGTGGCGGTCGGATCTCGGCCGCATCGCGGCGCTCCGAAACGTGTACGCGAAGGTGTCGGGCCTCGTGACGGAGGCGGACTGGCGCACGTGGACGCCGGAGTCGCTCGGGCCGTACGTGCATGCGGCCATCGACGCGTTCGGCGCGGATCGGCTGATGATCGGGTCGGACTGGCCCGTCTGCACGGTCGCGGGGGAATACGGCGACGTGATGGGCGTGGTGATCGCGGCGCTCGAGGAGAGAACGGCTGCCGAGCGTGACGCTGTTCTGGGCGGCACGGCACGGCGCTTCTGGAACTTACCTGTGTGATGGAGCCGATTGTATGAAGCGATGGGTGACGGCAATCTGCCTCGTGCTCGCGGTCGCGGGCTGCGGCGGCGGCAAGAAAACAGCGAGCTCGGCCCTGACGGTTGCCGTCATTCCGAAGGGCACCTCGCACATGTTCTGGCAGAGCATCCACGCGGGCGCGAACCGCGCCGGCAAGGAGCTCGGCGTCGAGGTGATCTGGCGCGGCCCGCTGCGCGAGGACGAGCGCGACTCGCAGATCTCCGAAGTGGAAGGGTTCATCAGCCGCGGCGTGTCGGGAATCGCGCTCGCGCCGCTCGACGAGGTCGCGCTCGTCGGGCCCGTGCAGGACGCCGCGGCGCGCAAGATCCCGGTCGTCATCTTCGATTCGGGGCTGAAAGGCAGCGACTACGTCAGCTTCGTGGCGACCGATAACATCGAGGGCGGCCGCATGGGCGGGGAACGCCTTGTCGAATCCATGAAGGGGAGCGGCAAGGTGGTGCTGCTGCGCTACGCCGAGGGGCACGACAGCACGGGTAAACGGGAAGAAGGCTTTCTGCAGGCCATGAAAGGGCATCCGGCGATTCAGGTCATCAGCTCGAACCAGTACGTCGGAGCCGACGTCGAGGGTGCTTACAAGAAGACCGAGTCCATCCTGAGCGGCTACAAGAAGCCCGACGGCAGCCTGGGCGTGGACGGCATTTTCTGCGTCAACGAGTCGTCCTCGTTTGCCGCCATGCGCGTGCTCCAGGACAACGGGTGGGCGGGCAAGGTGCACTTCGTCGGCTTCGACGCGTCGCCGAATCTGATCAAGGGACTTCAGGACGGCGTGCTCGACGGGATCGTGCTCCAGGATCCCGTGCGCATGGGGTATCTGGCGGTGAAGACCCTGGTCGCGCACATCAAGGGGGAGTCGGT
>JBBWZJ010000034.1:0-9277 GCA_039648985.1 Acidobacteriota bacterium | reverse complement strand
CACTCTGACATCCGGACAGGCCGCCGTCAGCGTGTCCCGCACCATATGTCCACGTCCCGATGGGCGTGGGCGGGTGACGGACGCGAGTCGGACGAGGTCGCGCCCAGCTCCGGAGGTTCCAGGGGTCCGGTATCCCGCGCCGCCTGTGGCGGCGGGCGAGCTGTGGGTCGCGGTTTCTGACGGAAAGCGCGTGCTTAGCCGAGGCGCGGACGGCGGCCGAGGAACAGCAGGACTGAGCCGGTGAGCAGCAGCAGACCGCCGATACCTATCTGCCGGTCGGTCGCGGTGCCAGTGTTGGCCAGCACATCAGGATCTGACCCGCTGGCGGGCGCGTGAGGGTGCGACGTGCCGACTGGACGTACCGGCTTGGGCGGTACTGCGATCACCCGAACTGCGGCGGTGGTCGGGTCGCAGCTCTGGTCGGGACAGTTCGGGTCGCCAGCCTCGGAGAACGCGAACATAGCGACCTGCGTGGTGCCGAGCTTGGTGGCCCTGAGCGTGAGGGTGGCGCTGATCGAGTGTCCGGGCGCGATGTCGCCGGCGAACCAGATCACCCCGTTCGGTGAGACGGCTGGGCCGCCGGCGCTGGCTGGGCCGCCGGCGCTGGCTGGGCCGCCCAGGTCGGGCGGAGGCGTGGTGTTGCCGCTGAACCCGGTGAGCGTGAGGTTCTCGCCGAGCAGGATGGAGAACGCGATGGTTTCACCCGTCGGCTGGGGTCCGGCGTTGTGCACGGTCAGCTTCACCGTCGTGGTGGCGCCGAGTTCCACCTTGCTGGCGGCCGGCGTGACGGTCGTGGTGAGCGCGGCTGCTCCGGAAAACTTCAGGTGCGCGGTGGCGGAGTCGTTCGCCGCGTTGACGTCGCTGCCCTGGCCTGGCTTCGGACTGGCCATCGCCGTGACCGCCACGATCTGGCCTATCTGCGCCGCCGGCGTGGCGACGAGGTCGATGTCGAGGGTGGCGGCGTCGCTACCGGTGGCGTGGGGCAGGGCGCCGAGCTGGCACAGAACGTGCTGCGCGTTGCCCGGTGCCGCAGCGCAGGCCAGGGACGAATTGTCCGCGTCGCGGGTCACCCCGTCGGAGCCGAGCGCCACGCCGGTCGGCAGATCCACGTCGAGCTGGGTGTCCGGCGTGCCGTAGCCGAGGTTGCTCACATCGACCTGGAAGACCAGGTGATTACCGGTACCGAGGAAGCCGAGCTGGTCCTCTCCCGAGTCCGGGGTGAGGACGGTCGCGATGTCTATCTGGTTCACCGCGACTGCGATCGGCGCCGAAGTGACAACGCCCGGCGTCGCGGACTCGGTCCAGCCCAGGACCGCGGTCGAGGAGGTCGACGCGGTCACTGTGCCCACGCTCGCGGTGAACGTGATGGTGTGTGTGCCGACGGCTAGGCCGTCGGCTGGGTCGGCGCCAGTCTGCACCGTGATGTCACTCGCGCCAGACTGGCTGATCTGCCCGGCAGGCACCACGGCGCCGTCCAGGGTGACGCCCGAGGTCCGGGCGGGCAGGGCCGGATCCTGCTGCGTCGTGAACACCGTTGCCTGCACTGCGGTCGGCACAACGATCGTGTAGGTGAAGGTGACGGTCCCCGGCCCGTGTGCCGTCGCGGGCGCCGCGCCGGTGAGCGTCAACGCAGCTGCCGCACCGGCTGAGCCAGCCAGCGTGAATGGCCCGGCGAACACCAGGAGGCAGGCGGTGGCCGCGCAGGCCAGCCGGGTGGTGAATCGCATATTCGCCGTATTCCTTTGATCTTGGACAAGTCGAGCAAACATAGCCAGCAATCACCCATACATCAAATCCGTGTCAAGTCTCGTGTTGATCTTGCGAACAAGGCAGGACCGTCGGCGACGGCAGGGCGGCGGCGGTGCGTTGACCGAGAGCGAGCGCGCCGAGCTTCGCCAGCTGCGTAAGGAAACGCCGAGCCGCGGATGCGGTGTGACGGTGTGACGTGCTCAAGCGCAGTGCGGCCCTCCGGGTCTCATCCGGAGGATAAGACCCACTACGCCGAGCACCGGATTATGCAGAGTGGGTCGACGAATCGTCTGCTGGATAAGGGATTGAGGCCCAGCGACGGAATAATCCGGACCGTTCGCTGACAAGACTTCTCTCCGTCAAGCAGGTTTGGAGAGGAGCAGCTCATGGGCTACTGGGCGACGCGGGTGCGGGTGGTTGGGCCGTTGGCCGCGCATGCGGAAGGGTTGCGGACGGTGCTGGCCGAGCGTGGCTATGCGCCGAGCCCGGCGGCGGGTCAGTTGCAGCTGATGGCGCATCCGAGCAGACCTGGTCCGTTCAACTCAGCCGAGCTTCGAACGTACATTCTCATCCATCTGGTGGAGGACACTGCCGTCACTGGCATGCCACCGTGGGCAGGCGTCTTTCTCAATGATTGAGAACTGACGGGCACCGTGCGGACCGGCTGGGTCGGGGGGACCCGGCCGGTCCACGCTCGACAGTGAGGCCGCGTGCTGGCCGAGCACGAGGAGATCCCCAGCTAGGTGATCCCGGCCGGCCTGGAAGTCATGATCCCGCTCGCCGGGCGCGACGCATCACGCGTTGGTTGCCCGAGGCGTTCGGCGTCGGGCGCGATCGCGGGCTCGGCAACTGGCGCGCCAGAAATTGGCTTCCCATGCCACCAATAGCAGCGCGGACAGACGCGGGCACCGCGCACTTTCGTGCCGCCTGTACCCGACCCCGGGCCGGTCAGCACTCTCGGACGGGAAGGGTGACGCGCAGCGTCGTTCCATGTCCGACGGGGCTCGCCATTTCGATCGTCCCGCCGAGCGCGTCGACGCGGTCGGTGAGGCCTATGAGTCCGGAACCGCGTACCGGATCGGCCCCGCCGCAGCCATCGTCGCGGATCGACAGCAGCAGGCTGCCGTTGCGCGGCGCGAGCGACATCTCGACCCGCGATGCATGCGCATGCTTCGCCGCGTTCGCCAGAGCCTCGGATGCGACGTAGTAGGCCGCGACCTCGATCGGCTCAGGGAGCCGCGCGTCCGTCGCAACGTCGAGCTCGACGGGGATCGGCGAACGGCGCGCGAGCGTTCGCAAGGCCGGGCCGAGTCCGCCCCGGGACAGGACCGCCGGGTGGATGCCGCGCGAGAGCTCCTGCAGCTCCGCGATGGCATCGGCGAGTCCGGTCGCGATGTCGGACAGCTCCGCTCGAAGGTCGCTGCTACCGGGCTGGACCTGAGCCTCTGCGACGCGGACGGCCAGTCCGAGCGAGACGAGCCGCTGCTGCGTGCCGTCATGGAGGTCTCGTTCGATCCGGCGGCGAGCCTCGTCGGACGCGGCGACGATCCGCCTGCGCGAGGCGGCCAGCTCGGACTTGCTCTCCGCGTTCGCGATCGCGGTTGCGACGAGCTCGGTGAATTTCGCGAGGCGTACCTCGGTGTCGGGCGGCAGCAGCTCGTCCGTGGACGAAATGGTCATTGCGCCCCAAAGACAGCCCTCCACGATGATCGGGCTCGCAACCGTCGAGACGACGCCCAGGCGACGTCCAGTTGTCGCAACGCGCCCGGCGAGTGACGACCAGTCCTTCACGTTGACGCGGGCCGGGCGCCCGGTGCGATACACCTCCGCCGAAGCCAGCGCATCATCGAACGTCCATCGTGTCCCAATCGGGAGCTCGCGCTCGATGCTCTTCGAGACGCCGACGAAGACGACCGCGGGACCCTCGGCTTCGAACTTGACGACCGCCGCCGTGCCCGTCCCGAACAGGCCACCGATCTCGTCGCTGACGGCCGAGAAGATCTCGGCGGGCCGCACCCCCTGCGCCACCAGCGTCGCCACCCGCCGCAGCGCCGCCTGCTCCCCGGCCAGCCGTTTCAGCTCGGTCTCGGCCCGGCGGCGCTCGGTGACGTCCACAATGGTGCCCACGAATTCGTCGAGCTCGCCTGACGCACCGAAGATCGGGTGCGCGACCGCGTGATGGCGTCTTACCGGGCCGTGAGGAAGAACGACTCGATACTCCAATTCGATGGTAGTCGCCTCACGGATTCCTCTCTCAATCGCTTCGGTGCACCTCGCACGATCCTCTGGAAGGATGCGCTGGAGAAACTCGCTGAGCGCGGGAGTTCCCTGTTCGGGATCGAAGCCATACAGACGTGAGTTTTCATCGGACGAATGGGTCACCTCCCGGGTGGAGACATCGATTGCCAAACTCCCGGTGTGGGTTAGCCTCTGCGCCTCCGCCAAGTACGCCTCGCTTCGCCGCAATTCGGCTGTGCGCGCGGCGACCTTCACCTCGAGCTGGTCTCGTGCTCTGCGAAGATCTTCTTCCGCCTTCGCGCGCGCGTGGATGAGGCATGCACTCTGAAATGCTGTCGCTGCGTGATTCGCGGCAAGGCAAAGCAGCAGCTGATCAATGTCGGTGGGAAAGTCGCTGCGAGCACAGGCCGCAGCAACCACACCTCCCTCGGCATTGACACCGATCGGAAGGACAACACCCCGGCATCGACCGGCGCCGCCGTCGACATCGGGAATGATCTCCCTACCAGACAGCTCACCGCTCTTGGCGAGATGATTTTCCAACCATTCCGGAAACGTCTTCCACGCGTCCCCCCACGTAACGTCGACCGCGCCACCGACACTGGGATCGCACAAACGAACGGAAACAAAATCAAGCTGCAACAACCCGATCAGCGCGTCAGCGAGTCCGGCAGCCACGGCATCCGGTTCTCTACCGGCCCACGCCGTCGGAATAGCCGAAAGCGCCACGAGATCCCTGAGCACGGCTCGCAGCCCGAGGATCTCAGCATCGGTGTCGATGGGCATTTATTGCACCGAGCTTGCGGTATTGCGGGCCGACCGCCGCCCCCGGATCTCGAGCAGAAGCTGGTCAGGAGAAACGAAAAACGGGTTCTCCTGAAGCAACCCGCCGATAATCACGAGTGGATGCGTCCGCAAGGCGTCCATCACTACGCTTGCGCCAAATTTCGTCAGGTCATACGCGCAGATCACTGCATGCTCATACTTGGGCACCACGTAGTTGACCCGCGTCTCGAACTCGATCAAGTCGTCGACGCCTGGCAAGTCGACGAGCGCCCATTCCATGTGAGCCAGGAATCTTGTTTGCGCATACCCTGCGGCCGGCCCGGACTGGAGCACTTGTTCGAATGACGCCAGCCAGGTGTCCTGGTCGAAGCGGTTCCCACGGAGCGGGCCGTCTTGCCACGGCCGCACCTCTAATTGACCGGTACCCAGCGCCGCCTGCACATCGACACCCCCGGCGGCCAGCCGCCTCAGATGCTCATCCCGCCGCTCAGGATCAACGAGATGAAAGGCCTTATCGCCCCGCTCGAAACCATCCTTGAGGAACGGGCCAAGGACCCGGTACTGCTCATCGAAGCTGTTGAAGAACGCACAGACATGACGGTGCTGGTCGAAAATAGGTCCGGGAAACCGTGGGAAATGTTCGGTGGTCTCCATATTCTCACCTTCACGCCGAGAGCCGCGTTTCGTCCCGGCGCACCGGCTTGCCCCGCTTGGACCCCGCGCATAGCACAGGCGCAACTGGGCGCCTTGGCGAACGGCACTCAGCCTACGTCCGCACTCACCCGCTGTCGACGGTGCGCCCGGCCTCTGCGAAGGTCAACCGCCATCCTCGGTGGAAGATTGACCTCGCGACCAGGGCCAACGTTCGAAGGCGTGCCAGCTTTGACGCCCGGCCCGCGGCCCACTTCCGATCACTCAGAAATCCCGTGTTTCGGACCATCTGCCATGCACGCGGGCACCTTCCTGCCCACGCATCGGTCCAGCGTCCGTCCCACGCGGACGCCAGCCGGACCCGCAAGGCGTGGCCGGGCATCATCGGAGGATCGCATCCCCGGTAATCTCGGCCCTGCAGCACTCCCCGCCCTCGTAGCTCAGGGGATAGAGCGCCGGACTCCTAAGCCGGGCGTCGCAGGTTCGAATCCTGCCGGGGGCACCCTGCCAGGGGCACCCATCAGGGGCACCGATCCGGTGACTTGCATCGACTCGCGTTGCGTAGGAATCGGTTCATCGCAAGGGGCCAAAGGCCCTTTCAAGTTCGGCGCCGCGTCCTGATGATCGCACGATGGCTTACAGGCGGTATCCCCGAGCAGAACCATGCACCCGATGCGGGCAGCCCGTGACGATCACCGAGATGCCACGCAAGGGCATCCGCCCCGGCCGGCGTTTGACGCCCGAGCCGATCATCGCGTACCAGCACACGGACCGCGCCGGCGAGCATGCCGACGAGGCTGATGACCGGTGCGCGCGTGACCTGGAAGCCGGGTAGAGGCTTGGCCGATCGAATGTGCGATCGCCGATAGCGGATGAGCTACGGCGGGTTCGAGTCGTGCGCCCGTTTCCATTCCGCCGTGGCCTGACTCTTGTGGTGGAGTCCGAAGTAGCGTGCCGGCAACCACCATTTGACCGCGCGGCCCAGCGGCGTCCGCCTGCACCAGCAATCCGGATCGCAGCCGCATTCCCGATTCCGCGGGTTGTGCAGTCGCTGGAGCAGGCTTCGCGCCATGGTGGGGACAGTAGCGCGCGGGACACCGCAAGTCGCACAATCAAGATCATTTGCTGAGGAACCAGGCGATGTGAATGATTGCCTGTCCAGCGACGTGGGCAGGACCTAGGCTGGGCGAATAGTCGTGGTGCGCCTCCAGACCCGAACGTCGCCCGCGATCGAAGCGCGGGAATGGACATGCGCATGGCTGCTGGAGGCGGTGAGTTTGCCGGTGTCAGCGACGGTCGGCTGGCTACCTTCGAAACGGTGTGTCACGCGGCGGAGCGCACCCTGCCCGTGCAGGGTGCGTGGGTATCGCAGATGAGCTCGGGAGGGTTCGGTGGTTTGGTGTACGCCAGCGATGAGATGGCCACACGGTTGGACGAACTGCAGTTCTCGCTGGGTGAAGGCCCGAGCGTGACGGCGTTCTCGCAAGCGCATCCGGTGCTGGTCGACGACCTCGACGGCCGAGGCAGCGTGGCGCGGTGGCCGATGTTCGCCGATGCCGCCGTGGGCGCTGGTGCGCGTGCCGTATTCGCCCTGCCGCTGTGCATTGGCGCGATCGGCCTCGGTGTTCTCGCGATGTACCGCGTCTACCCCGGCACACTGCTGCCGGACGAACTCAGCTCGGCGCTCCGGCTCGCGGACATCAGCGCCTACGCACTGCTCGACCTGGTCACGAAGGACGCCCTGCCGGAATTGATCACCGCGGACGGCAAGGGCGGGATGCCGCTCGATCGCCCCGTGGAGTTCCACCGCGCCGTGGTGCACCAGGCATCCGGTGTGCTGGTCGTCCAACTGGATGTCTCGATCGAAGAGGCGCTCGCCCGGCTGAGAGCGTACGCATTTGCCGAAGGGCTGCCTATCGGCGACGTGGCGGAGGCGATCGTCGCGCGCAGCCTGCTTTTGGAGAGATGATGAGGCGCAGGCATCGGTTAGGTGGTCGACCATGAGCGATCCCCACCACAACAGGGAGCTGCGGCTCGGACAGACCTTCGTCCGGCTCGCCGACAGCCTGGTGAACGGCTTCGACGTCGTCGAGCTCCTCGATGGGCTGGTCGGCAGCTGCGTCGACCTGCTGGACGCTTCCGCCGCCGGCCTCATGCTCGCCGACCAGCGCGGGCAGCTGCGGGTGATGGCCACCTCGTCGGAGCACAGTCGGATGCTCGAACTCTTCGAGCTGCAGAACGACGAGGGCCCCTGCCTGGACTGCTTCCGCACCGGCGGCCCCGTCATCGTGCTGGAGCCGGCCGAGCAGATCGAGCGGTGGCCGCTGTTCGCCACGGAGCTCCGCTCGCGCGGCTTCGGGCCGAGCTATGCGCTACCGATGCGGCTGCGCGAGGACACGATCGGCGCGCTGAATCTGTTCGTGCCACCGGATGTGGTCCTCGTTGCCGGTGATCTCGAGATCGCGCAGGCGCTCGCGGACGTCGCGACGATCGCGATCATGCAGCACCGCACCATCCGTGCCGGCGAGCAGCTGGCCGAGCAGTTGCAGACCGCGCTCAACAGCAGGATCGCGATCGAGCAGGCGAAAGGTGTCATCTCCGAGCACGCCCACGTCGAGATGGACGCCGCATTCGAGCTGCTGCGCAGCCACGCGCGCCGCACTCAGACGCGGCTGTCGGAGGTGGCCGCATCGATCGCCACGCGGGCGATTCCGCCGAGTGCCGTCGTGCCGCCATCGACACCCGGCCGCACCAGCAGCTCACGAGACAGCAAGCCGGCGAACTGAGCAGCCGCACCGGATACTGCCTGCCGCATCGCGCCGAACGCCGTGCTTTTGTCCCGAATGGGTGTACTCTGTGTCCCAGGGATTGCTGCGGACCAAGCATCCAATTCCCAGTCGCCCAAGACCTCGGCGGCGCTCGCGGAAGCGCAGAGCGCGCCTCGACGCCGTGCGGGCACCATCCGGCGGTTCTGGCGGTCTCTGTCTGACGTCCCCTGCAGGTTGGGCCTTGCAGGTTGAGGCTTAGACCAGCTTTCACCGGAACGTGCGGGGCACTCTTCCGGATCGGAGGATGGTCTTGCGGCCGCAGGGGGGCGCAGCGTCGGGGGACGTGCCGCCCCCCTGCGGTGTACCGCACTCCACACACCGGAACGCGACGCGTCGCGGGCGGGAGGGGCGCAAATGAGTTGGAGTGCCGCTCAGCGGTATACCAGCGAGCGCCGGGCGGCCGGTGACGCCCGCCGATTCTGTTCGCGGCACATAGCCGACATCCTCGGCACCGGCCCGGCTGCCGCGACCGTCGCCGCGGATGCCGAGGTCATCGTCAGCGAACTCGTCACCAACTCGATCGAGGCCGGCAGCACCAGAGTCGACGTGCGACTCGCGCTCCGCCGTGACCATCTCCTCCTGACGGTGGCTGACGACGCGCCCGGCCGTCCACAGCGGCGCACGCCACTGCCGACCGACGCCCGCGGCCGGGGGCTGGCCATCATTGCCGCGTTGGCACGCGCCTGGGGAACTGCTCCTTCCGGGGCCGGCAAAGAGGTGTGGGCGCACCTGGCGGTCCTGCCGGAGCTGACCGCGGACCTCGACTACACCTGACCGCCGGCTACTCCGCGGGGACGGCAGCGCGCGGCTCCGTACTGCCGCACGCAGCACGCCCATGGTCAGGCGGCGAAGAATTCCGCCAAGATCGGTGCCAGCACGCCCGGCGCGACGTCATGCTGCTGGCCGGGCAGCGTGCGCCGGTGGGCGTCGGCGAGGAGCGCGGCCAGGGCGTCAGCGGCGGCGCGGATCGACGGTGGGCCGGCGCCGCCGTCGGCAACCAGGACCGGCGATGTCACGGACGACCA